>DASTGU010000213.1:0-7010 GCA_035718845.1 Gemmatimonadaceae bacterium | reverse complement strand
ATTGTGCGATCACACGCTGTGGCACGCGCAGTTGAGCAAGTATCCCGACCCGTTCGTGCAGGAGCAGATCGCGCGCAACGTTCTCGCGATCGATTCCGCGGTGCCGGGCTACAAGATCAGATCGATGGCGTTGCCGCAGGGACTGTGGCCGAAAAATCGCGCGCTCGCATCTAAGGGATCGTGGACCAATCCCAAGACGGGCCAGACCGTTTCGTATTCGTGGCCGGTGGTGTTTGAAGTCGACGGCGGGCCGATGCGGTCGCCGTACGATCCTGCGTTCAATCCGGGATCGACGCCGCGCATCCAGGTGATCGGCAATGCGATTCAGGCGAACATGGATCGGCTCGAGAAAGCCGGCAACGCGTATATCTCGGACGGCAATGCCTCCGTCGTCGCCAAGCCGAGTTCGACTACGGCGACTGCGAAGAAGTAGCGGTTAGATCTCGTCGTCGGTCGGCCGGGGGGTCCTCACGGCGCCACGTTCGCTTGGTCGGAGCCGCTAACTACACTCGCTCGCTCTGCTCGCTCGTGCGTCTCCTCCTCGCGCTCACTGTGACGGCGCCTTAGAGGACCCCCCAACCTCCTTCCACTAGCATCTACTTCTTGCGCGCCGCATTCCTCACTTAATCCGAACTCCGGACTGGCCGTTGGTCCGAACGCCTCAGCCCTCACCCCGGAGCTTCTCGAGCTCTGACCAACGATCCACCGCGCGACGCAGATGCGGGATGACGATACTGCCGCCGACTACGAGGCCGACTGATAGCGCCTCGAACATCTCGGCGCGCGTGACTTTCTCTTCCGCGCAGCGCGTCAGGTGATACGTCACACAGTCATCGCAGCGTAACACGAGACTAGCTACGAGGCCGAGCAGTTCCTTCGTCTTTACATCCAGCGCGCCGGGTTCGTAGGTGCGGGTGTCGAGGGCGAAGAGGCGGTTTATAACCGTGTTGCCTTCGGCCAGAATCTCGGCGTTCATGCGCTCGCGGAATTGGCGGAACTCCTCGAGCGAGCTGCCAGCGTCGCCGGCGTGATCGTGCGGCGCGCTCAGAATTTCCAGCCTTCGAGAGTCGTGATTGCTTTCTCTAGCGCGGTGCGTTGGTCGGGGCGATCGGAAACGGCGAGCAGATCCTTATAAGTCGCGATCGCGAGATCTACTGCATCGTAGTCGTGCTCGGCGCCGGCGAGACTCGCGGCGTTGTCGGCGAGGTTGGCTTTGGCGAGAAGATCCTGCGGGAAGCGCTGCGTTACTTGCTGCCAACGCTGCACACGCTGTCTTGGATCTGACTCCGCCAGCGCCCACAGGTGCCAGGCGGCGCGGTTGTCGGGATCCACCGCTATCGCGCGCGACGCTAGATCGGCGACGGGCTCCGGGCCGGTGCCGATTAGCCAGTAATGATTCGCGAGTGCGACCAAGGCTCTCGCATCGTCTGGGCGCTGCTGTACTGCCAGTTCCAGTGCTGGTAACGGATCGGTCTGGTCCGCGGACAAATTCGGTTCCGTAGGCATCATTGCGGTAAAACTAAAACCAAAGTCGGCAGTTAGCCGTTAACAGATGGCAGTGTGGAGTCGTCATACAGGCGTCCAAAGCGCACTACGCTCTAGAGGCGTGTACCAAAGACTGCGAACTGCAAGCTGTCAGTCTGCAGACTGCCGACTTTGGTGTTGTTAAGTTCGAAGCTGTCTGCAGACTGCCGACTTCAGTCGAGACGATGCAGCCACAGCGCCAAGGTCTCCGAATAAAAAGCGACTCTGGACATTACCCGCGCACGCCCGTACCATTTACCTATTGCTGGACAATCAGTCTGGTAGATAGTACCATTCTTGCACCAAGCGCAGCTATCGTAGCGCGCCATTCCATACAAAATACGGCTTCGATCTTCGCGTGAATTCAGACCGCGAAACGCGTGAGCCATTCGAGCAGCACTAAGTCTCAGCCACACCACAATTCATGAGCGAACGCCGACGTCCTTTTCGTCGCGGCCGGAGGTCCCGTCCGTCCGGTCATCAACCGCATACTCCATTTGCCGAATCTACCGGCGATGCAGACCCGTACCTGGACATGGATTCCAATCCAACTTCATCTCCCCCTCCTCCAGCCGACGCGGCAGACCTACCGGACGCCCGCGATAACATGACCTCACCAGCAATTCCGAATACACCCTCGACGCCCGCACCACAGTCGGGGTACGACAACAGTGGTGATTCAGGCGCGCCGCCAGCGAACGGCAACGGCAACGAAAACACCGGCACTCAGTCACAACAGCAGTCGCAGTACAATCCGCAACACCAGCGTGAAGGTGGCGGCGGGGACCGAGGCGGTCAGGGACAACATCAGCGCGATGGCCATCGCGACAATCGCCACAACGGACGTCGCGGTCGCAATCAGCGCGGACGCAGACAGCGCGGTGGTGGCGGCGGTGGTGGTGGTGGCCAGGGCGGCGGCGGACAGAATCAACAGCAACGCAATGAGCCACGCGCACCACTCGCGCCGATAGTTCCAGACAGCGAGACCATCGGTTGGTTCGATCCGCAGCGCGAAGGCGGATTCATTCGCCGCGCTGGTTTCAGCTACCTCGCCGAGCCCGGCGATGCCTATGTGCCGATGCAGCTGATTCGCCAGTACGCGCTGCGTCGCGGTGATCAGGTGCAGGCGACAACCGGACACGACCACCGCAATCGCGTCGTCGTCGTCGACGTTCAAAAAATCAACGATCAGGATCCGGCAGCGGCAGCGCGCCGGCCCGATTTCGGCTCACTGATCGCGTCGTACCCCGAGAGGAAACTCAAGCTCGAAACGGGTCGCCCCGCCAAGGGCGGCCCTGAGCTCACCCGCCGAGCAATCGATTTGATTGCGCCGATCGGCTACGGCCAGCGCGCACTGATCGTCGCTCCGGCCCGCGCCGGTAAGACGATGTTGCTGCAGGCAATCGTCGAGGGCGTCGCCATCAATCATCCACAAGCGGTTCTCTTGATCCTCCTCGTCGACGAGCGTCCCGAGGAAGTCAGCGAGATGATCACGTGGGGCTACGGCGAAGTCGTCGCGTCGAGTTTCGACATGCCGGCGGTGCGTCATACCGACGTCACCGAGATGGTTTTGGAGCGCGCACGCCGCCTCGTCGAGCTCGGTAAGGATGTCGTAATCGTGCTGGACTCGATCACGCGCATGGCACGTGCATATAACACGGTCGAGCGCGGCACCGGACGCACCCTGTCCGGCGGTCTCGATTCGTCCGCGATGGCACGTCCCAAGGCTTTCTTTGGATCTGCCCGTTCGGTCGCCCCAGAGCATGGTGGCGGATCGCTCACAATTATCGCCACCGCGCTGGTCGAGACCGGCTCGCGCATGGACGACGTGATTTTTGAAGAGTTCAAGGGCACCGGTAACTGCGAAATCAAGCTGGATCGCTCGCTTTCGGAGAAGCGCATCTTCCCCGCGATCGACGTTGCGACCAGCGGCACGCGTCGTGAAGACAAGCTCTTCCGTCCGGATCAGCTAGAGCATGTTTACACGCTTAGACGCGGTCTACAACAAATGCCGTCCAGTTCGGCTATGGAATGGCTTATCAAGAGGATTGCGGCGACGCCGTCAAACGACGCGTTGCTCGAAGGACTATAGGCGAGAGGCGGGAGGCGGCAAGCGAGAGGCGGTCCGCAGCCAGCGTTCTTTGCTGGCACTCGTAGTCGTCGCCTCTCTCCTCTCGCCTCTCGCCTCTCTCGCGCAGGACCAGCAACCCGCCGTCCCTCCCAAAAAACTCACTGCAGCGCCAAGTCCCCACCCCGAGGTCGTCAACCTCACACTCAAGGGCGTCCATGTCGTCCGGCAGGACGATCTGCGCAACAACATTTACACGACGGCTTCGTACTGCAACAGCTTCATCCTCAAGCCGTTCTGCCTGATCAGCAAATCGAAATACTTCTACACCCGCAAGTATCTCGATCACCAGGAGCTGCAGCGCGATGTGCTGCGCATCCGCATCTACTACTGGAAGCGCGGATACCGCGAGACTGAAGTCGATACCGCGGTAGTCGCGCGCGGCAAAAATCAGGTCGGCGTCACCTTTACCATCAACGAAGGGCCGGCGACCACCGTCTCCAGCATCGTCGTCAATCAGGATTCCACGGTCCTCACCGACCGCGAGATCAGCGATCGACTCGCGCTCGGCAAGGATGGTCCGCTCAACCTGATCAAGCTCGATTCGTCGCGGTTCAATCTTCAGGCGCGCATGTTCGACAAGGGATACGCGGACGCGGAAGTCGATACCGCCACCATCGTCGACAGCACCTCGCACACCGCGCAGGTGCGGTTCACGCTGATTCCGAAATACAAAACCACCGTCGAGGACATCGTCATCAAGGGCAACGATGACGTCAGCTCGCGCACCATTCTCAAATCGCTGACGTTCCACGTCGGCGACATCTTCAAGCGCTCGGAGATGCTCCTCAGTCAGCGCAAGCTGTACGAGTCAAATCTCTTCCGCCGAGCGTCGATCGAGCCGCGCCCGCCGATCGACATCTCGATACCGGATTCGGCCAAGGTCGTCGTCATCGACGTCACCGAAGCGCCGTTCCACGACGTGCGCCTGAGCGCGGGGTTCAACACCATCGACTTTGCTCAGCTCGAGGGAAGGTTCGCCAGCTACAACTTCCGGGGCGGCGCGCGCCAGCTCCATCTGCACGGGGTCATTGGCAATTTGTTCGCGAAGTCGCTCAACGGACGCGGCATCTTCCGCAATGCAACCGTCGGCACCAGCGGCGCACTCTCGCGCTACTACGTGCCTACCTACAACGCCAGCGCGGATCTCACACAACCCTGGTTCGGCTCGCCGCACAATACCCTTGCGGCGGGCGTCTTCTCCCATCGCCTTAGCGCACCCGGCATCTACGTCGATCGCGGCTTCGGCAGCTCGCTCACCTTCACGCGGGACATGACAGAGCGCGCACCACTCAGCTTCAACTATCGGTTCGAGATGAGCAAAGTTGACGCAGGCGATGTCTACTTCTGCATCAACTTCGGCGTCTGCGACGCACCAACGCTCGAAGCGCTGCGCGGGAATCGGAAGTTGTCGCCACTCACGGTCACCGTGGGTCTCGACCGGAGCAACGATCCGTTCTCGCCGAATCGCGGATATCGCGTCAACGGCAGCGTCGAGCACGCATCGACGTTCACCGCGTCGGATTACCGCTACAATCGCGCGACCGCTGACGGCGCTTCGTACTTCCAGATTCGGAAGCGCGGCTCCTTCGCCGCACACATTCGCGCCGGCTGGGTCCACCCGCTCGGCAGCACCGCGCAGGCAGTCGGCATTGCCGCCGGCACTGGCGAAGGAAGCATCCTGCATCCACGCAAACGCTTCTACGCCGGTGGATCGAATTCGGTGCGCGGGTACGGCGAGAATCAACTCGGTCCGCGCGTACTCACCATTCCGATTGCAACGTTGCAAGCACACGACTCGCTCAATGTCGCCTGCACCAGCGGCACCGACGTCACGCAATGCGATCCCGCTGCAGCCAATCTCAAGAATCGCGATTTCGAGCCGCGGCCACTCGGCGGAAATTTCGTGGTGGAAGGCAGCGTTGAAGCGCGCTTCCCGGTGTGGCGCGACATCACCGGCGCCGCGTTCGTCGACGCGGGAATGGTCAGTCAGAAGACCACGCCCGACCTTCCCCGCCGAAAGACCGCAATAACCCCCGGTTTTGGCTTCCGATACAAGTCTCCCGTAGGCCCAATCCGTGCCGATATAGGGATCAATCCGGGCGGCAGTGAGTCACTGCCGGTCGTCACGGAAAGTATCGTCAATGGCCAACGGACACTCGTCACACTTCGCCAGCGCCGAGAGTATTCGCCTACGGCGGGAAGCATCCTCAACCGGATGGTGCTGCACCTGTCCATCGGCGAAGCGTTCTAATGCGTAGAAGGATCCTGATCGCAATCACCGCCGTATTGGTGGTGGTGCTGCTGCTCGTCGGCGGGGTTTTCCTCGTCACGAACACCGATTGGGGTCGCGAGCGCGTGCGCCGCTACGTCGAAGGAATCATCCAGCGCAACAGTCACGGCATCGTGCACATCGGCGGCGTGACTGGCAATCTGCTCAAGGGATTCACGCTGCACGATGTGGTGATCACCGACAGCGCGCATCGGCCGTTCGTGAAAGTCGGCGAAGCGTGGGCGCGCTACAGTCCGTGGAGCACCATTCGCGGCAAGCGCATCGACTTCCGTCAGGTGAAGCTGGTGCGCCCGATCATCGTGCTGGAGAAGCTGCCGACGGACACCAAGTGGAACTTCGAGAGAATCTTCCCGCGCGACACCACCACGCCGACTGGTCCCAAGAAAACGGGCTGGGGCACCTGGATCAAATTCACCGACGTGACGATCCAGCAGGGCGATCTCACCGTGCGATCACCGTGGGCGCCCGATCCAAACATCACGCCGGCAAAACAGAACGACGAAGTGCGCAAAGCACTCGGTCCAGAGGGCAGGCTCAAGATCTTCAGAGTGGCCGGCGGATATCAGAAAGAGTTCGCGTTCCACAAGATCGACGGAATTTTTCCGCTGATTCGTCTCGAGGATCCTGCGTACAACTACCGCGCGGTCAATGTCTCGGCGTTGAGTATGACCGCCGCGCCATTCCGTCCGCCGGTCGCAGATGTGCGCGGACTCACCGGCAATTTCTCGTTCACCGGCGATTCACTGTGGTGGCACGCCGCGCGGGTGGCGTTTCCGCAGACCAAGCTCACTGGTGACGGCAGATACCTGCTCACCAACGGCGATCTGCATCTGAAGCTGCACGGCGATCCGGTGAATCCGGCCGATGTGCGCTGGGCGATGGTCACGCTGCCGGAAAACGGAAAGGGCAAGCTGGATTTCGGTCTTGATTGGACCGGCAAGAAGAGCGTGTATACGATCGCCAACATGGACATGACCGTGGAGGGGAATCAGCATCTGGCCGGTCAGATCCAGACGACCATCACCGATACGATCGCATACAAGAACGCAGATTTGCGATTCGCGA
>DASTGU010000212.1:0-5570 GCA_035718845.1 Gemmatimonadaceae bacterium | reverse complement strand
AATATACCCCCCTCCCCTATGTCAAGTTTCAGCGGATGACTTTGTCGAAGCGCAGCGGGTTCGGCACGTCGTAGCTGAAGTGCCACCATTCCTGGTCGTAGTTGAGGAATCCACGCCGTTCCATTGCCGCCTTGAGCCCCTGGCGGTGCTCCGCGGCTAGTCCCATCGCATTCGCAGTGTGAGCAGCCGCGGAGAACGTGTCGAACGGCGTTCCCATCTCGAGCTCTCTGCCCGTTGTCCGATCGATCAGGGTGAGATCGATGGCAAGACCCAGGTTGTGTCGCGAGCGACTCGCGATGTATCCGTCGCGCAGGAGGTCTTCGCGATTGACGCGCTGAGTCCAATCGACCATCGCCAGCGTCGCTCGCACCGGTCTGTAAGAATCAAAGATCTTGAGGCCAAGTCCCTGATCGCGCAGGTCACGTTGAACCCGAGCCAGCGCGACGGCTGCCTCGCGTCTCAGGAACGCGCGGTTGGCGAGGTAGCCGGGCAAGGGCGCGCCCGTGAAGTTGTTCGGCGTCGCATAGCGCAGGTCGACGACAATTGTCGAGTCGAGCGTGCGCAGATCGGTGAGCAGAGTGTCGGCGACGGCATCCGGCGCGACGGCGGTTTCGGCAGTATTGACGGGCGGCGCGGTGCGCACCGGCGCGGTGCAAGCGAGCCCGCTCACCAGCACCAGCAGTCGAAGTTTGCTCCTCATGCAACAAGAATAAGCAGCGTACATTTTCCGCATGACAAGCCCTGACGGCATAAATCGTGGATCAGTAGCGGCCGCCGCTCCTCGAGGGCATCGCTCGGCGGTCCTCGCGAGCTTCCTCGGCTGGACTCTCGACGCATTCGATTTCTTCCTCGTCGTCTTTGCGCTGACGGCGATCGCCAAGGATTTTGGCAAAACCGACGCCCAGCTCGCGCTGTCCATCACGATAACGCTGGCGTTCCGTCCGGTGGGCGCGTTCATCTTCGGCTTGATGGCCGATCGCTACGGCCGAAAACTGCCGCTGATGATCGACCTCGTCTTTTTCTCGATCGTCGAAGTGCTCTCCGGCCTGGCTCCCAATTACGCGACCTTTCTCTTTTTGCGCGCGCTATTCGGGATCGGCATGGGCGGCGAATGGGGCGTCGGCGCTTCACTGGCGATGGAGAAAGCGCCGAAGGGCAGCCGTGGCGTTCTCTCCGGTTTGCTGCAGGAGGGTTACGCCACGGGTTATCTGCTCGCCGCTGTCTGCTACTTCTTCGTGTTCCCCCGCTGGGGCTGGCGTCCAATGTTCTTCATCGGCGGGTTGCCGGCACTGCTGGCGATCTTCGTGCGGATGCGCGTCGAGGAGTCTGAAGTGTGGGAGAAGACACGCCACAAAGACTGGAGCAGCCTCGGAAAAGGCATCGCGTCACACTGGAAGCTTTTCATTTACCTGACGCTGCTGATGGCGGCGATGAATTTCGTTTCGCACGGCACCCAGGACATGTACCCGACATTCCTGCAGCGCGATTGGGGCTTTTCTCCACAGAAGCGCGCGGCCCTGACGGCATTCTCAATGGTTGGCGCGATCATCGGCGGGATCAGCTTCGGCTATTTGTCGGATCGCATCGGCCGCCGCCGATCCATCGTGCTCGCGCTCATTCTCGCGATCGTCGTTATTCCGCTGTGGGCCTTCTCGCCCGCGCTGGCGGGATTGGTGATCGGCGCGTTTCTGATGCAGTTCATGGTGCAGGGCGCGTGGGGCGTCATCCCGGCACACATCACCGAGCTGTCTCCGGACAACGTGCGCGGATTTCTGCCGGGCTTCGCCTACCAATGCGGCGTGCTGATAGCCAGCTCAGTGGCGTATCTCGAAGCAGTGCTGGCGACACGAATGAGCTACGCCAAGTCGATGGCGATCGTTGCAGCGATCGTATTCTCGGCCGCGGCAATCATTGCCTGGCTCGGAAGAGAGCGACACGCTGTCGAGTTCGGCAGCGAAGACGTGTCGCTTCGCGAGCCACGGCTGGCGCGCTCAGGCTGATTGGATCGCGGCTGCCTGCACGGCGAGTCCATCGAGCAGCGCACGCACGTGCACGGCTCCGGTGCGCGGATTCATCATCGTCACACGCAGCACCGGCCTTCCTTCCAACGTCGTCGCAGTGATCCAACCCGTTCCCTTCTTGTTGTAACGGGGCCGCAGCTCGCGATTGAGCGCGTCGACTTTTTCTGGATTTTCGCGTAGCTCTCCGCCACGACCCAGATAGCGGAAGCAAAGAATGTTCGACTGCGGCTCGTGCAGTGCCTCGAAGTCGTTCCGCTCCTCAATCGCGTCGTATAGCAAGCGCGCAGTGTTGCACAGATGATCGTGAAGCTGACCGAGACCGCTCGATCCAAATCTCTGAATCACTGCCCACAGCTTGAGCACGTCGGCGCGTCGCGAACACTGGAAGCTGCGGATGCCCTGATCGATGATGCGCGTCGATTTGCGATCGTGAAACAGATACGGCGCCTGTTGGGCAAATGCACGCTCGAGATCTCCCTCGTTCCGAGTGAGTACCATTCCTGCCGCCAACGGCAGCAGCATCATCTTGTGCGGATCCCACGCCAGTGAGCGTGAATAACGCAACCCGTTCAGCGCACGTGGTGGGTGCGCGGACAACAGCGCGCTCGCGCCATGGGCGCCGTCAACGTGGAACCACAGCCCTCGCTCCTCGCACATCACGCCCACGCTTTCGAGATCGTCGAACGAGCCGGTCGCCGTCGTACCAGCCGTCGCGACCACCGCCATGATCCGCTTTCCCTCTCCCTGCAGGCGGTCCAGAGTCGACCGCAGCAGATCTACGTCGAGTCGGTAGTTGCGCGATGCGATCGAGATGCCGCGCTTGCGACCGAGGCCGAGCTGCCCGATGGCGCGCGTGACGGCGTAGTGCGCGTGCTCTCCGTAGACGACCACCGGCGGATCTGCACCGACCCCATCTTCCCACGCGTTGGGTATCGCGGCGTTCCGCGCGGCCAGCAGCGCGGTGAAGTTTGCTTCCGTTCCCCCGGAAGTCATCGTGCCCCCAGAACCCGCGCCGTATCCAGCGAGCTTCGACAACCAGCGCACGATCTGATGCTCGATCATGCTCGCTGTCGGCGACATCTCCCAAACCGCGAGCGACTGATTGAGCGCGCCAATGATCGTCTCCATCCAGATGCCAATCGGCAGCGGGGCCGACGTCTGATGGCCCATGTACATCGGGTGGTAGTACTTGTTGGCGTCGGCGATCACCTGCTTCTCGAGTCGCTCGATGATCTCGCCGATCGGCCTGCCTTCGCGCGGGAAATCCTCGTCGAAGCGTCCTGCGAGCTCTTCGCTGCTATGTGGCGTTGAGACCTGACCGGCGCCGCTGCGAGTCGAGGCGAAGTAGCGCGCCGTCAGCGCAGCGAACTGCTGTCCTGTTTCGAGCGAAGTATCGGCTTCCAGCTCGGCGAGAATGTCTTCGATCATGCGGCAAATCTACACGATGCCGCCGAACTTTAGCCGTCGAGCAATCCGTTCTGGCGAACGAAGTCAGCAAGCTCGCCGCGCGAGGTTACGCTCAGCTTGGTGAAGATATTCGAGAGATGGGTGCTGACGGTGCGTGAGGAGATCTGGAGCGCACCGCCGATTTCCTTGTTCGACTTCCGGGTCGCCACCATCCGCGCGATCTCGATCTCGCGTCCCGTCAGGCCGGCGGCTCCAGGCATGACGGTCTTCGGCGGTGGACGCACGCCCCGCTCGCGCATCTCCTCGCGGGTGCCGGTCAACTCATCTGCCGCGCCGAGCTTCGCTAGTACGTCGTGCGCTTTCTTGAGCTCGCGCCGACCTTCTTCCGGCTGACCGACTTCGAGCAACGCGCCGGCGAGCCGTCGTCTAACGCGCGCCGCCTGCGGCGCGAAAGGAATCGCTTCGAGCTGCTCGGCGCCCGATCTCAACAGCGGAATGGCGCGCTGTGGATCGCGGTCCCTGAACCAGGCCAGCAATCCGTCGCACGCATCTGCCTGCGCGAGCCCCAGGCGGTGGCCCAGGCGCTCGGCGTCGACCCGCATTCGCGCGCAGTGGCGCGCCGCCCGATCGAAATCGCGCGCTACCAGAGCCGCTTCGCCCACAACCGGCAATAGCCACTGCAGCGACCACACGATGTAGCCGGAGCCGTCTGCGATCTCCAATCCAGCTTCACCAATTCGCACTGCCTCGGCTGGATTTCCAGTCGCGAGATGATACGCGGCGAGGCCGAGGTGCGCCGGCACGATCGATGGAATATCGAGCGGGTGCCCCTCGGTGCCGTTGAGCGCGCCCATTCTTTCACCACCGGCCATCTTCCAACCGAGATCGAAGTACTCTTTCGCTTTTTCGTTCGAGCCGCGCCACAGGTAGATGAGACCGGTCCAGACATAGAGCCGCGGCAACAGCATCCGCTGGTTGAGACTCTTGGCTGCGGCAATCGTGCGCTCGCTGAGCGAGAGCGCCGTATCCCACTCGCCAATACCCATTCGGTACTGCACGGCAACTTCCGCCGACCAAAGCGGGAGCAGTGGCGACTGCATCTCGTCGGCGAGTCGATCGCTCTCGGCGATATGCTCGGCGACCCGCGGCGCATCGCCGGACACGCCGGCGAGGAGCGCCAATCCCCAGTGTGCGGTCCATTCCAGCATTCGCTGACCGGCAGCACGCGCGTGGGCGAGCGCCCGATTGCCGTGATCGCCAGCCAGAGCCAGCGGACCGGTCCACGCATACATCAGCAGCAGCGCGCGGTGCGCGCGTGAGAGCAGCGCGTCGTTCTCGACGCCGCCGGCAGCCGCTGACGCCAACGCCGCCTCGACTTCATTCTGCGCCTGCTGGAGTCTGCCGAGGTCCTGCAGCGCAATACCCTTGGCGAGCCGCAATCGCACGACGGTCTCGGCAGATGCTGCGTCCGCGGCGGACAGGCCCGCTTGATAGTGCGACAGCGCATCGCTGAAGCGGCCACTCCAGTAGCAGGCGAGACCCATTCGATGGTGGATGTCGGCGAGCGTACTCCGTTCGCCACGAGCGACGGCCGCGACACGCGCACGCTCCCACAGGTCGATTGCAGCGTCGTACTCACCGAGCCGCTGACGAGTCCGCGCAAGAGTCGTGAGAATCTCATCGCGCAAACCATTGTGCGCTGACGGATCCCGGTCGAGCGTTTCGAGGGCGATAGCCAGGTAGTTCGCCGCTTCTCGATTGGCGTATTTCTCCAGCGCTGCGCGACCTGCTGCGTGACAATAAAGAATCGTCTTCGCGGCAAGCTCGGTGGAGTGTGCGCGAGCGAAATGGAGTGCCAGCTCGTCAGCGTGCGCGATGGCAGACGCGCCATACAGACTCTCGAGGCTCTCGGCCACGGTGCCATGAAGCACACGCGCGCGCGCCTGACCGAGATCGGCGTAAATGACCTGTTGCAGTAGCGGGTGCGTGAAGTCGTAACGGATCGCGTCGACAGTTCCCGTCTCCTCGAGGATTCGAGTGCCCAACAGCTCGTCGAGCGCAGCGATCGCGTCCTGCTGTGAGAGGCCCGACACCCTGAGCAGAGTCTCATACGGCGCGCGAGTTCCGACGACCGCTGCCAGA
>DASTGU010000211.1:0-4291 GCA_035718845.1 Gemmatimonadaceae bacterium | reverse complement strand
CCGACGAGGTGCTCACTGCCGATGTTGGAAGCGAACAGGCTCGCTCCGACCGCTAACCAACCCACATCTCGGCTGGCGAGGAAGAAGTCGGCACTGACGTTCTTCTCGCGCTTTGCTGCCCACCACGCGATCGCCGCGAGGAGGACGAAGTAGGCCGCGATGACGAGGATATCGACGACGCTGAGATTGCTCATTGCTTTCGGTCCGGCTAAGGGTCAGAGCGAAAGGACGCGAAAATTTGGTGGTTTTGGAGCGCAACCGCTATCCGGACGGAAATTGAGGCGTTCGGATCAAACAGCCGCACCTGGCGGAGTCCGGATTAAGTGAGGGGTGCGGAGCTCCGAATCCCTCAATTAATCCGGAATCCGTTGGGTGTGGCTTTTTTATCCGAACGCCTCAATCCACCTCCGTATTTGACACTCCCGCGAACCGCGCCGCACATTCTCGGTTAACTCGGAGGGCCTGATGAATCGCAGGAAATTTGTGGCGGCGGGAGCAGTCGGTCTCAGCGGAATGATGGTGCGGACGGCCAGAGGCGCGGGATTGCCGTCTGCCGGTGCGTCGCCAGCAGGTACCACAGTCAAGCCGGGCCGACTGAATCTTTCGGCTTCACGCTGGCCGTGGGGCAAGTTCACGCTCGACGAGATGTGCCGAATGTGCCGGGAGCTTGGGATGCAGGGCGTCGATCTGCTCGAGCCCGAGGACTGGGAGACGCCGCGGCGCTACGGCCTCGTATGCTCGATGGGTTACGCTCCAGTGGCTCACCCTGAGAATCGGCTCACCGACGGGTTCAATCGCGTCGAGAATCATGCGTGGCTGATACCAGCCTACCAGAAAGCGATTCCCCTCGCCGCCGCGTCCAAAGTACCGAATGTGATTTGCTTCCCGGGCAGTCGTCGCGGCCAAAGCGACGAAGAGGGCTGGACGAATTGCGCGAAAGGTCTCGCACCGTTGGTGTCACTCGCCGAACAACATGGCGTGACGTTGTGCATGGAACTGCTCAACTCGAAGGTCGATCATCCCGACTACCAGGCGGACCACACCGCGTGGGGCGTCACGCTCGCCAAGCGAATCAACTCGCCGCGTTTCAAGCTGCTCTACGACATCTACCACATGCAGATCATGGAAGGCGACGTGATCCGCACTGTGCGCGACAACATCCAGTACATCGGGCACTTCCACACTGGCGGCGTTCCGGGCCGTCACGAGATCGACGACACCCAGGAGCTGAATTATCACACCGTCATGAAAGCCATCGCCGATGCCGGATTTAAGGGGTTCGTTGCACAGGAATTCGTGCCGACGAAAGATCCGCGACAGTCGTTGGCGGAAGCCATCGCGATTTGCACTGTGTGAATTCGGATTGAGGCGTTCGGACTAAACAGCCACACCTAGCGGAGTGCGGATTAATTGAGGGATTCGGATCCCGCACCCCTCATTTAATCCGCACTTCGACGATCTGGCAGTTTAATCCGAACGCCTCAATCTCCCTACCATAGTGAATGTTCCCAATCGAGTCTCGCGTTACGCACTTGGTACACTCGAGTTTGAACCCTTTACGCACGGATAATCGTCAATTGGTTGACGCATCTACTCTGCGCCAATAGGTTGCAAGTGAGAGCGCAACTTGAAGATTGCGCTCGACTTACAAACGACGATGATCAAACACTTCGCTCACACGCTCATCAACAAGATGCCCGACGGCGCAATTAACAATTGCGGCGACGAGGTACAGAGCGTGCGACGGCGAAGAGGTTAACAACATTCATGTCTTCTTGAATTCGCCCCCGCCTCGTACCCATCGATGCGGGGGCGTCTTCGTTTTGGGCACCGGACAGGCGCGCCGGTGACTAATTCACTCGAGAGCGCCAGTGGAGGATTGATGAGGAAGTATTACCTGCTCGTGAGCGACTTCGACCAGACGTTGAGTTTCAATGACTCGGGTCTGGTGCTGGCCGAGATGATGGGCATTCCTGATTTCCAGGAAAGAGTCGCCAACCTGTCGCGCCTCAATCTGGTGCAATCAGGCGCCGAGCTGACGTACCTGCTGCGGCACGACCCCGATTTCCGCACGGTACGCGAAGAGCATTTGGTCGAAGTCGGCCGTCGCATTCGACTCAAGCGCAACATCGCGCTGCTCGCCGAATTCCTGAAAGACGGCATCGATGGTTTCCGTTTCGATTTCTACGTCGTCTCAGCAGCGCCCTGGCTCGTCGTGAACTCCGCGCTGAATGGCATCGTGCCGCCCGATCACATCATCGGCGGACACTTCGAGTTCAACAGTCAAACCGGTGAGATCGAGAACGTCATCCAGGTACCGGCTGGCTACGGCAAAGTTGCCGCGGTCGATTCGCTGCGCTGGCGGCTAGGAGTGCCGAGCGATCGTATCGTCTACGTCGGCGACGGTAGCTCGGACATCCATGTGATGCTGCACGTCAACCGCGGCGATGGGCTCACCATCGCTGCGTCGGAAACACGCCACATTGCGCAGATCGCTCGCCGCACCGTCATCAGCGACGACGCCTTGAGCGTATTAATTCCGGTACTGGAAGAGATCGCGGGCTTCGACCCAGCGCAGATCCGGCTGGTCTTCGAGGAACAGGGGTTGCTGATTCAGGAGTGGGATCGCGTCAGAACAGATTGGCTCACCATTCGAGATGGCACTGCCATCGCGGGGGCGGCTTAATGCTTCAGTACCTCGGCTTCATCGGCGGATTCATCACCGTATCGGCGTTCGTGCCCCAGGTGATCAGGACCTGGCGCACCCGTCATACGCGTGATCTCTCGCTGGGTATGGTCGCGCTGCTCGTCACCTCAGGCGCGCTCTGGCTCGCGTACGGGATTTATATTCGGGACTGGCCCGTGATCCTCACCAACATCGGCATGGTCGCACTCAACGGTACACTCGTGACGGCAAAGCTGCGCTTCGGATGACGAAGAGAGTCGTCAGCTTCCTGCCGGCAGCGACGGAGATCGCCTACGCCCTTGGCGCAGGTGATTGCCTCGTCGGACGGTCGCACGAATGCGACTATCCGCCGCAGGTGAAGAGCCTGCCGGTGGTGAGTCGGCCGTCGCTGCCAATCGATCAGCTCGAACAGAGCGAGATCGACTCGGCGGTGTCGGACAAGCTGGCGAGTGGGCAGAGTTTGTATCTCGTCGACGAGCGGCTGCTGCGGGAGCTTCGCCCGGACTACGTCTTCACCCAGGATCTGTGTCAGGTCTGCGCTCCTTCGGGCAACGAGCTCACGCGCGCGCTGGCGCAGATGTCACCGCGCCCGACGATGATCTGGTTGACGCCGCACAACCTGAGCGAGATTGAAGAGAACATTCTCTCGATTGGCGAAGCGACGGACACGCTGGAGACCGCGAAGAAGCTGGTCGAAAAGAATCGCCGTCGCATTGCGCGCGTCGAACAGGCAGTGCGTGGTGGGCGACCTCGCCGAGTGGTTTTCCTCGAGTGGCTCGATCCGTTTTTCTGCGCTGGTCACTGGGTGCCGGAGATGATTACCGCAGCGGGCGGCGTTGATCCAATTGGCGAACCCGGTGGCGACTCACATCGCATGACGTGGGAAGATGTGATCGCAGCAGAGCCCGAGGCGATCATTGTCGCGCCATGCGGCTACGGACTGGCCGACTCGATGAAGCTGGCGACCAATCTGCGCACTCGCACTTCGGCGAGCGTGTACGCGGTCGATGCCAACGCCTACTTTGCGCGACCGGGACCGAGGGTAGCAGAAGGAATCGAGCTGCTCGCGCACATTTTCCATCCGGAGCTTTTCGCCTGGCCACACGCGCACCGCCCGTGGTCGCGCCTCGATCGCCGTGCCTTCCCTAGGTGCCCGGCTTCGCACTCCGAGACTTCGGCGACGGCTTAAGCGCAGTCGCTCCAACCCGCAGCATCATCACCTGATCGTTATTGCGCGCGACGGCGATGAGCTGACCTTTGGGCGTGCGAATGAGCTTCATGTCACGCACCTGACCGTCGATAGCAAGACCACTGGCCTGCCCATCGACAGCAGTGAAGCTCCCCTGCCCATCGCCGCGTAGCAATAACCCATAGCTCGCGTCGTAGCCTCCGAGCATTGGCGTGACGTCGAAGAAATTCCCCGCGACGAGCAGATCGGTTTTCCCATCGCCGTCGAAATCTGCCGCGACCGAAGCGTAGATCGGAGCGAACTGCGCTTCGGCGGGCAATGGCTTGAGCGTAAAAGTGCCGTTGCCATTGTTGATGGCGATCGCGCTGGAGAAAGTGTCCGCTTCGCGCACCTGTGCCTGCCGCAGATCGGATGCG
>DASTGU010000210.1:0-6659 GCA_035718845.1 Gemmatimonadaceae bacterium | reverse complement strand
GGTTGCAGCGGCGCGTCAGCCAAAGATGCGCGCATTCCCGTCGAGTCGAAAACGAATCTGACCGCGACCGCGCCGCCCGGCGTACGAATGACGCCGCTCCATGTTCCCCTCCACGTTGTGTCCTGCGCTATCGGTACGTCGCGGAATTCCGCTGGTATCTCCTGATTGGTCGGCACGTCGTTGGCGAAACCGGCAGCACGCAGGAGCAAATCGCACAAACCCATGGTGAACCCATCGGGCACCGCTCCGTTGACGAGCACCGCCACCGCGATCCCTTCCTGTGGCAAGACCTTCATTGTTGCCGCGTGACCGAAAGCCGCGCCATCGGCGAGCAGTGTCAGTCCATTGGAGCGAAATGGGTCCTTCCACCAGCCGCTCGAATAAAAGGGATACTGACTGAAGTCCCTCAGCGCCCTCTGACTTTCCGCACTCAGGAAACGCGAGCTCGGATCGAGCAGCACGCGACGCGCAAGAACGCCGAGGTCGTGCGCGCTGGTGTACATCCCCGCGCCGGGCTCGGGGTCGAGTCTGGTGAATCCAGTTTCACGTGCCGGATGATCGCGATACGCCACCGCGCGATTGGACGAGGGAATTTCGGTCGCGCGGACGGCAGTGTTGCGCATTCCGAGCGGCTTGAAAACGCTCTCCGCCATGTAGTGCGAAAAAGGCTTTCCCGAAATTCGCGACAGGATCTCGCCGACGATGCCCAGCGACTGATTGGAGTAATAGAACTGCGAGCCGGGAGCGAACGCCGCGAAATGTCCGAGCGGCGCGTCGAGGCCTGCATCGCGCGGCTCGTCGGGCCAATGGAAGCGCACAACGTGTGGGATGCCGGCGGTCATGTGCAGCAGGGCGCGCGTCGTCAGCAATCGTGGATCGCCGACCGGAACGAGTACTGAATCTTTGCCGAGATAGGAATTAGCCGGACGATCCAGATCCAGTCGTCCCGCGTCGGCAGCGCGCAGCGCCGCGATCGCCGTCAAGGATTTCGCGACTGATGCGACGGGATACGATGTGAACGCCGTCGCCTTCTTCCCCTGGCCGATGTCTGCAAATCCAAACGCGCCTTCTTCGATTATCCCAGCGCGGTTGCTCACGCTGTATGAGACGCTGGGAATGAATCCCGACTCGACGAGCTTGCGCAAACTGTCTGTCGCTAAACCGAGATCGGCTCGACCCGGTGGGTCCGAATGATTTTGCGCGTGCGCTTGAGATGCGACAAGAAAACCGGCGACAACTAGAGTGGCTCGGAACACGACCTTCTCCGCATGCTGAGGTTCGCTCAATACGGCTCTGCAGCCGGCTGGTTCCAGCTCCCGACGACAGGCGCAGGCTCACAAGTAATGTGGGCACAAGCCATTAGGCCTCAAACAGGCCGTTTGTCTAAGCCGGGTTAACGTGCTGCGACGGTTCGTTTACAGCCAGATGTCGATTTAGCGCGGGGCCGTTCGTCGCCTCAAAAGAAGAACAACAACGACGACGAATAAGGAGAATCGACAATGAAGCCCACTACCCGCCTCTGGATCGCTCAATCAGTACTGGCCGCGCTGTTCCTGTTCGCCGGTGTGTTCAAGCTGGTCACTCCAACTGATGTTCTGACTGTCGAGTCACACATGCCCGGCGCGTTCATCAAGTTCATCGGCATCTGCGAGACCCTCGGCGCGCTCGGCCTGATCCTCCCCGGCCTGACCAAGATTCGCACCGAGCTGACCCCACTCGCCGCCGCCGGCCTGGTCATCATCATGATCGGCGCAGTAGTGACCTCGATCGTGCAGGGCGCCGGCATCGCTTCAGCCTTCCCCGGCGTCGTCGGTCTTCTCGCCTTCTACGTCGCCCGCGGCCGCTGGGCAAAGGTTCAACAGCGAGCAACAGCGCTTGTCGCCCCGACAGTACTCCGCCGCGCTGCCTAAGAGCAGACCCGCAGAACAAAAAAATCCCCCGGCACACCGCCGGGGGATTTTCTTTTCTTCTTTCGGACCAACCGAGGACCGTCCTCGATCCTCAATTAATCAGCAATCAGCAATGCCGTTAGTCCGAACGCCTCGATCAAAGAGCTCGAAGCACCCCCGCCAGCAATCTGACTTTCGCTGCGTCAGAGGAGGTTGCTGCGTCTGTATCGAGCTGCGACGCCAGTCCCGCCAGCGCTCCGCGATTCGCAACCGAAGTCCCGGCTCCCAGCGCCGCACGCACCGCTGCGATTCGATCAGCGCTGATTCCCTTCGATCTCTCCAACTGATCCGCGTACGCACGAGCGAGCGCCGGCGTATTGGGCCACTCGAATTTCCGTTGACCCTGGGTGTTGAAGTAATCGAAATGCACTGTGTTTGCCGCATCGATCTCGTTCTGCGTCAGGTACGCGCTCGGCTGCAGCTGGAGAATGTCGAGTCCACGCGCGATCTCCGAGCTGACGATGTTGCCGTTGTACCAGTACGCCGACCAGGTGCCGGCACCGACCATTCTGGTTGAATCCATCGGGCCACGATCGAAGTACGCGATCTCGCGCGGATTCTTTGGATCCGTCCAGTCGAATACCGAGATACCGCCCTGGTACCACGACTGCACCATCACGTCGCGTCCCGGAATCGGAATCAGCGAGCCGTTGTGGGCGACGCAGTTCTCGAAACGAGTCTGTGGCGCGGGCAGCTTGTAGTAATTCTGGAACTGCAGGTTGTTGCCGTTGATCGTGAAGATCGCATCGGCGCCCCACTCGCGACGATCCGTCGAACGGCACTTCGGCTGTCCGCCGCCGCCCCATTCGTCGGAGAAGAGAATCTTCGTTCCGTCATTGTTGAACGTCGCCGAGTGCCAGTACGAGAAGTTCGAGTCGGCGACGGCGGCGATGCGGACCGGGTGCGCGGGATCGGTGATGTCGAGCAGGAAGCCGTAGCCTTCGCACGCACCGCCCGCACGACCAATCGCCGGATAGAGCGTGATGTCATGGCACTGCGTCGGGCCGGTGCGAGGGCCACCGCCGGGTCCGATCATCCGGTCGATCATCGCCTGCAGGCCAGCACGCAGAGCGGCGCTGTCAGCGGCATTTGCCGGACCTGTTCCGCCACGAGCCTTAACGATGCTGTCCAGCGCAGGCTGGAGAAAACGACCGGGAATCACGGTCTCCTCGCCGCGAATGTTGGCGACGAATCCGCCATGCGCTTTCGCGTCTGCAACCTGGCGGCGATTCTCGGCGATGTCTTCCGGTGCTTCGCCGTGACGTGCCGGCGCGGTCAGATCATTGAAGATGCGCGGTGAGCTGACGATCGCGGCCTGTTCGGGATGAGCAAGCGGCACCTTGATGACTTCAATTCGGAACAGTGCCGTGTTCGGATCCTGACCTGGCTGGGCACGGCTGCAGCCCGCGAGCTCGCTCGGCGAACGAACGCCCGCTGAACCGGAGATGTAGACGTAAACGTTCTCCGGATCTTTCGGATCGACGAGCAGCGAGTGGGTGTGCGATCCGCGGCAAGTCTGCACGTTGCCAACGTTCTTCGGATTCGACAGATCACTGATGTCGAAGATGCGCAGGCCGCGCAGACGATCTTTGCTGACCGTGTCCTTCACACCCTGGACGCCGCAATCGATGCGGCCGCTCAAGCCCTCGCCTGAGACGAACAGCAGGTTGCGATAAACCGACACGTCGCTCTGGGACGCCGGGCAGACGTAGCCCTCTTTCAGAACTGGGGCAGAGGGATTCGAGATGTCCCAGAACTGGAAGCCGTGATAGTTGCCCTGGATCGCGTAGTTGCCAAGGAACGCGAGGTCGGAGTTCGTCTGACCCTTGAACTCCGCGGGCTGCGGAGTCGTCGACATCACGCGCATGTTCCACACGGCGGTCCCGGCGTTATCGGTTCCGGCGCGGAGTCCAACGCGCGGATCGGGATACGGCTCCCCAGGTGACATATCACTGATTGGCGGAAGGCTACTGCTCGTGCGAGCGCCACCGCTCGAGCTGGCGCATGCCGCTGCAGTCAGCACCGCGGTGAGTGATAGCGCGAACTTGGACGTGTTTCTCAAAACTGAGTTCATGGCGATTCCTCTAGTGAATCGAATTCCCAGCATCAGCTGGGGATGGGTGGGGTGGGGGTGGGGTGGGGGTGGGTGGGTGGTGATTTGTACTACTGGGTATCAATGCCGAGCGTGGCGGAGATCAGCATTTTCTCCATGCGCGCGATCTCGGTTGTCTGATCAACGTTGACGTCCGACGCGAACTTGAATACGACCTCGTCCTGGCCGGCACCGTAGGTATCGAAGAGATCCTTCACCATGCTGACGGCGCCCTTGTGGTGCTGAATCATATAGGTGAGGAACAGTTTATCGAATTCGGGTCCGCGCGCGGCGTCGAGCTGCTTCATCTGCGCGTCGGTGAGCATGCCCGGCATCAGCATCTCGTGCTCCATGCCGCCCATGTTCATCATCACTCCGCCGGGTGTTGCTTCGGGCACTGGTTGACGGCGATCGCGCAGCCACGACTGCATCGTCGCGATCTCGTCTTGCTGGGCGTTGATGATGCGATCGGCGAGACGCTGCACCGCCGGACTGGCGCCGTGAGTTGGCGCCCAGCGCGCCATCACAATCGCTTGCGCGTGGTGATGGATCATGTGGGACATGAAAGCAACATCGGCTGCTGTGTACGGATGCCGAATGCTATCGGCGCGGGCTTGTGCGATTGCTGCCGCTTCAGCTTCCGGACTCAGTGTTGGCGTTGGGGTGACCGGAACAGCGGCACTGCTGGACGATGACCGAGTGGCGGTGGCGCACGCCGAGGCCAGCACGAGGACGGCGCAGATTCCACCGAGATGCGTTTTGCTCATTCTTGGATTGCAACTGTGGGGCTGAGCTTCGCAGGTGCTCAGCTACTATATGATACGCGGTGTCAACGGTCGGCAGAAGGGAGGGTAATCTCACTGTAACGATGGAAGGAGTGGCTGGCCTCAGAGGTTGCCCCGAGAGATCCCTAAGCCTGTGCTCAACCAATTCGCGGAACTGGTTGTCAGAAATGCGAGCCCGTCCCGTAAACCCACGGGCCAAATACAACTGCTTCGCGGAGCTCCCGTGCGTATCTCGACACTTAGCCTCTCAATCGCTTCAGCGTTGGTCGCCGCTTCGACTGCGGTCGCGCAGAACAGTCTCGCGACACGCGTTGCACAAGCGCCGGACGGTATTGTACGCGTCACCTTTGCCAGTCGCCCCGGCACCTGCGGCAACGGGCGGGACATGATTGGATATCGAAAGGCATTGTTCGCCGACAATTTTCAATCGATTGGCGACTGGAACGCGCCTGATTGTGCGGCTGGTCCGCTGCGTGTCACAATTACAAAAAGCGATGGGCGAGTGACGCGCGTTCGCACATCAGTCGGTGGCGATTTCGCGCGCACCAGCGAGCGTGTCACTGACCTTGGCATGGTCGCTCCGATCGAGGCATCGTCTTACTTCTTTTCGATCGTTCCCCAGCTCGAGCACGACGGGTCGATCGACAAAGCTCGATTCCTGCTGCCAGCAGTCCTGGCCAACGCCGGCGACGTAACTCCACAACTCACGTCACTCGCGCGCGACGACTCGCGAACAATCGAGACACGTCGTCACGCTATTCACTGGCTTGGCTTGCTCGGTGATGCGCGCGTCGTTCCGACGCTGGTGGCTTTCGCTCACGGAAGCGACTCAAACGACGCGGACAGCGACGGTCGCAAAGGCGGCAAGAAGGGGCTTGCCGAAACCGCGATGATGGCGCTCGGATCGATGGAAGACGGTGTCGGAGTCCCGGCTTTGATCGACCTTGCCCGCGATCGTTCCGCGGGGACGCGGAGAATAGCCGTCTTTTGGTTGGGCCAAAGCGGCGATCCGCGCGCGCTGGCGATGCTGCACACCGTGATCGAGAATCAACAGGAGGACGACGGCGTGAGATCGCACGCGGTCTTCTCGCTGGGTCAGGCTGCCGATAAAGATCCATCGCAGATCCGCTATCTGCAGTCGATATATCCGCGCGCGACGAGCGGGATGAAAGAGCAGATCTTCCTGACGATGAGTCAGAGAGATGGCGGATCCGATTGGCTGCTGCAGAAGGCGCGTGATACTAACGACTCGATGGACACTCGTCGCAAGGCGCTGTTCTGGGCGGGTCAGAATCATGACACGCCGACTCGCGATCTCGCGGCGTTCTATCGCTCGACCACCGACGAGTCACTGAAGGAGCACGCGATTTTCGTTCTGTCGCAGCGCGATGACGAAGCGGCGCTAAATGAGCTGATGCGAATTGCGCAGAGCGACACCGATCGCCGAATGCGTGCGAAAGCATTCTTCTGGCTCGGTCAGAAGGACGATCCGCGGGTCGCGAACCTGATCGCAGATAAGATCAGTAAGTAGCGGGAGGCGGGAGGCGGGAGGCGAGAGGCGGGAGGCGGGAGGCGCCTACCTGCGAAGCTAGGCGCAGGCGCGGACGAAAGTGTTGACTGCCGGAGGTCCACTGCCGCCGTTTTCGGTCTCGTCGTGCTTGAAGAAAACGTAGGCTTCGTTCCATGACTGACCGGTGACACGCTTTGCCCAGTCGACGAGCTCGCCTTCGTTGTAATTGAGCTTGTGCAGTCGCAGGTAACCCCACGTCGAAGTGCAGACGACGGGGCAGCGGAAGTCGTCCTGCTCGGAGATGCACATCGCGATGTCGCGAT
>DASTGU010000209.1:0-2652 GCA_035718845.1 Gemmatimonadaceae bacterium | reverse complement strand
AGATCTTCCTGATCGGCGGCGAAGATGAGCTTGCAGAACTTGGTCGGCGTAAGCCTTGAGAGGGTAACGCCTTCGAAGCAAACGATCCGCGGGCTATTGGAAGGTGCTGCGCGGCACATCGCGGATGCCAAGGTGAAGATGGTGTAAGAGCCATGATTTGATCTATCGGGCAACGTCAGATCAACTTCGCTTCAGCGGCCGAGGCCGGCCACGTTTGGTTTTGGCCCGACGCCAACTGGCCGACCGGTCGATCGTCGCAGGAACAGACGTTCAGCGAATGCCGAACCAAGAGCGGCTAGCCCACCCCCCAAAACGAGGGCAACTGGAACTCCCGCTCATCAGATCTACCTGCGTTGACCGCTTATTGAATGGGCTCGCCTCCTTGGCTACGGTCCCTTCCAAAGGCGGAGAGTTGCGATCGCGGAGGTAAGGTATCCCGTGTTTGTTGTCGACATCCCATTGAACGTCGCGATGCCCCCCACGTAACGGGTAGGAAGCTCGATCATCGAGTAGGTGTCAACGTCGGTTGAAATCTGACCCACTTGGCGTCGGAATCGTCGGAGTAAATCTGACCCACCCGGGCACCTAATCGGTCTTCGCTCGTTTTTGCGCCTGGCCGGCTTTGCGTTTATCTTTCAGCCGGTAGCTCTCGCCCCCGATTTGCACGATGTGAGCATGGTGCAAGAGGCGATCGAGAAGCGCTGCGGTTAATGTCTTGTCGTCGGCAAATGCACTGGACCACTGAGCAAACGCGAGATTGCTGGTGAGGATGATGCTGCCTCGCTCATAGCGTTTCGCCACTACGTTGAAGAGCAGATTCGCTTCTTCACGTCCGAACGGCAGGTAGCCGATCTCGTCGATGATCAGCAGCCGCGGTCCAACGACGGCGCGATTGAAGTACTCCCGCAGACGTTCCTGCTTACGTGCGGTGGCGAGCTGCAGCATCAGATCAGCGGCAGTGATGAACCGACTCTTGATCCCGGCCATCACCGCGCGGTAGGCCAACGCCTGCGCGAGGTGACTTTTGCCGACGCCGCTCGGACCGAGGAATACGATGTTCTCGGCGCGTTCGATGAACGTGAGGCTGGCGAGCTCCTGGATCTGGGCTCGTGGTGCTCCGCTGGCGAAGCCGAAGTCGTACTGTTCCAGCGTCTTGATGCTGGGTAGCGTCGCGAGCTTCATTAAGGTATCGCGCTGCCGCTCGAGCCGGGCGCCGTTCTCGATCGCGAGCAGCTGCTCGAGGAAATCGGCGTAGCTCACCTCGTTGCGCGCGGCGTCTTGCGCCAGTCCGGTCCACTCCACCGCCATCCGGTGTAAACCCAGACGTTCGCAGGTACTGGCAATACGCTCTTGCTGGAGATTCATGCCCGGATCTCCAGCAACTCGTCGTACACCGACAGCGGGTGTTGCAAGCTCTCGATCGGGACGGGCTCGCCACTCGGCAGTGCGAATCGCGCCGTCGATCCCACATCGGCGGGCAGCGGCAGCAGCGCTGCGCGCTCGATCACCAAGCGCCGATCCGGCCGCTCCTTGGTGGTTGCGTGGACCCGGCAGTTCGCGACCTCGGTGATCCAGCGGCCGATATGTGCATTCGCGGCATCGACATCGAGACTAAGCCCGGACTGCTTCAGGGTCGCTGCGAGCGGCACCAGAAAGCTGCCCTTCAGGTAGCTGTTGAAGCGCTCGACCTTGCCCTTGGTCTTGGCGCGATAGGGACGGCACACGCGAATGCTGAAGCCGTATTCGACCGCGAGATCCCGCAACAAGCGATGCCAGCGGTGTCGCCCTTCGCCATAGGCATCCCGCTCGACCACGATCGTGCTGGCGTTGTCGAACAGTACATGGCCGGGAACGCCGCCGAAGTAGATCAACGCTTCGCGTACACACCCGCACAGCGTCGCCGCTGTCTCATCCGTGGTGAACCGAACATAGCTCGCGCGGCTATAGCCCAGTGTCGCCACGAAAGCTAGCAATGCGTGGCGGCCACGCCGGACGTGCGTAAAGTCCGCCTGCATTTGCTGCCCGGGCGCAGTCTCGAAACGGACCACCGGCTCCTGCTCGATCCGCTTGTACGGCGCGATCAGCATCTTCAGTTGCGTCACCCCGCCGGCATAGCCGCGCGCACGCAACTCACGATGCAACACTGCCGCTGGGATCCAATGCGGCCGCGCCGCGTCGATACGTTCCAACACGTAGTCTTTGAACGGACCCAGCTTAGTCGGTCGCGCGGACCGCGGACCGTAACGCACCGCATCGGCGTTGGCCAGATACCGCTTCACCGTATTCCGCGAACAGCCAAGCTGCCGTGCGATCTCCCGAATCGGCACGCCCCGACGGGCCAGTACTTTGATCTCCACTGTCTGCTCCTGGGTCAGCATCCTCGGCGGCCAAAAAGCCGCCATCCTCGCCCAGGTGGGTCACTTTTACTCCGACGATGTGGGTCAGTATTACTCCGGCGCTAACAGCTACGCATGACGATCAAGACACTGGCCGCGAAAGGCCAGTCGAAGCGCGCCATCGCGCGTCAACTGGACCTGTGCGAAGGCACGGTCCGCTATCACCTCCGCCGCATCGCCGCGGGCAGCATCGACGGCCGTTCGCAACAGCGTCGAGTGGCGGAGTCGTATCGAGAAGCGATCGACCACTGGATCG
>DASTGU010000208.1:0-4384 GCA_035718845.1 Gemmatimonadaceae bacterium | reverse complement strand
TGGGATGATCTGGAGCCTTACCGCGAGCGAGTCAGGAATCATCCGCAAGTCGCCGATGTCCAGGTTTCTCGGCGGTTGCCGGGTACCCTGGTAGTGTCCATCAAGGAAAATCCACCGGTCGCGCTGATCCAAACCTCGACTGGATTATTGCCCTATGATTCGCTCGGCAAGCAGCTTCCGATCGATCCCGCGCGGACGAGCCTCGACCTCCCGATTGTTGCGACTGGCGATCCCGTTCTTCTTAAGCTCGTCGGGGCAATCCGCGCGGCCGAGCCGCGAGTGTTCGCCCGCATCGATGAAGTGAGGCGGACGGGGAGAGATGAGATACTGCTAACGCTCTCTCGTTCGTCCGATTCGGTCGGTGCAACGAACCAATCTCCGACTGGGGCATCGCGAGCGCTGCGCGTTCGCGTTCCCGTAGGACTGTCAGTGGAGCGGCTTGCCGATATCTTTCCCGTGGAAAGTGATCTCGCTCGCCGGCAGCTCCACGTCGATGAGCTCGATTTACGTTATCGCGATCAGGTGATCGCAAGGCTGCAATGACTTCGGAACGCATCATCATCGCTGGTCTCGACATTGGATCGGCCAAGACTACTGCCGTGATCGGGCAGGCCGTTGGCTCTGATGGAAAGAGCGGGGCCTACCTGAGAATTCTTGGCGTCGGTCAGGCGCGAACGACCGGTCTGCGCAAGGGAATCGTCTCCGACATCGAAGAGACGACGCGCTCGATCAAGAAAGCAATCGAAGACGCCGAGCGAATGGCCGGCGTGAAAGTCGATTCGATCTACGTGGGAATCGCCGGCGAGCACGTGCGCGCGATGATCAGCAAGGGCATCGTCGCCGTGAACGGAGACGAGATCTCGAAGGGCGACGTCGATCGCGCCAACGAAGTCGCGCGCGCGCAGCCTGTGCCCCAGGACCGGGAGCTGCTGCACGCGATTCCGCAGGAATACTCGGTCGACAAGAATCAGGGCATCCGCGATCCGATCGGAATGATCGGCACGCGTCTCGAGACAGAGATGTACCTGGTGACCATCGGCGCATCACCGGCGATGAATCTGCGCAAAGCGGTTGAGCGCGCCGGATATCAGATTCGCGAGCTGGTGCTGGAGCCGCTGGCGAGCGCGATGAGCGTCCTCACCGAAGACGAGAAGGAGCTTGGCGTCGCACTCGTCGAGATGGGCGCCGGCACCACGGACATCGCTGTCTTCCACGAAGGAAAAATCCGCTATCTCGGCACCGTGAACTACGGTGGCAACAACGTCACCAGCGACATCGTGCAGGGAATTGGCGTGACCCAGGCGGACGCCGAGCGCCTGAAGGAAAGATTCGGCTGCGCCTACGAGCCCCTCGTCGATCCGAACGAAGTGATTCAGCTGCCGAGCACCGTCGCGCAGGGTGAGCGACACGTGCCGCGTGAAGTGCTGGCGCACATCATCCATCAGCGCATGGACGAGATCTTCAACCTCGCGCTCAACGAGATCCAGCGCGCCGGTTTCGCGCAGCGACTGAACGGCGGAGTGGTGATCACGGGTGGCGCAGCGGCGATGCAGGGCGTCGCCGAGCTGGCGGCCGACGTGTTCGGCACTGGCGTGCGGATTGGGTTGCCCGAAGAAAACCTGGGCGGGCTCAGCGACGCCGTGCAGGCACCGCGCTTCGCTACCGTCGTTGGTCTTGCGTTGTACGGCGCTCACCGGACCGCGGCTGACTTCGGCCAGAACGGGAAGCGCGCGCTCGCGGGAGTGGGGGTTGATCGCTTTACGAAGCGGATCAAGACGTGGTTGGAAGACTTCTTTTAGCCCGCTCTGATAACGACAACTGAAAACGACCAGCTGGCGGCTGGCGGCTCTCAGCCGGCGGCTCTGAGCTTCGAAAAACGGTCAGCCTAATCGGCTGACCGTTTCGTTTTTCTGGAGTGGGCTCGAAGCTGCAGGCAGAAAGCCGCCAGCCGCCAGCTGGTAGTTTTTCTTTGCAGTTCATAGCGGAAAATCATAAAAAAACTGGGCGTCAGATGAATGTGGATAACTGCCTTGACACCCATTGTACTTTTTTTCCCTCCGAGTCGTCTTTGCCTATGGTACGAATCGACTAACGGACTTATGTTAGCCCGAGTTTTTTTTCCACATACCCCGTCGCACCGGAGTTTTTGATCCGATGATTTTCGAATTCGAGGAGACAGCCTCGCAAAACGCCAGAATGAAGGTGATCGGCGTTGGCGGGGGTGGTGGAAACGCCGTCAATCGGATGATCGAGGAGCACCTGGAAGGGGTCGAATTCATCTCGGTCAACACCGACGCCCAAGCCCTCCTGAACTCGAAGTCAGACGTCAAAATTCAGATAGGTAAGAAGCTAACCCGCGGTCTCGGCGCCGGCGCCCGCCCTGAAATCGGTCGCCAGGCGATCGACGAGAGCAGGGAAGAAGTCGCGCGTGCAATGCATAACGCCGACCTCGTTTTCGTGACCTGTGGCATGGGCGGCGGAACGGGCACGGGAGCCGCGCCGGTCCTTTGCGAGCTGGCCCGCGAGGCGGGTGCTCTGACGGTCGGCATCGTCACCAAGCCGTTCCTGTTCGAGGGCCGCAAGCGCATGCGTCAGGCCGAGCTCGGCATCGCCGAGATGCGCAAGAACGTCGACACGATGATCGTCGTCCCGAACGAGAGACTGCTTGCCGTCGTCGGCAAAGGCATCCCGTTCCAGGACGCGCTCAAGAAAGCTGACGAAGTGCTGCTTCACGCAACCCAGGGCATCAGCTCGCTGATCAGCGTCACCGGACTCGTGAACGTTGACTTCGCCGATGTTCGCACCGTGATGCAGGAGGGCGGCTCGGCCCTGATGGGCACCGGCATTGGACGTGGTGAGAATCGCGCCATCGAAGCCGCGCAGCAGGCGATCGCCAGCCCGCTGCTCGATAACGTCTCGATCTCCGGTGCGACCGGCGTGCTCGTGAACATCACTGGCGGCGCCGACCTCACCCTCGGCGAGGTCCACCAGATCAACGAGATCATCCACGACGCCGTCGGTGAAGACGCCGAGATCATTTTCGGCGCCGTTCACGAGCCGGCGATGCAGGGCGAGATCAGAGTCACCGTTATCGCGACGGGTTTCGATCGCGCCCCAAGCCAGACCTCTGTTCCCGTCTCTCAGCCGATCATCGCTACGCCGTCGCCGGTTGTTCGTGGCGCCCCAGTGATTCCACTCAGACCGCCGCGCGCAAACGGAGCCACCAGACCACCGCTCGAGCTGCCTCCAAGACGGAATACTCCGACGAGTAATCCGCTGGTGACTCCAGAGCGAGATCGATCGTCTCCGGAGCAGGATCTCAGCGACATGGAGATTCCGACATTTATTCGGAGACAGATGGATTGAAGCACGCAGCTGTTCGACCGGTCAGTTATCTAGTCGTGGCGGCCCTGGCAGCGGTCGCCATTTGGTTTACGCCACAGTTGGACAAGAAGCAGGTATTCGCGATGGAACCGGTCGTCGTCTCCCGACCCGGCCTCGAACCCGCTGATTTCCTGTTGTCGCCACTCGTCGTCGAAGCATCCAATACGGATCTCGTCGACACTCTCGCTATCGGCGGCGTAATTACCTCGAATCTCTACAACGCTCTGAACGAGAGCGCCGCGGGCGTTCTCCCACCATCGGCACGCCATCAACTGACGTGGTCGCTGGCGGACATCTTCGAGTACAAGGTCGACATGAGCCGCGACCTGCACGACGGCGACAAGTTCCACTTGATCGTCGAGCGACTGCAGAAGCCCAACGGCGCGATCATCGTCAACAAAATCCTCGGCGCACGTCTCGCCCTTTCAAACTCACAGGGTCCGCTCGACGCGATTCCGTTCGTCTCCAAAGGCTCCAGCACGCCTCAGTATTACGATGCGAGCGGAATGTCGCTTCGCGCGGCGTTCCTGCGGGCTCCGGTCGCCTTCCGTCGCATCAGCAGCGTCTTTGGTGCGCGCAAGCACCCGATTTTCGGAGAATGGCGCAATCACACCGGCACCGACTACGCAGCGGCTGAAGGTACGCCGGTTCGTGCAATCGGCGACGGCGTGGTGATCTTCGCCGGCAAGAAGGGCGGCTACGGCAACATGATCGACATCCGTCACCGTAACGGGATGGTCAGCCGCTACGGGCACATGCGCAATTTTGCCTCGGGCATCAGGCCCGGCTCGCGCGTGGCGATGGGCTCGACGATCGGATATGTCGGCATGACCGGCTGGGCGACAGGCCCGCACCTCCACTTCGAAATCCGCGTCGATGGCGTCGCCAAGAATCCGCGTCTGGCGCTCGAGAGCAGAAGCGGCGAGCCGATTCCCGCCGGCGAGCGCGCGCTCTTCCAGAGAATGCGCCAACAGACCCTGGCCAGCCTCAATCAGGCTCA
>DASTGU010000207.1:0-9426 GCA_035718845.1 Gemmatimonadaceae bacterium | reverse complement strand
ATAAACGGTAGTCTTCCGACTGCAGCCGGCACCGCTCAACCCTTAGCTTTTGCGCATGGCACGACGGAAGCTCCCCCGCGTTCCGAAAAGGATTGTTGAGCTAGTCGAAGATCTTCGCAAAAAAGAAGATCGGCTCGCGCTCGCGCTCAGTCTCGTCATCGGCGCGCTCGTGGGTCTCGTCGTTGTTGGATTCCTGCTCCTCACCGGTCGACTCGGCGCGCACGTCTATCCTGCAGGCGGCCCCGGATGGCGTCGATTGGTTACGCCAATTGTTGGATCGCTGATCGCAGGGTACCTGCTCTTCCGGTATTTCCCGCTCGCCCGAGGCAGCGGTATCCCACAGACTCGCGCCGCTGTGTTCATTCACGACGGACGCATTTCGCTTCGCTCAGTGATTGGCAAGTTCGTCGTCACGGCCCTCACACTCGCGAGCGGGATTCCACTTGGCCGCGAAGGGCCGTCGGTGTACATGGGTGCCGGCCTCGCATCGAGCATCGGGCGACGGCTCGGACTGAGCAGAAATCAGATCAAGTGGCTGCTGCCGGTCGGTGGCGCAGCCGCGCTCTCGGCCGCATTTAACACGCCGATCGCAGCAGTGCTGTTCACCCTCGAGGAGATCATGGGCGATTTGCACGCGCCCGTGCTTGGCTCGGTGGTCATCGCATCTGCGACGTCTTGGATGGTGCTGCATCTGGTGCTCGGCGACAGTCCGCTGTTTCAGGTCGCGGGCTACCATCTCGTCAGCCCGTACGAGCTCCTGATCTACGCGCTGCTGGGTATTGTCGGCGGATTTGTCGCCGTCGGATTCGTGAAGCTGCTGCTTTGGCTCCGGTCGAGATTCCAGAGGCTGCCCGCGTCAACGCTCTGGCTGCACCCGGTCGCAGGCGGGCTCGTCGTCGGCGCGTTCGGGTTTTTCGTGCCGCAGGTGATGGGCGTTGGGTACGATCAGGTCGAGCGCGTGCTCAACGGCGACGTGATCATCAAGACTGTTCTGTTGCTGGCACTGCTCAAGATCATCGCCGTGTCGGTGGCGTATGCATCCGGCAACGCGGGCGGAATCTTCGGGCCGAGTTTGTTCATTGGCGCGATGGTCGGAGCCGGAGTCGGCGGGCTCGCGCATCTCGCGTTTCCGGCGTCGACAGCTGGGCCTGGTGCGTACGCGCTCGTCGGTATGGGCGCCGCGTTCGCCGGAGTGGTGCGCGCACCGCTCACCTCAGTGATCATGATTTTCGAGGTGACGAGGGACTACGCGATCATTGTCCCTCTAATGATTGCAAACCTGATTGCGTACTACATATCGCACAAACTGCAGCGTGAGACGGTCTACGAAGCGCTGGCGCTCCAGGATGGACTGCATCTCCCACATGGAGCTTTCCGCGCCGCGTCCGGTTTGTGGGTGACGACAGCGCTGCGCGAACCGCCGCAGGCGCTGACGCCCGAAATGAAAGTCGATGAAGCGACAATGCGCTTCGGTGACAGCGATCTGGAGTCATGGCCGGTCGTCGACGACGAAGGCGGGCTGATCGGAATGGTGCGCGTCAACGACGTCGTCGATGCAGCGACGGGTAATCAAAGGCCGGTCACGATCGCCACGATTATGAAGCGCGCCCGCGCGCTCGTGAAAGATGGCGGCGCTGAGATACCACACGTGCACCAGGATCAGCCGCTCGGACTCGCGCTGGCGCGTATGGGCGATACCGGTCACAATGCCCTTCCGGTAGTGAGTCGCAGCAATGCGCGCGAAATGATCGGCATCGTCACTCTCGTCGACGTGCTCAAAGCATACGGCGTGGATACCACCCGAATGACGCCGGCGCGCGGCACGCCGGTGGTTGAAGAATGAGCGATCCGATCAGACCGCAATCGGGCCCACCGCCAACGGCGAGCACGTCGGAATTTCTGCTGACGTTCACGGTGATCGTGGTGACGATCCTGTTGCTGCTCGCTTTCGACACCGCACTCGCGCGGATCGATAAGAGCGCCAATAGAACGAGCGCGCTCGCGGAGTACAAGCGTGGCCAGACGCTTTACTCCGCCGGTCACATCGACGACGCAATCGATCATTTCCGCGCGGCGGCTACGCTCGACCGCGACCATTCGGTCTACACCGTCGCGCTGTCACAGGCGATTCTGGCGCAGGGCCGCGCGTCAGTCGCGGAGCAGTTGCTGCTCCCGGTTCTCGATCGTGACGCGAATGACGGACCGGCGAACCTGGAGCTGGCGCGGGTGCTGGTGAAGGAAGGCAGGCCGGACGAGGCAAAGTCTTTCTATCATCGCGCGATCTTCGGGATCTGGCAGGGCCCTGACGCTGAGCGCAGTCGCACCGCCGGTCGTTACGAGCTGATCGATCTCCTTGCGCAGAGCGGAGACAAGGAGGATTTGCTGTCGGAGCTGCTGCCTTTACAGGACCAGGCCCAGAGCGATAGCGCGCGGCGGAAGATAGCGCACCTGTTCATCGTTGCCGGCTCACCGGACCGCGCCAGCGACATGTATCGCGCGATCCTGCGCCAGAATCCGCGTGACGCGGAAGCGTTCGTCGGTCTGGCCGATGCGACATTGGCGACGGGCAACTTCAACGCAGCGCGCGATCATCTTGATGCCGCGCAGAAGGTTGCGCCGGACGACAGTGTGATCAAAAGGCGGATCGCGCTCACCGACAGCGTGATCGCAATGGATCCGGGTCAGCGTGGTCTTCCCATCGACGAGCAGCTGCGGCGCAGCAGGGTGCTGGTGCAGAAGACGATTACAGCCGCACGGAAATGCCTCGATGTGAGCTCGCCGGATGTCGCTGCGGCGCTGGATTCCGTTACGAGAAGTCTCGTCGCATCAGCGGCCAACATTCCGCGCGCGCAGGCGATCGAAGAAAACCTTTCGATCGCCGGCACGATCTGGCGAATGCGCGGCACTCGTTGCGCGACCCAGGAGAAGCCGGAGGAAGAAGCGCTCCGGCTTATCCAGGAGAAGATCGCGCAGTGAAGCTCCCCGCGTGGGCGCAGCCCGCGCGGGGACAGACTTTAGTTCTTGCCGCTCAAGCGGATGTGATCCCACTGAATCCACATCGTGCTGGTGACCGTGCCGCCTACACCACCCCAAACGGGATAGAGTTCCCAGACAGACCATCGCGTAGCAGCACTCGTCCATTGCAGACCGCTATAACTGGTGCAGTGGACACCGTCCTGCCACAAATCAAATGACCCGTTAGCGGTACCAGCGCTGTTGCCGCGCAAAACGATCTCGATATGAAACCACTGTCCGCGTACGATCTGCTGGTTCGGCACCAGGTTCGGATCCATGTGGCCATCGCCGCTAATCATGTTCTGCAGAATTGGGCGCGGCTGCATTGGGCCTGATCCAACACCGGAGGCCTCCATCACGAATTTCGGAGAGCCGCCATTTTCATCAACCCATGCGTAACCCTGCTTGTTGATATCGGTCGGATTGCCCTGCCAGTTGGTGGAGTACTTCGCCCAGTAACTGATGTAGAGCGTCGCTACGCCGGAGAACGGAATACCCGTCGCACCGTTTGAGTTTCCGCCCTGGAATCCCGCGGGGAACGTCGCGCGGATCACGCTAGTTGGCGACTTCGGTGCAGTCGGATCCTGATTGATTGTCAGCGGACCCGCATTGTAGTTATCCCACAGCGGATCTTCGGTTTTTGAGTTGAACGGTCGGTCAGAAATGAGTGTCATTCCAGCGGGTTCGTTGTCGTATCCCGTGGACGGCGGTGGTGGTGGTGGCGGCGGTGATCCGGAGGCCGTCGTTGTCACCGCAACAGCGTTCGACAATGAACCGAAAACGGCGTCCTGATTCAGTGTACCGCGGTATGCGATGAGCTGAAAGTTGTAGCCCGTGGACGGTGCCAATCCGGTTACCGTACAAGTCAGCTTCGCCGCCACGCTAGTTCCAGCGACTGGCGTCGAGCACGTTCCGTTGGTGACTGACCTCGCCGAGCCCCACGAGATTGAGCCCACCGAGTAGCGGACGTCGTACTTCGCAGGTTGGCCCGCGCCGTCGCTTACTTGTGTGAACGCGAGCGTCGTCGATGTGCTATCCACGGCAGCCACCGCCAGATCGGTGACTGTACCGGGGGTACCACTAGCAAAACCAATCGCTGCGACGACTACCAGAGTCGCCGATCCACTCTTGTATCCACGGGTTGCCGTTATCACCGCCGATCCTTCCGCTATTCCTGAGACGAGGCCAGTGGTATCAACAGTCGCCACGGCCGTATTGCTCGAGGTCCAGGTAACAGTGCGGCTAATCAACCGGTTCTGATAGTCCCGGAGCGTCGCCCTAGCTTGTGTAGTGCCACCAACTTGAATGGTGTCGTTTGCCAGTGCTACAGAGACTGAAGCGACACGATTCGCATCTGCAGATAAGTCGTTGGTGCTTAGACCATCAGATCCGGTGACACTGTTTTCGGAGCAGGAAAGAAAACCGAGCATCGCGAGGGCAGGAGCTGCCCCGCGCATTAATAGGCGGTTCACGGTGACACCCATGAATCGCGCGACTTACCTCAGCCCGGTCGCTATTTGGCGGACGCAGCGACAGATAAGCCCTGCCGCCCGGCGAGCGCAGAATGTGTTCGCAACCGGCAACGCCGTAGGGACGGCGCGCATCTATATACGTCAGGCGAGACGTTCGTATCGCCATTGAATTAAGCGTTGATTTGTCTGAAGCAATCGCGCCGTGTTTCGCGCGCAAAGCCTCGCAACGCTCGTATCGTGCCAGAAATGAGTTGTGCGAAAAAGTTACTGAGTAACAATCGCTTAAGTCCGCTAGCGCGCGGCTAAGCGCACACGAGCTTTCGTCTGCTCAGTTTGTCGCTGTGGATTGTTGAGCCCAAAGCTCGGCGAGACTCTCGAGAATGCGCGCGAGATTCGGTTTCTCGTCGATCACGGCGCGCACCGGATCGGTTCCCATCCTCTCGAGACGGTCGATCGCGTTCTTGATGGTGTAGTTCTTTGGATCGAGATCGCTGTTTACTTCGTCCCATACCAAAGGCATCGACACCGTCGCACCTGGGAGCGGTCGCACGCTGTACGGCGCAACAATTGTCTGGCCGTGTCTGTTCTGCAGATAGTCGAGATAGACCTTGTCGCCGCGCTTGGTGACGTGACGGGTGATCGTCGCAATATCAGCGCACTCTTTGAGAACGAAGCGCGCCAGCAATTCGCCGAGCATGCGCGACTGCTCATAAGTGCACTGGCGGCCGAGCGGCAACATGATGTGGAGACCGGTCTTTCCCGTCGTCTTCACGTAATTCGGCAGCGCGACCGAATCGCATACGCGGTGTAGGACTTCCGCGCAGCGGATGACCGCTGAGAACGGCGCGTCCTTTGGATCGAGATCGATCACGCACCAGTCGGGCAGCTCCAGCGATCCGCACCTGCTCGCCCAGATGTGAATCGGGATCGATCCCATGTTGGCAAGGTAGAGCAACGACTCCTCGTCGTCGCACACGAAGAACTTGATCTCGCGCTGAGTATCCTCGCTCCACACCGGCGTGGTGCGGATCCATTCCGGCGCAAAGACGGGCGCGTCCTTTTGATAGAATGATTTCCCGTCGATGCCATCGGGATAGCGAGTCAACACCACCGGGCGATTGATGAGATAAGGCAGCAGCCACTTCGACACAGCGCGGTAGTACTCGATCAAATCACCCTTGGTGTACTTCTCAGCGGGCCAGAAAACCTTGTTGAGATTGGAGAACGCGATCTTCTTCTCGACCGGCGCCTTCGCCGGCGGCGGCGGTGGCTCGTGCGTAGCAGTGGCATCGACGTGAACCCGCTCGCGCACGACTCGCCCCGACGGCAATTCTCCACCCGCGACGCCCGGCGCATCAGCTTCCGCCGCCTCTCGCCTCTCGCCTCCCCCCTCTCGCCTCTCGCCTCCCGCCTCCCGCGCCCCACTCCATCCCTGCCGCTCACACTCATGCGCGCGCTTGTCCGTTCGCAGCCGCAGGAATGCAGCGTGGCGCAGCAGACCGTCGGGTGTCACTTCGCGGTAACGCACTTCGCACACGTGCACCGCATCAGTCCACACCGTCGTCTTCGTCTCCGGAATCTTTTCACTCGGCGGCGCCTCGGTGCCCGGCGAGAAGACGGGTCCAGCACACAGCGGATCCTTCCGAATGATGGGCTCGAGCAGAGCGTGCAGCTCTTGGAGCAGACTCTCGGTGAATCCGGTACCGACACGACCGGCGTAAACGAGAGTGCCGTCAACCCAATCAGCCAGCTGTAGCGCGCCGAGGTGCGCGCGACTGCCGTTGGGCCGAGTGAAGCCCACGATGACGAAGTCGCCCGTCTTTTCAGTCTTGATCTTTATCCAATCACCACCGCGACCTCCGCGGTATTTGGAGCTCGACTTCTTGGCGATGATGCCCTCGAGTCCCATCGCTTTCACCTGCTCGAGCACCGCTTCACCTTCGCGCTCGATGTGGTCGAGGTAGCGAACCGCACCAAGCGCAGGTACCAAATCCTTGAGCAGCTCCTTGCGGCGAATGAGCGGCAGCTGACGGACGTCGAAATCTTCGTAGGCAATTAGATCGAAGGTGTAGAACGTCGCGGGCAATTCGACGGCAGCCCGTCCGATCTCGAGCGGTGAGGACAGTCGTCCGCGTTTCTGCAGTCGCGAAAAACTCGGCAGACCTTTTTCGTCGAGCACCACCACTTCGCCATCGATGATGCATTCGTCGCACGGCAACGCTTTTACCGCTTTCGCAATCTCGGGAAAGACGGCGGTGTAGTCATTACCATTGCGCGTGAGGAGGAGCGCTTCGCCTTTTGATTTGGCGGCGATCAGGCGATAGCCATCCAGCTTGAGCTCGAACAGCCAGCCATCGCGCGTGAACGCATCGTCCTGGGTCTCGCAGTGCATCGGCTCGACCTTGTTGGGATCGACCCGCCCGCGAACTGCTTTCTCTTCGGCCGCAATGACTTTGCGCAGCTGGGCGGCGGGACTATCGCCTGCTTTGACTTCTTCGACGGTGAGACCGGAGAGCACCGACTCTTCGTTGAAGACGTCGCCGGGCGTGGTGACGTACTGATCGCGCTCCTTGATCAGCAGCCACTCCTTTTCGCTCTTCTTGATTTTGACGAGGGTCCACTTGCCGTGGAGCTTGTAGCCTTTGAGCTCGAAGAGAAGCTTCCCTTTCTCCAGTCCTTCGCGCCAATCCTCGAGCGGCACCCATTCGCCGCGATCCCACACGATGACGCCGCCCGCGCCGTAGTTCCCAGCGGGGATCACGCCCTCGAAGTCGCCGTACTCGATCGGGTGATCCTCGACTTTGACGGCGAGCCGCTTGTCGTTCATGTCGTACGACGGACCCTTTGGCACCGCCCACGATCTGAGCACGCCATCCATCTCCAGCCGCAGATCGAAGTGGAGCTGGCGGGCGGCGTGCTTGTGGACGACGAAGAGATTTCCGGGTGCCGCCGGAGTCGCTCCGCCGAAAGGCTCCGGGGTGCGATCGGTCGACCTTTTCGCCCGATAGGCGGCGAGGTTGTCCGCCGGCACTGAGGACGCGGACTCGGTATCGTCGGGAGGCGAATTATTCACGCTGGGAATGGGTCGAACGGTCTCTGATGCGGACTTCACAGCGCACTGCACGCGCTAGTAGCTGATGGCAGCAAGCTGATAGCTAATCGCTGCCTGTAACCAGACAGATCTCATTGCATAAGGGCGAACGGAACCTGCGCCGTCTGACTTCATCGCGAACTGTCTGGTCGCTTCCAGCCAATAGCCATCAGCTTGCTGCCAACAGCTACCAGCGCGTGCGCTTTTGAGTCCGCAGTCCGAGTTGTGACGCTAAGGCCTGTTGACGGGTCACTACCTAGCAGAACCCGCCTGCCACGACCTCAGCTGTCGATTTGCTCTTGCGTCAATCGACGTCAAAGGTAAGCATACGGTAGCCGAGTTTTCCACGTCTAGAATATTTGTGATAACCGCAGGCCACCGTTAACGCCTCTCGCTTTCCCTCCTCTCGCCTCCCGCATATGCCCGCACGCTCAATTGCTACCGCGACGATCTCCTTCGGATTGGTCTCCGTCCCGGTCAACATCTACTCGTCCTCGGAATCCAAGGCGAGCGTGTCGTTCAACATGCTCCACAAAAAGTGCGGCTCCCGGCTCAAGCAGCAGTACATCTGCACCAAGGACGGGGAGACCGTCAGCCGAGACGATACGGTCAAAGGCTACGAGTATTCCAAGGACAACTACGTCATTCTCACCACCGAAGAGCTGAAGGCGCTGGAGGAAAAGGCGACCAGCGTCATTGACGTCGTGGAGTTCGTTCCGCTCGCCAAGGTCGATCGCGAGTACGTCGAGAAGGTCTACTACCTCGGCCCCGACAAGGGCGGCGATCGCGCGTATCGTCTCCTTTCAGAAGCGCTCAAGGACACCGGCAAAGCCGCACTTGGCCAGTACGCCGCGCGCGGACAACAGCATCTGGTGCTGCTGCGTCCGCTCAACGGCGTGATCGTGATGGAGCAGCTCCACTACTCCGACGAGGTGCGCCCGACGTCAGAGGTACCGGTTCCTGAAGGCGAAGTGAAACCGCAGGAGCTCAAGCTCGCCAAGCAGCTCATCGAGCAGACCTCCAACGAAGACTTCGAGCCCAATAAGTACAAGGACACGGTGCGCGAGCGCGTGCTCGAGGCGATCCAGTCGAAGGTCGAAGGCCAGGACATCACCGCCGATGTGAAGGTTGGCGGCGAAGCCAAGATCATCGACCTGATGGAAGCACTGAAGGCGAGCCTCGAGGGCAGCAAGCCGAAGGAAAAGGAGAAAGCGGCCCGCAAGGTCTCCTAAAGTCGGCGGCTGGTGAAAATTCTCGCTGGTACGAGCGGCTACGCCTTCAAGGAGTGGAAGGGCAACTTCTACCCGAAGGAAATGAAAGACGACGGGATGCTTGGCTTCTACGCCAGCAAATTTCCCGCAGTCGAGATCAACAACACTTTCTATCGACTGCCGCGCGAGAACGTGCTGCAGGATTGGGCGGCGCAGGTACCCGACAACTTCACCTTCGCGCTCAAGGCCAGTCAGCGCATCACCCATCACGCGCGACTGAAGGAAGAGTCGGCAACGCTCGTCGATTTTCTGCTCAAGAACACTTCGACGCTCGGCAATCGACTCGGGCCGATTCTCTTTCAATTGCCACCGAATCTCAAGAAGGACGTCGATCGCTTTCGGGGCTTCCTCGGCTTACTCCCAACCGATCGCCGCTACGTCTTCGAATTCAGACACGAGAGCTGGTTCGACAACGAGATCTTCTGCGCGATGAAGGATCGCGACATCGCGATGTGCATCTCCGAGCAGGACGACTTCCGCTGCCCCGTCGTCTGCACTTCGACGTGGGGTTACCTGCGACTGCACAAGCTCAATTACAACGAAGGCGAGCTCGTCGACTGGGCAAAGCGTGTCACCG
>DASTGU010000206.1:0-8633 GCA_035718845.1 Gemmatimonadaceae bacterium | reverse complement strand
CCGATCTGCTGGTGCTTGGAAGTCTGTTGCGCAGCTCGCGGCTCACGCGCGAAGCGTTTCGTGGGGACAAGGTTTCGCCCGTCGCGACCGCGGTTCTCGCCGCACAGCGCGAAGCGCTGATTGTCGACAAGACCAACGAGAGTTTGATCGAAAAGACTGTCGACGATGAAGGGCAAATCCGCGACGAAGCATCGCCAGCGCTGCGCAAAATCAGACGAGAGCTGCGCGGCTCGCAGGGAGAGCTGATCAAAGTCCTCGAGCGCGCGATGGCGAAGCTCGAGCCGCATCAGCGCGTCGCCGACATGTCGGTCACGATTCGCAACGGACGCTACGTCATTCCCGTTCGCCGCGAAGCGCAGGGCGCAGTCGGCGGAATCGTTCACGACGCTTCAGCGACGGGCGGCACTCTGTTCGTCGAGCCACCCGCCGCCGTCGAAGCGGGCAATCGCATCCGGGAGCTGCAGATAGAAGAAGGCGAGGAAATCGATCGCATCCTCGCCGAGCTCACCGAACGGCTCAGACCACAGCGCGAAGCTATGGTCCAATCGCTCGAGGCGTTGATCACTCTCGACTCGCTTTCGGCCCGCGCGCGTTTCGCGATCGATTTCCGTTGTGTCCCGGCCGAGCTCTCGGAGTCGACCACAGGTTTTACGATCGTCCAGGGCCGCCACCCACTGCTCGTTTCGCAAGGCGTCGACGTCGTGCCCTTCGACCTGTCGATGGCGCCGAACGAGCGAACGCTGCTCATCTCCGGTCCCAACACCGGCGGCAAGACCGTACTTCTGAAAGCGCTTGGCCTTTTCTCGGCGCTGGTCCAATCGGGGATTCCGGCCCCGGTCGATTCCGGTTCGACGATCGCCATCTTCGACGACATCTACGCCGACGTCGGCGACGAGCAATCGATTCTCGCCAGCCTTTCAACTTTCAGCGCGCACCTGAAGAACCTCGCCGAAGTGCTCGCCTCCTCGACCAATCGATCACTCGTGCTGATCGACGAGCTCGGCTCCGGCACTGATCCGATCGAAGGTGCAGCGCTCGGCGGCGCGATCCTCGAGGCGCTGACGACTCGTGGTACGTTGACCATTGCTACCACACATCTCGGTGCGCTCAAAGAGCTGGCAACCCAGGTAGATGGCGTCGTCAATGCTTCGCTGCAATTCGATCCCGTCGCGCTTGCGCCGACCTATCGTCTGACTAAAGGAATTCCAGGTCGCTCATACGGCATCAGCATCGCGCGCCGGCTCCAGCTTCCCGCCGACGTCCTGACGCGCGCCGAAGAGAGAATCCCGGCAGACGAACGCCGCATCACGGCGCTCCTCGCCGACCTCGAGGCCCGCGAGAAAAGTCTGACGGCGATCGAGAAGGAAACGGGCGAGATCGCGGAAGAAACCCAGCGTCGATCCCGACGCCTTGCCGAGCGCGAGAGGAATGTCCGCGATCGCGAGCGCGAGGTCGAGCAGTCATCGCGCAAGGAGGCGAGGCAGTATCTGCTCGAGGCGCGCGCTGAAGTCGAGCAGACCATTCGCGAGCTCAAAGCCGCGTCCGAAGCCAATCAGGACGCAGCTCGCGAAGCGCGAAAGCGCGTCGAAGAGCTTGCCAACGAGCAGGGCCGCGCACTCGATGCACTCGAGCGCGAAGCTGCACAGGCGCCGCCCGCGCCGAGCAATCAGGAAGTCAACATCGGCGATTTCGTCGAAGTCGAAACGCTCGGCGGACGCGTCGGACGCGTGGTCGAAGTGCGCGATGGCGAAGCCCTCGTCGCCGTCGGCGCGATGAAGCTCGCCGTTCCGCGCGCCGCATTGCGGGTGTCGACGCCGGAAGCGGCTTCGCCCGCCGTGACGGTGAACATCCGCGGCGATCTCCCGGAAATCCACGCCGCCAGCGAAATCGACCTGCGGGGCATGCGCGTTGGCGAAGTTGAAGACATCGTTATGCATGCCGTCGATGCTGCAATCCGGGCCGATCTCAAAACGCTGCGCATCATTCACGGCAAGGGAACCGGGGCGCTGCGCGAGCGCGTCTCCGAGATGCTGCTCAAGGAATCACGCGTCACCAATTTCAGACTCGGCGCCTGGAACGAAGGCGGTGCCGGAGTCACGGTGGTGGAGTTCAAGTGATTCCTGATGAAGTAGTCGAGCAAGTGCGCGACGCCGCCGACATCGTCCAGATCGTTGGCGAGTACGTCAATCTCAAGCGCGCCGGTCAGGATTTCCGCGGACCATGTCCGTTCCACCAGGGAACGCATCGCAATTTCAGCGTCTCGCCACGCAAGCGGATGTACTACTGCTTCGTCTGCCACGAAGGCGGCGACGTATTCCGATTCTTGCAGAAAAGACTGGGCGTCGAATGGCCGTCCGCAGTGAAAATGGTCGGCGAAAAATCAGGAATCGAAGTACGCGAGATTGACTCGCGACGCGAAGGGCCCGACCCGCGCGAGCCGATCTGGGAAGTCAACGCCACGGCTGCTGCCTACTTCCAGAAAATTCTGTGGGACGATCCGCTCGGTGAGCAGGCTCGCGAGTACCTCGAGCAGCGCGACATCACCAAAGAAACTGCCGAGCAATTCGGCATCGGCTTCGCGCCGCGCGAGATCGGATTGCTCCGCAACTACATGTCGACGCTCGGCTTCGACGAGCAGCGCCAGATCGCAGCGGGACTGCTCGTCTCGGGCGAAGAGGGCAGCGAGCCGCGTCCACGATTCCGAGGACGCTTGATGTTTCCGATTCTCGACGCGATGGGACGCAACGTCGGATTTGGGGGACGGCTGCTTGGACCGGGCGAGCCAAAGTATCTGAATTCGCCGGAGTCAGCCGCGTTCTCGAAGGGTCGCACGCTCTACGGACTCAACTGGGCAAAGAACGACATCAGGCGCGAAGATCACGTGCTGGTCGTCGAAGGCTATTTCGACGTCGTGCGTTTAATCAACGCCGGATTCACGACAGTGGTTGCCCCGATGGGAACCGCGCTCACCGAACAGCAGTCGCAAGCACTGCGCAAGCTGACGAAAAACATCTTCCTGCTGTACGACAGCGACAAAGCTGGACTGCAGGCGACTTTCCGCTCCGGCGACGAATTGCTCCGTCAGGGAGCGTCCGTCAGGATCGTGACTCTGCCTGATGGGGAAGACCCCGACACTTTCGTAAAGACGCACGGCGCTACAGCATTAACAGCGCGGATGCGAGATGCAATCGATGTTTTCGAGCGAAAGATCCAGCTGCTGGAGCGGGCCGGGATGTTCGCCGAATTGCACAAGAAGCGGAGAGCGCTCGATAGGCTCTTTCCAACCATTCGAGCTGCTTCCGACCAGATCATGCGCGATCTCTACCTCACCCGCGCCAGCGAAGTGAGCGGCGTCGCGCGCGAAGTTCTCGAGCGTGAGCTGACCGGGCGCGCAACCCCTCGCGTTGGTGCAGCAGACGCACCGGCAATATCGACCGCCACGGGGCCGCGGATTTCACCCGCGGCACGCGTGCGTCGTGGCGAGCGTCGCGCGCAGCACTCCGAGCGTGGTGCATCTGCGGAACGCGAGCTGATTCGCGCGATGCTGTTCAATCGCGCACGAGTAGTGCAGATCGCCGAGAAGCTGGGTGCGGAGAGTTTTCGCACGCCGTCGTACCGGGAGATCTACCGTGCCCTGGTGGCGGCGGGGCCGGAATCAACAATCGAGCAAGTCTCTGCGAATCTTGACGAGGATGCCATCGAGACCATTCAGGAATTCCTCGCCGAGGGCGCGGTGCAGATCGATCAGGAGCGAACGATCAACGACAGCTTCGCTACCTTGAGAGCGCGCGACCTCGATCTGCGCGCCGCCGAGCTCGATCGGATCATTCCGCTGGCGAATGGCGCCAAGAAGGACGAGCTGATCGCCGAGAAGGACGCAATCCGTCGCGAGCTCAAAGCGACGGGAAAGTTTTATTTCAAGAAGTTCAGGCATACCGGAACACGATGACAGAGGAGGGGGAGAAAGAATGTCGGAGCAAGCTGAAGCCTCTCTGAGAGGCTGGAGGTCGAATGCGCCAGGAAGTTGAAGCACTGCTGGCGTTGCAGGACGACGACCTCAAAATCCGCGAGATCGAGAGTCAGATCCGCGAGCTCGACCCGCACCTGGCCGAGCTGGACAGGAAACGAGACAGTGCCGCCGCCGCACTCAAGCGCGCGCAGGTGGCCGTCGAAGCAGAAGAGAAGAAACAGCGAGAGCTGCAACAGCGGCTCGCCCAACACCGACAACTTCAGGAGCGCAACCTCCATCAATTGGAGGACGTCAAGCGATTGCGCGAAGCGACCGCCGCCACCGCCCAGGTCGAGGCCACACGCCGTCTGATGGCGGAGGACGAGAGCGAAATCGCCATCCTCGGCCGCCGCATCAACGAGATGACTGCCGCTGTTGTTGCCCACAAGGACGCGCTCGAGGCGGTCGAGCACGAGCAAAAGGAAGCGCGCCCAGAGATCGAGTCCAAACGCGCCGAGCTCCAGAGGCAGCTTGACGCGGCGAAGCAGGAGCGGAGCGGCAGGGCCGGCTCGGTGCCGCGACCAACACTCGGCAAATACGATCGCATTCGCGGCCGACGTGGTCAGGCGCTCTACGCGTTGCGCGGCGGATCGTGCGGCAATTGCGACACTGCAGTCCCGCTCCAGCGTCGCAATCTGATGCAGAAGAGTGGCGAGATCGAAATCTGCGAGGCCTGCGGAGTCCTGCTGTACGCAGACGGTTGATCATGGCGGAGTGCGAATCGTCGCGCTGCAATCCTTGAGCGTGTCAGTCGCGCGCCGCTAAGTTGTCCTGGTGAGCACGGTTACATCAGAACGTCCAGCCGCTCCGGCGCGCTGGATCCTGCCAAAACCACCCGACGAAGAGGCGGTGCGCGCGCTGATCGAGGCGCTGTCGCTGCCGGACGTCGTGTGTCGATTGCTGCTGATTCGCGGCTACGTCACGCCCGACGAAGCGAAACAGTTTCTGCGACCCAAACTCGACAAGCTTCACGAGCCTTTGGCTTTTCTGTCGATGGACAAAGCCGTCGAGCGACTAGCGCGCGCGGTCAGGGAAAAAGAGCTGGTGTTCATTCACGGCGACTACGACGTCGATGGCATTTGCTCGACGACGATCCTGACGCAAGTGATCCGGATGCTCGGCGGCAACGCGATGCCGTTCATTCCGCGCCGTATCGAAGACGGCTACGACCTCGGCGAGGCGGGCGTCAACGCGGCGATCGACGCGGGCGCGAAGGTCGTGGTGACGTGCGATTGCGGAACGGGCGCTGTTGCGCCGGTCGCCAAACTCTGCCGGTCGGGAATCGATGTGATCGTCACCGACCACCACCTGCCGAGTGGTGAGCTTCCGGATTGCCTGGCGGTGCTCAACCCGAAACGGCCCGGCTGCGGATATCCCGACAAGGATCTCGCTGCGGTCGCAGTGGTCTGGAAACTGTCGCTCGCGCTGGCGCGCGCGCTCGGTGCCAATGAAAATCCGATTTGGGCGATGCTCGATCTGGTGGCGCTGGCAACGGTCGCCGACGTCGCACCGCTGCGCGGCGAGAATCGCGTGTTCGTGCGATACGGACTGCGGATGCTCAAGGAGACGCGCAACATTGGCATGCGTGCTCTATTGCGGGCCTCGGGCCTCGACGGTCGCCAGCTGACGGCGGGCAGAATCGGCTTTATTCTCGCTCCCCGCTTGAACGCCGCCGGCCGGATGGGACACGCGATTCGCGGCGTCGAGCTGCTCCTCACGAATGATGAACACGAGGCGAACGTCATCGCGCGAGAGCTCGAGGAGCTGAACGCCAGGCGGCAGGAGATCGATCACCAGACGCTTGAGCAGGCGCGCGAGCGAGTGGTGGCGATGGATCTCGACGAGTGGTTCTCGATCGTGCTCGCCGACGAGACGTGGCATCCCGGCGTGATTGGAATCGTGGCGTCGCGGTTAGTCGAAGAGTTTGGACGCCCGACTGTGCTGATCGCCTTGTCGGGCGATCAGGGGAAAGGGTCGGGAAGATCGATTCCGAAATTCAATCTGCATGGTGCGCTCGCGGAATCGCGCGAGAATCTGCTGCGCTTCGGTGGTCACCGCGCTGCTGCCGGCGTGACAATCGCTCGCGACAAGGTTTCGGAGTTCGCCAATCGCTTCAACCAGGTCGCGCATCAGCATCTGAACTCTGAGGATCTCGTTCCAGAAATCCGGATCGATCTCGAGGTGCCGATCGAGGGGCTCGACCATCGCATCGAAGCGTTGTTCCGGCACTTCGAGCCTTTCGGAATTGGTAATCCCGCGCCGGTGCTGCTTGCGCGCAACGTCGGCATCAAGAGACCGCCGCGGCCTGTTGGAGCGGACGGACTCAAGATCGCGCTCGACACCGGCACTGGCTCGCTCGAAGCGCTGGGCTGGGGCCTGATCGATCGCGCCGTGCATCTTCAGCCGGGCGCGCGCGTCGATGTCGCATTCCGCCTGGAGCGCGACGATTATCGCGGCGAGAGCTATTTGCAGGCGCGCATCGCCGACATCCGGCTTGCGCGAGAGGGCGAGACGCGGGAGGCGAGAGGAGAGAGGCGAGAGGCGGAAAAAGACTCTAATTTCTCGCCGCCGTGACGCCACCCGCCTTCCGCCTCTCGCCTAGCGCAACGCCACCCGCCTTCCGCCTCTCGCCTGGCGCAACGCCACCCGCCTTCCGCCTCTCGCCTAGCGCAACGCCTCCCGCCTCTCGCCTCTCGCCTCCCGCGTGAGAATAGTCGCCGGTCGCTGGAGAGGTCGAAGAATCAGCGCACCGAAAGGGCTGGCGGTTCGTCCGACCCTCGACCGCGTTCGTGAAGCCTGGATGAGCATTCTGCAATTGGACATTCCCGACGCTCGGGTGCTCGATCTCTATGCCGGGTCGGGAGCGCTCGGTCTCGAAGCGCTGTCGCGCGGCGCGTCCACCGCGGACTTCGTCGAGAAGGATCCCAAGAGCCTGCGCGCCCTCGAGGAGAACATCGCCACGCTCGATGCAAAGGACCTGGCACGCGTGCATCGCAAGTCGGCCCTTACGTTTGCCACCGCGCTCACCCCGGGCGCCTACGACATCGTCTTCGCCGATCCGCCTTACGCCACCGGCGACGCGATGCGCTTGGCCGAGCACTGGAAAGAGGTACCTTTTACCCGCGTGCTGAGCATCGAACACTCGGCGCGAGATGCGATGCCCGAAGGCGGTGATACGAGAAAGTACGGCTCGACCGCAATCACCTTTTACCGCAGCGAGGAGTGACGTGGCCACCACCGCCATCTACGCAGGCAGCTTCGACCCAATCACGCGCGGGCACGAGGATCTGATCGAGCGCAGTTGCCGGTTCGTCGATCATCTCATCGTTGCCGTCGCGGTGAACTCGTCGAAGAAAGCTCTGTTCACGCCACACGAGCGCGTTGAGCTCATCAAGTCGGTTACGACTGACAACAAATGCGTCGAGGCGACGCACTTCGAGGGCTTGCTGGTCGATTTCGCCAAGAAGATGGGCGCGAAGTTCAACATCCGCGGGTTGCGCGCAGTCAGCGATTTCGAGTACGAGTTTCAGATGGCGCTCATGAATCGCCACATGTCGGAGAGCTTCGAGACCGTGTTCATGGTTCCGTCGGTGGAGACCACTTACATCAGCTCGAGCGTAGTGCGAGAGGTGGCGATGCACCACGGCAATCTACAGGGGCTGGTCCATCCGGCCGTAGCCAAAGCGCTCGCCAAGAAATTCGCTAAGTGAGCTTTGTCGAAACGATTCGTGCCCGCGCAGCGGCGCTGTCGCGGCGAATTGTATTTCCTGAAAGTGCCGACGACCGCATTCTTGCGGCCGCCAAAGAGATCGCGCACATCGGCATGGGGCGACCTGTCCTCGTCGGCCAGGGGCAGGCGCTCGCCGAGTCGGCGAAGAGTCTCGGTCTTCGGTACGTCGATGCGGCGGACACACCGGCGCTCGAGTATGCGCATCGGATGGTCGCGGCAGGAGACGCCGATGCCTGCATCGCCGGCGCGGTCTATACCACGGCGGACGTCCTGCGTAGCGCGCTCAAGAATGTGGGAATGGCGGCAGGCTTCCGGGTTGCGTCGAGCGCTTTTTACATGGTGCCGCGGTCGATGCAGGACGTGGCCGAGGTTCTGACTTTCACGGACTGCGCGGTAATACCATATCCGACCGCGGAGAACCTGGCGGACATTGCCGTGGCAGCGGCGAACGACCGGACGCTCATTGTTGGCGATGAGCCGCGCGTGGCGTTTCTATCCTTCAGTACTATGGGAAGTGCCCGTGGTCAGAGCGTCGACCTCGTGCGGGAAGCTGTCGCGATTGTAAGGCAGCGTGCGCCTGACCTCGTCGTGGACGGAGAATTGCAAGGTGATGCGGCGCTGGCCCCAACGGTTGCCGCCCGGAAATCTCCATCCAGTCCGGTAGCCGGAAGGGCCAACGTGTTGGTTTTCCCTTCATTGGATGCGGGGAACATCTCGTACAAGTTGGTGCAGCGCGTTGGCGGCGCACAGGCTTTCGGTCCGATTCTTCAGGGATTCGCTCGACCTGTCGCTGATCTCTCGCGCGGGGCAGAGAGGGACGACATTATTAACGTGGCCGCGATCGCAGTGCTCCAATCGGCAAGGCGCGATGAGCGCCCAACGGGCGCGGCCTGA
>DASTGU010000205.1:0-5056 GCA_035718845.1 Gemmatimonadaceae bacterium | reverse complement strand
TTAAACCCTGAAGATGTGAGCGGCATCGTACCAGCGCTCGAAAAACTTCTTCAGGAGATTGCGATGAGAAGCAAACTGCTCCGCTCCTTTGCGCTGGTGAGTGCACTGACGTTGTCCGTATCAAGCGCTGCGCTCGCTGGTCCGCCGTGGATTGCGATCGAGTATCCGGCCAACCCGTTCGATCAGGCAACTCGTGGCGGATACCTCACGGTGCGCACCTACCATCACGGCGAAATCATGTCGAAGACTCTGACCGGCACCGCCGAAGGAATCGTCGACGGCAAGCGTCAAAGCATGAAGCTCGACATCCGCCCCGGCTCGCGACCGGGGATGTACGTAGTGTTCTGGCAGAAGCCGGCAGTTGGTCGCTGGGTGCTCGTGATCAACAGCGGCAATCAGGGCGTCATCGATGCGACGGCCGTCGTCGAGATCAGCCCCACTGGTGGCGTCGCCGGCATCACCGTCCCAACGCGCTCCTACGGCAATGGCTGGATCGGCCCGCGCCCAGTCGCGGCGGCGGAGATCGACGGGTTGCTCCAGGGCAGGGCGCTCGCGAGCGCGGGGAACCGCGTCACCGCTTACGATCGTTAAGGCTGCGGACTGACGACTTAAAAGCTCACTGCACGCGCTAGTAGCTGATAGCAGCATGCTGATGGCTAATCGCTGCAAGCGACGGGACAGATCGCGACCTTTTAAAGGAAACGCGATTTGTTCGCGTTTATGCAATGAGATGTGTCCCTTTGCAGGCAGCCAACAGCCAATAGCTAGCTGCTATCAGCTACCAGCGCGTGCAGTGCACTGCTGTTCGCAGTCCGCAGCCCTATTGCCCCCGGAGATTGCTGAGGTTCTGCCTTAGCTCCGCCGTCCTTCTCGCAGAGTAATCGGCGAGGCAGCGACCAAGCGCACGTGCCCACAGTTTGCCCTCGCCGGTCGGCGTCTGGGCTCGGCAATCTGAATCGCGCTGATTCACCCACTCTCGCTGCGATTGGCGGAAGCGATCGGCGAGGTCTGCTCCACCCGACTTTTGAGCCTGTGCGAGCAGGTCCTGGTAGGTCCGGTTGAGATCGGCGTCATTCGCGACAATCGAGCGATTCAGGCAGTAGCGCTGATCGGTGTTCCTCGGCGAGTCGCACGGATCCCCTGATGCGCGCGTGGAAGTGCTGTTCGGGGATGTACCATCTGACGACGCGTTGTTTGCCGGTGACCGCGAAAGCGGGACGTTTGTCGGGTGTGCATCGCTCGCCTGAGTCGGCGCAGTCATCCGCGGCATGTTGGTCGGCGTGGGCGTCGTCGTCGGCGCTGCCGTCGTCGTGCGCGGCGCAACCCGATTGGCAGGCGTGTTCTGCGACGGATCCGAGACCATGGCCGCAGAGCCGTCAAGGTTAGTCCTCACCGTGCTCAAGCTGTTGTCCAGTGCGGCCGCCTGCGCGGTGTTCTTGTTGGCCTCGGCTAGATCGTGCAGCAGCATCGTATCCTGCGCAACCTGCGCTACCTGGGTGGTGGTTTTCTTCTCGCCTTCCTTCCGGCAGCTAATGACCACCATCGCGAGCGCAATTCCAACCACGGCCGACAGTCTGATAACTGGTCTCATATCACTTTGACCTGCACTGGATCCCATGCTCTTCTGTCGGGCAGACGGCGTGCCATCTGCGGGCACGCGTTCATCGTCTGGCAGATGCAATTGACGCGTCACCGAAGCAGATTTCGGGCGCACTCCAATCTATGAGTTGAAGATGGCTAGCGGACCAGGAGAGCTCAACACGGTGATCAGGACGTTTACCAGCGAGATCCAGGCGCAGATCGCCCAGGCCGTGCTGGACGCCAACGGCATCGACTCCGGGCTCATTCGTGATGACGCCGGTGGTATGATGCCGTGGTTACAACAGTTGCACCCAATCCGGCTGGTGGTGCGTGAAGAAGACACCGCCGACGCCGTAAACCTTCTCGACTCGCCACCACCACCCGCCCAGTGAAGCTGACAATTCTGGTCGCGAGCGTGATCGCCAGCGCGATGCCGCTCGCTCTACAAGCGCAGAACCAAGGGAACTCAAACGACGTCTACCTCGAGCGCGCGAAGCGCATTCTGCGCCAGACTCCGCTCATCGACGGCCATAACGACCTGCCGTGGCGCATTCGTGAGGACACTGTCGCGCGGGGGGATGTCAACAAGTACGACCTGCGCCACCGCACGCCGGGCCATACCGATCTCGATCGGCTGAAGCAGGGAATGATCGGCGCGCAGTTCTGGTCCGTCTACACGCCGGGCGAGTACCCTCGAGACTCAGGGTACGCGCGCGTCCAGCTCGAGCAAATCGAGATTGCGCGACATTTCATCGCGAAGTACCCGGATCGCCTCGCGCTTGCTTTGTCGAGCGACGACATCAAACGCGACTTCAAACAGGGGAAGATCGGCTCGCTGCTCGGGCTCGAGGGCGGGCACGCGATCGAGAACTCACTCGGTGCACTGCGCGCGTACTACGATCTCGGCGTGCGCTACATGACTCTCACGCACAACGTCACCCTCGACTGGGCGGACGCCGCGCTCGATTCGGCGAAGCACGGCGGCCTCACTCCATTCGGCGACAGCGTCGTGCGCGAGATGAATCGGCTCGGCATGCTCGTCGATCTGTCGCACGTGTCGCCGGGCACGATGAGCGACGCGCTCAACGTCACTCAGGCGCCGGTGATTTTCTCGCACTCGGGCGCACGCGCGTTGGTCGACGTGCCGCGCAACGTCCCCGATTCGATTCTGCGACGAGTGACGACTAATGGTGGAATCGTGATGGTGCCGTTCGTCACCGGTTTCGTCTCGCCCGCGGTCTACCTGTACGACCAGTCCACGCGACCGCTGATCACCGATCTGCAGAAGAAATACGGCAGCGATACCGCGGCGATCACGCGCGAGATCAATCAGTGGAAGGCCAGCCACCCGGAGCCACGCGCGACTCTGTCGCAGGTGGCGGATCAGATCGACTACGTGCGCAAGGTTGCCGGCGTCGATCACGTCGGCATTGGCAGCGACTTCGACGGCATTACCGAAGTAGTGCAGGGACTCGAGGACGTGTCAAAGTTTCCGAACCTGTTTGCGGAGCTCGCGCGACGCGGCTGGTCGGACGCCGATCTGAAGAAGCTCGCCGGCGAAAATCTGTTGCGCGTCTTCGCGCAGGCAGAGGCTGTCGCGCGCAGACTTCAGCAGCAGTCGCGCTAAACGCTTCTAGCGGGTGGGCTGAAGAAGACGTCCGCCTGATCGAATCACATCGGCGAACTCCGCCGGCAAACCGCTGCTGATTATTTCGCGGGCGACCAATTCGGTGTCGTACTCAACGCGCATGAATTCGGCGCTCAATTGAGTACCGTTCGCGGAAACAATGACGTAGCACGCGCGGGGATCACCGTCTTTTGGCCGACCGACGCTGCCGGTGTTCACGAACCGAACTGAATCCACGACACGCTGCCACGGTTTGTGAGTGTGACCAAAGCAAACGACATCGCCCGCTTTCGCGCCGACTCCGCTTCCCATCTTCGCCAGAAAGTCGTCGGAACGATCTTCGGTGACGTAAACGGTGTTCAGCGTCTGGTTGCCGTGTAGGAGCGCGACCGATGGACCGCTGACATGACCGCCGAGTGGACGAATGTCGATACGGAACGGCAGCGAGGCGAGATATGATTTCGTCGCCGGCGTGACGCGCTGTCGCGTCCACTCATACGAGATGTGTGACAGTTCTTCTTCCCGAGGAGAATCAGCGCGGCAACCACAATGCTTGTAATCAGTCGCAACGGTCGAATCGTAGTTGCCGGCGATCCCTGGAATTCCGCGCTGCCTCAACAGCGAAACCACTTCGTTCGGCCACGGTGCGTAGCCGGTGAGATCGCCGAGGTGGTAGATCGCATCCACTTGCTGGTGATCGACATCACGAAGAACCGCTTCCAGTGCCGGCAGGTTTGCGTGAATGTCCGACAGCAGCGCGTACTTCATCAGGCCTCGCCTGCCGATCCGCCGAGCCGACGCTTCATCACGATCGCGGTGTCGGGGCACGCGCCGCGGAACTCGGCCGATGCTTTCAGTTCTTCGGGAACCGCTGCGCGTGTAGTGCGCGTGAATCCGAAACGCGGGAAGTAGTTCTCGGCGGTAGTCGTCAGCAGGTAAAGCTCGCTGATTCCGGCTTCCTCGGCGCGCTCCAGCACTTGTTCAACGAGCTGTTTGCCGACACCGCTGCCACGATGACCCGGCGCAACGACTGCCGAACGAAGCAATGCGACCGAATCGTATTTCTCGAGGCCAACTGCTCCTTCGATTCCATCGGTATCTTCTGCGACGACGAAATCCGTGAAGTGATCGCGTACACCGTCGACGGGCAGCTTACTCGCTGCCAACAGCTGTTCGACGGCCGGCAAATCCGATTTGCGCGCTTGTCTGATCTTCATGTTACTTCCCCCAGCAGAAGCTCTGATTTACAACTTAGCAGCAATTCGGACCGCAGCACTGGGCGATCGGCTTCGAGGCGCGGACGAATGCGCCCATGAACTTGCCGTCGATCTGTGACGCGAACTCGAAAGCGCCGAGATTGGTACCGCTCAGGAACGCAGCGGCATCTTCCGCTTTATAGATCCGCGTCGGCTCGATCGATGGCTTTGCAAAACCGGTGTCTCTCAGCAGCCGAATGAATTCCTGCTCCTCGAGTGCGCCGGCAACACAGCCGATCCACAGCTCCATGCTGTTACGCACCTCCTCGGGCACGAAGCCGCGCACCACGACATCGGAGACTGCGAACTTCCCGCCCGGCCTGAGCACCCGGAAGGCTTCAGAAAGCACTTTGTGCTTATCGGCCGACAAATTGATCACGCAGTTGGAGATGATCACGTCTACCGATTCATCCGGCAGCGGGATCTGCTCGATATCACCTTTCAGGAACTCCACGTTCTCGACGCCGGCTCGGCGTTTGTTCTCATTGGCGAGCGCGAGCATCTCGTCGGTCATATCGAGGCCGTATACTTTGCCGGTTGGGCCAACTCGTTTCGCCGACAGAAGCACATCGATTCCGCCGCCGGATCCCAA
>DASTGU010000204.1:0-20821 GCA_035718845.1 Gemmatimonadaceae bacterium | reverse complement strand
ATTTCCCGGCCGATAGAGATTTGCAACACCCTGACGCACGACATAGGGCCAACGAGTTCTCAGACCCTTGCGCGCTGCCCAGGATAGAATCGCAGCACTGATCGCCAGCGCGAGAATCGCGACACCAGTCGCCGCGCTCATGCTGAACGCCTGTCTCGGTGTGCGAGCGCGGGTGAGCGCGATTCCGACAACGCTGACGACGAGTGCGGCGTCGACGAGCAGTCGCGGCGCATCACTCCAGCGCAGTCGCAAAACGTCGGCGTCGGTATCCCGTCTGAGGGTCTGCAGCGGTGACACGTTCCGCAACGCGAGCAGCGGACGAAGCGCGAACACGAGCGCGATCCAGCCGCCGACAGCCAGGCCCGTCAATATCGCCGAGGGCACCAACGAGACGTGGACATCGACTGGCAGAAAATCGGTCAGCGCATGCGGAAGAATGAATTGGACGGCGACACCCAGCGCGACTCCGGCAGCGGCGCCGATCAACCCCATTCCCGCCGCCTGCGCGACATAGATCGCCATCACCTGGCCGCTCGACGCGCCGAGGCATCGCATCACGGCGACTGTATCGATCTTGCGCTCGACGAACGCCCGTACGCCGCTCGCCACGCCGATGCCTCCGAGCAGTAGCGCTACCAGACCTACGATGCCGATGAAGTTGGAAAGATTCTCGATTGCGTCCGCGGTCTGTACTTCGGTCTGCGTTACGGTGCGGACGCGGATCTGCTGCTGGCTGAATCGCTTTGTGAGCGGCTTGATGAACTTGTCGGGATCGGTGCCGGCGGGCAGTTTCGCCAGGACGTTCCGGTCGGCCGTGCTGCCGAACACGAGCAGCTGCGTCTCCGCGATGAACCGCGCGGGAATGAAGACGCGCGGGCCCAGCATCTCGGCGATCCCGGCAGCCCCGGGCACGTCCTTGATCGATGCAATGATGCGGAAAGTGCCGAACCCCAGTCGCAGCGTATCCCCGACGTGCGCGTTGAGCGACGTGAGGAGTCCGGGATCGACGATGGCGTTGGCGCCGCTCTGCAGATTGTGCCACGCGCCCGCCGGCTCGGTGATGATGTTGCCGTAGAACGGGTAGTTGTCAGTGACGCCGCGCACCTGCGTAAAACGCGTCCCGGCCGTGCGGGGAACGACTGCCATGGAGGGAAACGTGGTCACGCGGGCGAACGACAGCCCGTGGTGCGAGAGCGAGTCAAAGAGCGAATCGATCGCGGGCGGAATCGGCTTCGACGAGTTGAAGGAGATGTCGCCGCCCATCAATGCCCGTGATTGATCTTTCACCGATTGCGTGATATTCCCGGCGAACGAATCGATTGCGACGAGCGCGGCGACGCCGAGCGAGATCGACGACATGTAGAGCAGAAGCCGCCGCCGCGCGGTGCGGCTCTCGCGCCAGGCGAGACTCCAGATGCTGCGCGAAAAAACCGTCAAGAGCTGGCGAGGCGAGTAGTCGCGATGCCCTCCCCATTTCCGGACACCGCACTGCGCGTATCCTCGACGACCGCGCCGTCGAGCAGTCTGATCACCCGCGATGCGCGAGCGGCGAGAGTCGAATCGTGGGTTACGAGGACGATGGTCGAGCCTTCGTCGGAATTGAGGTGGTGCAGCAGGTCAAAGATTCGCTGACCGGTAGCGTGATCGAGATTGCCGGTTGGCTCGTCGGCGAACAGAATCTTGGGCGAGTTCGCGAAGGCGCGGGCGATGGCGACGCGCTGCTGCTCGCCTCCCGAGAGCTGGGTTGGAAAGTGGTGGCCACGGCCACTCAATCCGACGCGATTGATAAGGTCTCGCGCGCGGTCGGACGCTCCCGCAGACCCACGCAGCTCGAGCGGGACCTGCACGTTCTCCAGCGCAGTGAGCGTAGGAATCAGCTGGAAGGTCTGAAAGACAAAGCCGACCTTCTCGCCGCGCAGACGGGCGCGGTCATTCTCTGAAAGTCGAGTGAGATCCGAGTCATCGAGGAGCACTGTGCCTCGCGTCGGTGTATCAAGACCGGCAAGCAGACCGAGCAAGGTGGTCTTGCCGCTGCCGGAGGGTCCGACGATTGCGACGAACTCACCCTCCTGAATGGTGAACGAGACATCGCGCAGCACGGCGAGCTTTTGTCCGCCACTCATGTATTCTTTGGTTACTTCACGAGCAATCAGCATGAATCAGGCGTTAGTGGCCCACGCTCTTCAATTACGGAAATTTCGGCACGCGGTTGCGATCGGCGTGCTGGGGACAGTCGTCGCATGCGGCTCTGGTTCGGCCGCAAACGTGCAAAACGGAAACGATACAGGAGTGTCGAACAATAACATGGCAGCAGGAAGGTCATCCGCGGTACGGTCTGAAACGACAGGGACGCGCGAGGAAGCAGCGGCTGCGACCCCAGCTCGTGTAGTTAGTGGCACTCGTGCGCCGGTGGTGCTCTTCTTTGGAACGAGCCTGACGGCGGGTTACGGACTCAATCCCGAGCAGGCTTTTCCGACTTTGATCGAGGAGAAAGCGCGATCGGAAGGCCTACCGATCAAAGTGATAAATGCCGGACTTTCGGGTGAGACGACGGCGGGCGCCGTGCGGCGAATCGATTGGGTGCTGCGCACCCCGGCTGATCTCGTGGTGATCGAAGCCGGCGCCAATGACGCGCTGCGCGGACTATCGACGACAGCAGCCAGGGCCAACCTCGAGAAGTTGGTGACGTCGGTTCGACAGCGTCAGCCGCAGGCGAAGATCGCGCTCATTCAAATGGAAGCGCCGCCGAATTATGGGGTCGCGTATACAAGCAGCTTCAGGCGGATCTATTCCGACGTCGCCGCGAAGGAGGGCCTGCCACTGCTGCCCTTCCTGTTGACTGGCGTCGCCGGGATTTCGCGGCTCAATCAGGCCGATGGAGTGCACCCGAACGCGACTGGTGAGAAGATCGTCGCCGATAACCTCTGGAAAGCACTGAAGCCCTTGGTCGTTCAACTTGACCGAGGTTTGAAGAGCGGCTAAGTTTCAAGGCTACTTGCGTTTACGATCACGTTTGATCGACGCTGGGAGCACGATTCCGGCGTCGATCTTTAGTTTTTGACCTCGTTTTTTTTCTGGATTATCGATATGGCAATGCCAGCCACTCAAATCCGTCGCGGTATGGTCCTCGTTTTCGAGGGCGATCCGTGCCGAGTAGTAGAGTTTCGGCACCACACCCCGGGCAACTTGCGCGCGATGGTGCAGGCCAAGCTCAAGAACCTGCGTACCGGCAACAATTTCGAGCATCGCTTCCGCGCCGCCGATCAGATCGAGAAGGCGTCGATGGAAACGCACGACCTCGAGTTCATGTATCAGGGCGGAACGACTTACCACTTCATGAACACCGAGAACTACGATCAGCTCGAGATCGATGAAGAGGTGCTCGGCGACAACGCGCAGTGGATGCAGCCGGGAATGAAGATCCAGGCCGAGTATTATAACGGCCGCGTTATTGGGATTGAGCTGCCGAATTCGCTGGTGCTGCAAATCGTCGATACGGCGCCGGTGATGAAGACGGCGACGAAGACCGCGTCGACGAAGCCGGCGAAGCTCGAGAACGGTGTAACAGTCAACGTCCCGGAGTTTGTGAGCAGCGGCGAGAAGGTTCGCGTAAATCCAAATACCGGCGAGTACATGGACCGCGCCAAGTAAGTTGATTCACTTGTTGGGCGCGGTTAGTATGCAAGGCGGTTGATGGTGGCTGTAGCTCAATTGGTTAGAGCACCGGACTGTGGCTCCGGGGGTTGTGGGTTCAATTCCCATCAGCCACCCCTCAGGTGTACGAACTGAGAATTGCGAAATGAGACTGCGGTTGTCAGCAGTCAGCAGTGCTTCTGAGTTCGTAGGTCCGTAGCTCAATTGGTAGAGCACCGGTCTCCAAAACCGGCGGTTGGGGGTTCGATTCCCTCCGGGCCTGTACGACGAGGGCGAGTTTCGAGCTGGGTCCGAAGTTCGAATTAACTCGCAACTCGAAATCTGTTCGCAGCAGCTGATGTGTCCCGGTAGGGTGAAATGTGGCGCTATCGTCTAGGGGACTAGGACGGGGCCCTCTCAAGGCCCAAACACGGGTTCGAATCCCGTTAGCGCTATGAAAGGCCCGCGCTTCGCGCGTGCGGAGTGCGGTGGGTGGTATTCGGCCCCATCGTCTATCGGTTAGGACGGCACCCTTTCACGGTGCAGAGAGGGGTTCGATTCCCCTTGGGGCTATAGTGTTAGGCGGGAGGCGGGAGGCGTTGACCGCTGTGAACGATTGAGACGCCACGGGCTGACTGACAACCAGTCCGGATAGCAGGTGGAAGTGAGGAAGGGGTTTTCGACCCCGACTCGTGAGTTGGGGCCGTAGCTCAGTTTGGTTAGAGCACTCGACTGTCACTCGAGAGGTCGCGGGTTCGAGCCCCGTCGGCCCCGTTTGGAAAAGCTTGCAGCGGTCCGAAGTGCGAGCTTTTGGTTGTTGCCCTGGTGGTGAAATTGGTAGACACGCCATCTTGAGGGGGTGGTGCCGTAAGGCATAGCGGTTCGAGTCCGCTCCAGGGCACTCAGGCAAGGTCTCAGTCCGCAGTTCACAGTAGTCCGCAGCCCGCAGTCGTCCGCAGTCCTCACTCCGCACAATCGCTTTTGGATCGATCGGAGCCACCCAAGTTCGGAGAGTCGGGATACGGCAGCCCCCAAACGTGCCACAGTAGCTCAGGGGTAGAGCACCCGATTCGTAATCGGGCGGTCGTGAGTTCAAATCTCACCTGTGGCTCTCAAACCAACGAATCTGACGGCGCCAATTGGCGCCGTTTCCTTTTGGTGGACCAGATTCGCCGGAACTCAAATTGCACTATGCGCTGGGAAACACTGATCGAGGCTCCGGCATGTCCTTTCACAGGACTGTAACCCTCTGCGGCCGCTCGCTCCCTGAGCCCGGCCACATTTGCGCCTTCTTCAACTCGCGGAACCAGGAATACGACATCCTCACGCCGTATTACCAGGAGGGAATCGAGCTTGGTGAGGAAGTCATCAACATCGTCGACGCCGATCGAAGCAAGGATCACGTCTCACGGCTCGCGTCTCACGGGATCGACGTCGAGGATGCCGCGCACAGCGGCCGACTCCGCATCCTGACGTCGGAAGAGACTTACACCAGAGGCGGGAAGTTCGGCGCGGAGCGCATGTACCAGCTGCTGCAAAGTGCGCTTGCCGACGCGCGCAGCAAGGGAAAACGTGTCAGGACATCAGGCGTAATGGATTGGGCGACGCGCGGTCACGCCGGCACCGAAGAACTGATGGAGTACGAGTCGCGTGTGAATTTCCTCGTCCCGACCTACGAGTGCACGCTGCTCTGCGTCTACGATATCAACGAGATCAGCGGTCAGATGATGATGGAGATTCTCCAGACGCATCCCTACGTCCTGTACAACGGCCGCGTTCGCGAGAATCAGTACTACGTTCCGCCAATCGAACGGCTGCGCGAAGTCCTGCTTCCCGACAGTTTTCCAATCGCCGGGGATCAGCCACTCGCCTGATCGCGGCGAAGCCGGCACGGGATGCGTTAGTGCAACGCTTAAAATGCCCTTATGAATCACGGCGCTCCGGCGCCGTTTTCTTTTGTGAGAGTCGACAGTAATTTGGAGCGTCGTCGCGGGCGTAATTCAGTTGGTAGAATGCCAGCTTCCCAAGCTGGACGTCGCCGGTTCGAGTCCGGTCGCCCGCTCTGTTAAAGACAATGCAGAAACGCAAACTCGGTAAGGTAGGCCCGGAAGTCTCCGCGATTGGACTCGGCCTGATGGGCATGAGTCAGTCATACGGCACTTCCGACGAACGCGATGAGCGCGAATCAATCGCGACCATTCATCGCGCCATCGATCTCGGCGTCACCTTTTTCGATACTGCCGAGGTCTATGGCCCGTACGAAAATGAGGAGCTGTTCGCGCGCGCGCTGAAAGATCGCCGGCGCGAAAAAGTGGTGATAGCAACAAAGTTCGGCTTCAAGATCGAGAATAGAAATATCGCTGGTACCGATAGCCGGCCGTCGCACATCCGCGAGGCAGTCGACGGGTCTTTGCGGCGTTTGCAGACCGAATATATCGACTTGCTCTATCAGCACCGGGTCGATCCGGCGGTACCGATCGAGGATGTAGTCGGAGCGATGGCGGATCTCGTCCGCGAAGGGAAAGTGCGCTTTCTCGGATTGTCGGAAGCAGGCGAGCAAACGATTCGTCGCGCCCACGCCGTGCACCCGATCTCCGCTTTGCAGAGCGAGTATTCGTTGTGGGAACGGAATCTGGAGCCACGCATCATTCCATTATTGCGTGAGCTCGGCATCGGGCTCGTACCGTTCGCACCGCTTGGGCGCGGGTTCCTTGCCGGGAACGTCAAGCGCGCCGAAGAATATCCCGACGACGATTTCCGGAAGAATGATCCCCGGTATCAGGGGTCGAACTTCGATGCCAACATGCGCGCCGCATCGGTGGTGCGCGACCTCGGAAAGAGCAAAGGCGCGACTCCGGCGCAAATCGCCCTCAGCTGGCTTCTCCACAAGGGTGGTGACATCGTACCGATTCCGGGCACCAAGCGGCGCAAATATCTGGAAGAAAACGTCGTCGCTGCCGACATCTCGCTGAGCGCTGACGAGATGGCGATGCTCGACGCCGCTCTTGCGCCCGACAAAGTCTCGGGTCCGCGATACAATGCGCAGAGGATGGCACAGATCGACCGATAGCGGCGGAGTAGAACGATGAAAATCGGCATCCTCGGCTCGGGCCTCATGGGCGGAAAACTCGGCACCATCTTCGCGCGTGCCGGACACGACGTGGTGTTCGGCTATTCGCGCAGCGCCAAGAAGCTTCAGGGCCTCGCGCGCGAGGCTGGCACCAAAGCGAGCGCAGGTACGCCCGCAGAAGCCGCGCGGGATGCTGACGTTCTACTGCTGGCGGTCCACTGGTCGCGGGTCGATGATGTTCTGCACCAGGCGGGCAATCTCGCGGGGAAGGTGGTGGTGACTTGTTCGCTGCCGATGAACGCCGACGATACAGACCTCGTCGTGGCCCACACTTCGTCCGGAGCAGAAGAGCTCGCCAAGAAACTGCCGAACGCGCGAGTGGTCGCTGCGTTTGGCACCGTGCCAAGCGAAGTTCTGTTTGCCGTCCATGAACGGCGCAGGCGGAAACAGCGTCCGAGCCTTGTTTACATCGGCGACGACGCGAGAGCGAAGAAGATCGTCGCGCAACTGATCAACGATGTTGGATTCGAGCCGATCGACGCCGGGCCACTACGCATCGCGCGGTACAGTGAGCCTTTCACGCTATTAGTGGCGAGGCTGGCTTATGAGGGAGTAAACGGTCCGGCGCTGGCGTATCGATTCGATTGGCTCGACGAGGTCGAGTGATCGCATCCAGGTGAATTCGCGCTCGACAAGAGCATAGATTACTCTGACGACAGAGGAGTCAGACATGACTGAAACGACTGAGCGCGCGGTGCTCGCGGGCGGCTGCTTCTGGGGCATGCAGGATCTGATTCGCAAATTCCCCGGCGTCATCGCCACCCGCGTCGGATACACCGGTGGCGACGTGCCGAATGCGACGTACAGAAATCACGGCACCCACGCCGAAGCGCTCGAGATCATTTTCGATCCGCGCAAGACTTCTTTCCGCCAATTGCTGGAATTCTTTTTTCAGATCCACGATCCGACGACAAAAAATCGTCAGGGAAATGACATCGGCATGAGCTATCGTTCGGCGATCTTCTACACGAACGACGAGCAGAAGCGCACGGCAATCGACACCATTGCCGACGTCAACGCGTCAGGATTGTGGCCGGGCAAGGTGGTGACTGAAGTCGTTCCCGTTGGTCCGTTCTGGGAGGCGGAGCCTGAGCACCAGGATTATCTGCTGCGCTACCCCGAAGGCTACACCTGCCACTACGCGCGCCCGGGCTGGGTGCTGCCTAGGCGGAAGCAGGAGCCTCGGGACGCTGCAGTGTCAGTGTAAAAGTCGAGCCCTGACCAACCTCGCTGGCGACGGAGATATCGCCCCCCATTGCCCGCGCGAGATCGCGACTGATCGCAAGGCCCAACCCGGTTCCTTCGTGCTGTTGGGTGAGTGACCGCCCGACCTGAACGAACGGCTCGAAGATTTTGTCGAGCTGTGCCTCCGGTATGCCGACACCGGTATCTGTGACGCAGATCTCGACTTGCTTGGCGTCGCGACAGTTGCAGGTCACGGTGATGCTGCCCTTTTTGGTGAACTTGACGGCGTTCGACAGCAGGTTGATAAGAATTTGCTCGGCTTTCGATTTGTCGACCCACGCAGTGTCGTGATCAGGGCAGACACGGAAAACGAGATGTATTCCCTTGGTGGCGGCCTGCGGCTCGACCATGTGACACACGTCGTTGATCAAATCTTTCACGGGCACCGCGGAGAACTCGTATGCTGCCTGGCCGGCCTCGATGCGCGAGAAATTCAAGATGTCATTGATGATGCCGAGCAGGTGTTGCTGGCTTCGTTTGATGCGGCCGAGGTCGTCGATCTGATCCTGGTTGACGGGGCCGCGAACGCCCATCGCGAGTAGATCGGCGTAGCCGGCGATGGCGTTGAGCGGTGTGCGAAGCTCGTGCGACATCGCGGCGAGGAATTCACTCTTGGCGCGGTTCGCTTCGTCGGCGCGCTCACGGGCTTCTTTCTCCGCCTGGTAGAGCATCGCGCGCTCCAGCGCCTGCGCGGCCTGCTGCGCGAACGACTCCATGAACGAGATCGAGTCGTCGTCGAGCTCTTTGTTGGTGTGCACCGAGAGCGCTCCGACGACGCGCCCGCGGGCGGAGAGCGGCCAGATTGCGGAACCAGCAAAAGGCTCCAGCAGATCTGAGAGCTTTGGATAGCGGACTTTTCGCTCCGCTCGCGAATGGATGATTATCCGCTCGCCGGTGCGCAGCGCGTCGCTCATCGGGTAGTGGTCGCGTACGCTGACAACCCGCAGGGCGGCGGGAACCTGATCGAAGCCGCGGTCGCCGGCGACCCGGATCTTCTCCCCTGACGCGTCGACCAGCCCAATTGCCCCAGCTTCGGCGCCGACTGCGGGAAGTGCCTTGTCGAAAATCACCTGAGCGATCTGCTGAACGTTGTGCGCTGCGGACAGCGCGGCGGTTAGCTGCTGCAGGTGTTCGGTACGCTCACGATTCTTCTCGGCGAGGCCTCGGGCCACTTCTTCGGCGGCAATCTGGCGTGCTGCTTCGAGCGAGCGCTCCTCAGCGGCGCGCCGTTCGGTGAGGTCGCGAGTGACTTTGGCGAATCCGGCGAGAGATCCGTCTTCGCGACGCAGTGCCGTGATGACGACGTTCGCCCAAAAGCGCGATCCGTCTTTGCGGATTCTCCAGCCTTCCTCCTCGTATACTCCTTTTTCCTTCGCGATCTCGAGCTCGTGCTGCGGATGTCCGGCTGCCGCAACCTCGGGCGGATAAAAAATCGAGAAGTGCTTGCCGATGATTTCTTCAGACGTGTAGCCCTTGATGCGCTGGGCGCCCGCGTTCCAGGTCGTGATGTGGCCCGTGGGATCGAGCATGAAGATCGCGTAGTCCTTAATGCCCTGAACGATCAGCCGGAACCGCTCCTCGCTTTCGCGCAGGGCGTCCTCGGCCATACGCCGTTCAGTGAGATCACGAGTGACCTTGGCGTATCCGACGAGGCGCCCCGTGGGGTCGTGCAGCGCGGTGATGACGACATTTGCCCAGAAGCGCGAGCCATCCTTCCGGACGCGCCACCCTTCATCCTCAAATCGCCCCACCCGCGCTGCTTCGCGGAGCTCGTAGTCGGGGAAGCCTTCTTCGATCCGCTCACGCGGATAAAAAATCGAGAAGTGCTTACCGATGATTTCGTCGGCGGTGTAGCCTTTGAATCGCTGTGCCCCGGCGTTCCAGCTCAGGATGTAGCCGTCAGGATCGAGCGCGAAGATGGCATAGTCGTCGACGCTTTCGACGAGCAGTCGATGCAGCTCGCCGGTTTCATGGGCAATCCCGCCGGGAGATTGCTGTGTCGTGGCCGACCGGCGGTCGAAGCCGGGGCCATTGATAGCCGCCAACTGCTACGCGACGCTTTGCTGCAGGTCGTCGAGCAGCCGGGCGCCTGTGTGATGGTCGCACACACGACGGAACGCCCCTACGCCGGCTTCGTGCAGGAAATTGTCGATCGAGTAACCGCAGAGGAGGGAATACTTGTACTTCAGCGCCAGCTCGTTCCAAAACTGTTCGAGCAGGATCGCGCCGTCGGTGTTGCCCTCCTTCGACAGCAGATCCACCATCTCACCGAAGGCGCGCACGAGCAGATACTGGCGCTTCTCGAGCAGCTTCTCGAATACGCTGCCAACAGTGGCCATAAACAGCTCCCGACTGGGGAGCGCGCCTTCCATGAACGTGTTCAGAGTCTCTCGGGCGTCCAACCAGACCGCCAGGCGTCCAGCGAGAAGGCCGTCCGGATCGAGGCCGCGCGCACGCAGCCCGGCGGCGAAAGCACGACGGTGCTGAGCATTGGCGATGACGATGATTGGCTGACCGACGCGAATTCCGGCGGCGAGGAACTCGACTACCGACTTAACGAGGGTCTCGTCGGAGCGGTAAAAATTCACATCGTGGCCAGTAAGTCCGGCCGGCGTTAGTTCCGAAGCCTGGGAAAGCTCGGTCGCCAGTCTCGAATGCAAATCGTCCACAAGCGTCTCCACACAGCTCGACCAGTAGTGGGCGAGCCGCTAATTGTACCGGAACCGGGTAACGAGCCGTTACAGCGAAAAAGGGGCTGGCTCGCCATAGGAACAGTTGCAATTAACGGTCCGACTTCAGCCGCACTCGCGGCGTCGGTGGGCACCCAAAAATCATATGTAGGCTACTGGCGGATGCCAAGAGCTAACGCGACACTATGGCTGCCCGCCCATGCGTCTGACATCAAACACAGGAGGATCCGTGAGTGGTAATCGGAGGTTACTCGTCCTGGCTGGAGCGGTCGCGTTGGCGTGCGCAACGAAGCCTACACCGGTGACCGTGGCGGGCGATATCGGTGATCGGGCCTCGCTCGCCGGTAAATGGTCGGGCGAGTACTCGAGCCCGGCGACGGGGCGGAGCGGGAGCATTGTCTTCAACCTCTCGCCATCGGGTGATGCAGCGAGTGGCGATGTAGTGATGGTGCCGCGCGGTCTGGACCGGCCGCTTACGCCATACACGGCGGGAAACGTGCAGACGGCGGGCGTGCAAACGCCGGCAGCGTCGCAGGTACTTACAATCAAACTCGTTCGAGTCAGTGGAGACACCGTCAGTGGCGTGCTCGATGCGTATCGCGATCCGCAATGCGATTGCCCAGTAGTTACAACCTTCACCGGGACGCTGTCGGGCGATTCGATCGACGGCACCTTTATCACGCGCGGCGCGCAGGCCGCCGCGCCACAAAGCGGAACCTGGCGGGTTACCCGCAAGCGATAGCGCGCTCCGCGCTCACATTGTTTTTTGTCGCTGCTTCCGCGTGCTCGTCACCCGGAAGCAGCGCACCATCAGTCGCGATAACCCATGCGTCGGTGATCGACGTTCGCAGCGGGGAAGCCCACCCAGACTACACGGTGGTGGTGCATGGCAATCGAATTACGTATGTGGGCCCTTCGTCTTCCGCACCGTCATCGACTGGAATGCGCGTCATCAACGGCACCGGGAGGTTCGTAATTCCGGGCCTGTGGGACATGCACATCCACGGTTTCCTTTACGTCTTCTCCGACTTTGCAGGCCCTTTGATGATTGCCAACGGAGTGACGGCTGCTCGTGATATGGGCTATCACATCGACACGACGCTCCGTTGGAAGCGGGACATCGCGAATGGAAAGGAGATCGGGCCGCGCCTCGTAGTAGGCGTCAGAGTGGATGGCCCCGTAAACGAGGCCCGATTCATCGCGCACGTCAAAACCGCGGAAGACGGTGTGCGGGCGGTGGATACGTTGACGCGTCGAAAGGATCGGACCCAACGGGCAGACTTCGTCACCATCGAAAGCCGGATTCCGCGGGCGGCTTACTTCGGTGTTGCGCGCGAGGCGAACAAGATCGGGGTTCCTTTCGCGGGCGTCGTTCCCGAGTCGGTCAGCGTGGTCGAGGCATCCGACTCGGGCCAGCGCAGTCTCGAGCACGAAGATGACTTGATGCGCGCGTGTAGCTCCTCCGGCCGATTCAGATGCCGAGTGGTGATGGAAACCTTGGCGCGAAATCATACGTGGGTGACGCCGACGCTGATCAAGTACCAGGCGGTCGCTCACGCCTTCGACAGCGCGAGCACTCACCCCGAGCTCGCCAAGTACGTCCCGGGCCTGGTGAAAGGCGGCTGGATCCACCGCGCGTCCTCCGTTACGAAGGGTGACACGATGAGTGTGCGCAATTACTTCAGTTTCGAGCGCACGCGCGAGCTGAAGGAGGCGGGCGTGCGCTTGCTTGCGGGCACTGATACGCCGCAGCCGTTTGTCTTTCCCGGTTTCAGTCTGCACGACGAGCTTGGCCTGCTGGTGAAGTCCGGTCTCACCCCGCTAGAGGCGCTGCAGACCGCGACGATCAATCCCGCGGAATTTTTCGGAATGCAGGGCGCGCTCGGAACGGTGGAGAAGGGCATGACCGCCGATCTCGTTCTGCTCGACGCTAATCCGCTTACCGATATTGCGAACACGCGCCGGATTTCAGCTGTGATTGCGAACGGCCGGGTCTTCGATCGCGCGGCGCTCAACAAGCTGCTTCAGCATGTGGACAGCGCGTTGCGCCGCTGACGTGACTACGTACTACCAGCGCGGACTAAAGGCACTGCTGACTGCTGACTGACTGCGCATTGGTAAACTGTGCGGACGCTTAGTGAGCACCGCTATTTCTGGGGCGAATGGTGCGGTCTCGTTCCCTCGGAATGATCGCCAGCAACATTCTGCGGATTTCGTCGAGTTTGGCGATGCGGCTGTTGACCAGCTCGGCTCCAAGAATTTCTTTGCCGGCCAGGTACCAACTGGTGCTCTCGCGCGCAGATCCGAGAGCGTACTCGAAAATTCTCGCCCGGTCTTTGCCAGCGCTCCGCGCGTAGCCTTCCGACAGATTGGCCGCGATTGAGCCAACCGCGGAATAGAGTTGGGCAGCTACCTTCTGAGTTACTTCATCGCCAGCCAGCACTTTTGCGTCGTTGAATGCTTCCGGCAGGAGCTCGCACGCGATCCGATAAACGCGCATCCGCTGAAGTGGATCTCCCTTTTGCGGCTCGATGATTCTTGGCTCGCTCATCGGTCCAAGATAGCGGACCCATACGCCGCAAGATCAGCAGGCCATCGCGCGAGCAATCGATTCAGCGCCCAGTTCCCAGTTCACTGTGCGTACAGTCTACCAATGCGCACTCAGTCAGCAGTCAGCAGTGCCGTTAGTCCGCGCTGGTAGTACTCACTCCGTCCGCAGTCTTTTGTTCGACGGCAGCGTCTACGACGGCGGATGGGGCATCTCGTCGGAGATATTCGTACATCGCCGCACTCAGGCAGGCGATGAACAAGCCCGCGGTCCAGCCCCCCACGACATCGGTGGTCCAATGGACGTCGAGGTAGAGTCGCGACAGTCCGACCACGAACGGAACGAGTCCGCCAATCGCGATCGCGGTCGGCCACGAGATGATTCGCTCGCGCGCCATCACGTAGCAGAGAGTGACCATCACTGCCGCCGAAGTCAGCGAGTGTCCGCTCGGGAATGAATAGGTGCGCTCGTTGAGCAGAATGCCGCCCGGTGGACGCTGGCGGCCGTACAACTGCTTTACCGAGCCGGAGAGCAGCCCGCCGATCGCTGGAGCGGCGACGAAGATTCCAGCTTTTCGGTGACCATGTCGCCGGTAAAACCAGGCTCCGGCGACGACTGCCAGCAACACCATCGCCAATGGCGAGCCAGCCCACGTGATGAAGTAGGCAATCTTGTAGAGGAGTGGCGTGCGATGCGCGATCATCCACACTCGCACTGCTTCGTCGAAGGCAGTCGTCGACTTCTCAGCGACGTCCTCGCCGACATCAGCGAACACTCCAACCGCGATCGCCGTGACGAGCGCGATCAGCGTCCAGAACGTGAACAGCTTTCGTATCCAAGCGCGCCGGTGATGTACCTGCGCGGGAGCGACAGCAGGAGTTGTCATTACGATCTGGTCGAGGCTGCCTGAGCTGGTCGTGCCGACCCACCGGAGGCCGGCGCTTTCGGGAACGTGACAATGACTTTCGTTCCCTTGCTTGGTCTCGACTGCAACGCGATTTCTGCGCCGTGCTCGCGTGCAATCCAGCTGGCGATCGACAGGCCGAGTCCCGCGCCGTCGGTTCGGCTGCGCGCGTTCTCCCCGCGGAAGAAGCGCTGAAAGACGTGCGAAAGCTCCTCATGGCGGATGCCGATGCCGGTATCCTCGACGACGAGTGTGGGCACGCTGTCGTGCATCGCGACGCCGACCGTCACCTCACCACCCGCGTCAGTGAATTTGACGGCGTTGTCGAGGAGAATCATGATCAGCTGTCGAATCAAAGTGGGATCACCAGTGACCGGCGTCTCCTCGAATTCCTCGACTTTGACCTCGACACCTTTTTGCTTCCCGACGACGCGCGCCGCGCTTGCGGCATCGACCGCGATGTCGTCGAGGAAGATTCTTTCGCGCTCGATCTGGCGCTCCCCGGTGTCGGCGCGGGCGAGCACCAGCAAGCTGTCGACGATGCCGCCGAGTCGACGCGCCTCGGCCTCTACTCCGCGGAGCGCCGAGACGTAATCGTCGGCCTCACGGGATTGCTGCAACGCAATCTCGGCGCGTGTGCGGAGAATGGTGATCGGCGTGCGTAGCTCGTGGGCCGCGTCGGCCATGAAGCGGCGCATGTATTCGATCGAGCGCTCGACTGGTGCCGTCGACTTGCGCACCACTACGAATCCACCGGCCGCGACCAGCACCAGTGCAAACAGCGCGATGCCGATGAACGCTTCGATCAGGTCGGCGTACTTGTTGGCCAGCTCCTCCTGATCGGCGAGGGCGACAGCGACCATTTGCTGGCCGTTGTCGAGGCGGAAGCGCAGAGCGTGCGCGCGCAGAGTTTTGTCGGGTGGCAGCTCCACCTGCACCGTTGCCTGACCGTGCAATGCCGCCGAGAGCGCGGCTCGGCGTACCCACTGATCGGCTCTATCGGGCTTGATTGGATTTCCGTGCAGATCGAACAGGTAGAGCATTCGATCCGGGATGTTGAGCTCGTCGACGGCATCGATCACGCTGCCGCGCGGTGATGCCTCTTCGATCGCGCGAATGCGCGCGGCGCGGGTCAGCTCGGTAGTCGCACTGCGAAGGGAATCGTCGAGCTGCTCGGACAGTTGTCGCCTGATGACGAAAAACAACCCGATGCCGAGCAGCAGGATGATCGTGCCGAAAGTTGCGAAGTACCAGATTGTAAGACGGATCCGCAGGCGTATGAGCCGCTGTAATCCGCTGCGCGACGAAGTCGCGTCAATCGCCAAAGCGATATCCGGAGCCGCGCACAGTCTGGATCAACTTGTTCGGAAACTCGTCGTCGATCTTTCTGCGCAGGCGCCGCACCAACACCTCGAGCACGTTGGTAAAGGGATCGTGATTCTCGTCCCAGACGTGTGCGGTGATCGCGGCTCGGTCGACCACCTGTCCATGGTGCAGCACGAAAAATTCGAGCAATGAGAATTCTTTCGCCGTCAGCTCGATCGGTCTGCCCGACCGGCGAACGCGCTGTGCGTCGAGATCGACTTCGAGATCTGAAATCTTGAGCGTTTCCGGGAGCGGAGCGCCACGCCGGCGCGCCAGCGCCCGCACGCGCGCGAGGAGCTCGCGGAACGCGAACGGCTTGGTGAGATAGTCATCGGCGCCAACTTCGAGGCCGGCGACGCGATCGTCGACGGTGTCGCGCGCGGTGAGCATGAGAATCGGCGTCGCGACTTCGCGTGAGCGCAGCTCCCGACAGAGATCGAAGCCACTGCCGCCGGGCAACATTACATCGAGGATGATGACGTCGAACGTGCCAAGCAATGCTTTCATCTTGCCGTCGGCGTAATTAGCGACGGTTACAACCTGTACACCATGCTCGGCGAAGCCTGTCTTTACTATGGCCGCCAGGCCCGGATCGTCTTCAACCAGTAGCACACGCATGTGCGCCAATCTACACACTGTGCACGCAAGTCAACACCGTGTAATGGCCGTGACAGCTTCCAGGTAATCGACCTGACAGCTACCGGCTCTAAGATTCGCCTCGATAATCGCGGGCTGATTCCCGCGCAGCATGCGGGCTGCAGAGTACTCTCAAGAGGAGTTTCAATGTTCAAAGTGATAGCCGTGGCGATTGCCATCGCTGCTACCACCACCGTTGCTGGCGCCCAGGCGCCCAGCGCATCGAAGGCGGCAGTGAAGACATCGACAACAGCATCGGCGACCCCCAAGCGTCATCGCCGCGCCGTCAAGAGGGAGACGCAGGCTGATCTCCAGAAGGAAGCAAAGGTTTCCGAAGCAGACGCGCGCGCGACCGCGCTCAAGGAAGTTCCGAACGGAAGCGTGAAGTCCGAGGAGCTCGAGCGCGAGAAGGGCAAGCTAATTTACTCGTACGACATCACCGTTCCGGGCAAGACTGGCATTGAAGAAGTGAACGTCAACGCCGTTGATGGCTCCGTCGTCGGCAAGCCGAAGCACGAAAGTGCGGCAACCGAGAAGAAGGAAGCCAAGCAGGAAGCGAAGGAAAAGAAGACGACCAAGTAAATCGGTCGGGACTTTCGAGTCCCTCCAAGGTCGGGCATTTTCGAGCGGGTGGTGCGAGGCGTGGAATACGCCTTGCCCCACCCGTGTCGCATCTTTGGCCTTCGAACGTTCCTGATACGGAGAGTATCTGCCCTTCCGATCCAAACGAGCACTTCAACTGATGCTGGCCACCGTGAGCGCTGGACCGGCAGCGGTTGCCGCGCAGCAGCCTATTACCCGGCAACAGGCAATCGACGCTGCCGTCACACGCGGCGCTCGATCGGCAGTGGCGCGCGCTGACACCCTTGTGGGCGCCGCCGGCGTCGCGAGCGCGAGACAATGGGAGAATCCAAGCGTTTCGCTGACTTACTCCAAGTCGCTCCCGACCTACCACGAGATCCTGGACTTCCCGCTGGACATCAGCGGCGCTCGCTCTGCGCGGATTGGCGCAGCGCAGGCGGCGCGCTTAGCCAGCTTGTACCGATTTCATTTCGAGCGTGCGGCAGCGGCGCTCGACGCCGATACGACCTACACGAGATCGGTGGCAGCACTCGCGCATCTGCAGCTGTCACGGCGGAACGCGCGAGATGCAGACAGCCTGCGGCGGATGGCGGTGGTGAGACGCGATGCCGGCGATGCCAGTGAGCTGGATGTTGTCCTCGCCACTGTCAACGCAGGTCAGGCGGCGAACGCCGCCGCCAGCGATTCGACGACTCTCGCGTCGACGCTGTTCGACCTGCAGGCGGTAATGGGTCTGGATACGTCTGTGCTGACCGTGATGCCCGCGGACTCCCTCACACCTCCCGCGGGCGACGTGGCATTCTCCGGCAGCGCGCCGCTGCCCGTCGCTTCGGCAGAACAATCCCTACGCGCCGCGGAGCTTTCTGTACGCGCGCAGCGACGCGGCGTCTTCGCTCCGTTCAGCATTCAGGCTGGTGTTGAGCAAGGCGATCCATCGCAGCCGGGCCTGTTGCCGACCTTCGGCGTCTCGTTGCCATTGCCACTGTTCAACCGGAATCGCGGCGGGATAATGCAAGCCGAGGCGGAACGCGAGCGGGCGCGCGCCGAGTTGACGCTGGCGCAGCTCGAAGCGCGGACGGCAATCGGCCGGGCGCAGCGTCAGCGCAGTCTGGCTCTCGAGCGCGTCCGTCGGGACCAAGCCCTCGTCGCCGATGCCAATCGGATTGTTGCGATGTCTTTGACTGCTTATCGGGAAGGAGCGCAGGGACTGCCGGCGGTCCTCGAAGCCCAACGCAACGCGCGCGATATTCTCGGCCAGTACATCGACGACCTCGCTGAAGCCTGGATCGCCACTTCCACTCTTCGTCTTTACAACCTCACCGTCCAGACACAGTGAAGAGAGTACTTGCAGTGCTAATCGGCGCGATCGCGATTGGGTGTCACAAATCGGAGGGAGACGACACGCCGGCGGCGGTGGTGCAGGTAAAGACCGCGACTGCAGTCATGCAACCGTTCGCGGATGTAATCAGCTCGATCGGTAGCGTCAATGCGCGCGCCGGACACTTCGCCGCCCTGAGTGCTCCAGCGCCGGCGCGAGTTGCAAGTGTGTTCGTATCGCTCGGTGAAAAAGTCAGCGTCGGCACACCCTTGGTCGCCTTCGAGCAGGCGCCCTTCATCGCCGCCGCGCAGAGCGCCGAGGCAGCGCTGACGGGCGCCGAGCGCAATTACGAGAGGGCGCGACGGCTCGCGGACGAGGGCATCGTACCGCGCAAGGATGCCGATCAGGCGGCAACCGAGCTCGCGCAGGCGCGCGCGGCCGCGACGACTGCGCGACGTCAGGCGCAACTGGCGGTGCTGCGCGCACCTATCGCCGGCGTCGTCACGAAACTGAATGCGCCGATCGGTGCGACTGTCGATGTCGGTCAATCGCTGGTCGAGGTCGCCGATCTCAGCGCGCTCGACATCCTGTTCAATGTTTCTCCGTCCGATGCCGCTCGTATCGCTCCTGGCGCGTCGGTGACACTGAGCGCCGGTGAAACGGCCAAGGGTGAGCCCCTCGGCATCGGCCGCATCTCGGATGTAGGCGGCTCAGTCGATACTGCTACTCGCAGTGTGTCCGTGCGCGCGCAGGCACCGCCCGGCGCGCGGCCTCTGCGTATCGGTGAAACAATTTTCGGCCAGATCACCGCCGCGGTGCATCCGCGCGCGATCGTCGTTCCAGTGACAGCGCTCGTGCCCGAAGGAGACGAGTTCAAAGTCTTCGTGGTGACCACCGGTAATCTCGCTCGTGAGCGAAAGGTCACTGTCGGCCGACGCAATGAAACGAGCGCCGAAATAACGAGCGGTCTGTCCGCTGGCGAGCGAGTGGTGACTGAGGGCGCCTACGGTTTGGAGGACAGCGTCAAGGTCGAGCCGGCGAAATAGTGAAGTCGCTCTTCGATTTTCTCGCCGCCCAGCGCCGATTCGTCTATCTGGTCGTCGCAATGGTGAGCGCCGGCGGTATCTACGCCGCGTTACAGCTGCCGTCGGCGATCTATCCCGAGCTGGCGTTCCCGCGCGTCCTCGTTGTCGCGGAAGGCTCCGCGCTCGGCGCGCGTCAGATGCTGTTCAGCGTCACGCGTCCAATAGAAGAAGCAGTCAGCATCGTGCCGGGTGTGACGCGCGTGCGATCGCGCACAATTCGAGGCTCCGACGAGATCTCGATCACGTTCACAGACAACACCGACATGATTTACGCGCTGCAGCAGGTACAGGCGCGCGTGAATCAGATCCGCAACGATCTCCCCGCCGGCCTGGGCATCGAGGTCGAGAGAATGACGCCGTCGCTGTTTCCGATTCTCTCGTACAATCTCGAAGGCGGCGATCCAGCGACACTCTACGACATTGCGCGCTATCAGCTCGCTCCCGTGATCTCCCGGGTGCCGGGCGTCGGCCGAGTGGATGTGCAGGGAAGCGACGTACGCGAAGTCGAGGTGATCGCCGATCCCACCCGTCTCGCCGCGCAGCGGCTGACCTACGACGATATGGCGACTGCGATTCGCAATGCGACGGGCGTGACTGCTGTCGGCCGCCTGCCGCAGGACTACCGGCAGTACCTCATCGTCGCCCAGCAGGAAGCGCACAGCCCCGATGACATCGCAAACGTGGTCGTTGGGCACGGCCTCCGCGTGCGCGATGTCGCGACGGTGACGCTCGGCACCGAGGATCACGTCCGCATCATCGCCGGCGACGGGAAACCCGCTGCGCTACTCAACATCACCCGTCAGCCCGGGGGCAGTACACTGGTTCTCGCTGACAGCGTCGCCAGTCTCGCGCGCGCGATGCGCCCGACGCTCCCGCCAGGTGTGACACTGAAACCCGTTTACGATCAGGCAGCGCTCGTTCGCGATGCGGTCAAATCCGTGCGCGACGCGATGATCATCGGTGCTGTGCTCGCCGTAATCATCCTGCTGTTGTTCTTGCAGCATGGGCGGATTACGGCAATCGCCGCGTCATCGATTCCGCTGACCCTCGCGATCAGTGTTTTCGCGATGTACCTGATCGGCCAGACCTTCAATCTGATGACCTTGGGCGCGATGGCGATCGCGATCGGCCTCGTCATCGACGACTCGGTGGTGATTACCGAGAACATCGTCCGACATTTCCGGCTGAATCGAGTGCGTCATGAAGCAATCCGCGATGCTATCAACGAGCTGATCTGGCCGGTTACTACATCGACTTTGACGACGGTTGTCGTGTTCCTGCCTTTGCGACTGCTGAAAGGCGTCGTGGGACAGTTCTTCGCCGCGTTGTCGATCACCCTGACGATCGCGGTGCTCGTATCACTGGTTCTCTCGTTGACGATCATTCCGTTGATGGCAGACCAGTTTCTGACGGAAAGAGATGCCGAAGTCGAAGAGCCGGCACCGGCGAGCGGAACGGCGGGTGCGCGCGGCCTCATGTACCGCGTCAAGCTTGCGCTCGACAGACTGTCCGAGCGCTATCAACAGGCGCTCGAGGGTGTGCTCCATCGTCGCCGCCTGATGCTGATCGCCGGCGCAATTCTGATCGTCGCCGGATATCTCGCACATCGATTCGTCGGCAGTGGATTCCTGCCGGAGATGGATGAGGGCGCCTTCGTGCTCGACTACTACACTCCGGGCGGCACC
>DASTGU010000203.1:0-17419 GCA_035718845.1 Gemmatimonadaceae bacterium | reverse complement strand
GTGGTTCGAGCTGCGCTTTGCGCGCAAGCCTCTTCTCCTGTTCGGGTTGCTCGGCGCGGCGTTGTTCATCGTCGGCGTCATCGTCGGCATCGTCGCGATTCTATGGCGCGTCATCGGCGGCGTGGGGTTCCGGCCGCTCATTAATCTCGTCGAGACGTGTGTGATAGTCGGCAGCGTATTCTTCGCTACCGGACTGCTTGGCGAGCTGATTGCTGCACAACGCGCCGAGTTGAGTCATTTGCGGTCCCGCATCGAAGACCTGTCGCGCGAACGCGAGCGCACTGACGCCTAGAAAATGAATGTACTGTTTCTCACGCACTCCTTCCCGCAGGGAGAAGGGGACGCTGCCGGCTCGTTCATCCTGCGCCTTGCTGTCGCTCTGCGCGACGAGGGTGTCAATGTGCGAGTGGTCGCGCCTGCAGGTGCTGGCTTGCCTTCCGCGGAGGTACTCGAAGGCGTGCCGGTCGAGCGATTCAGATACGCGCCACGGCGCTACGAGAGTCTCGCGTACACCGGAAACATGGCGAACGATGTCGCGTCGTCATGGACCGCGAAGCTCGCGCTGGTCGGTTTCCTCGGATCCGATTTCGTGCACGCAGTGCGCGCTCGCCGAAACTTCGAGCCGGAGATCATCCACGCCCACTGGTGGTTCCCGAGCGGGGTCGTAGGAACGTGGGTTCGCGGTCTTGCTCACGTGCCGCTCGTGACGACGCTGCACGGCACCGATGTGCGCCTGGCGCGCTCGGTTGGCGTCGCGAAGCCGTTGTTCTCCCACGTACTCAAGCATTCTGCGGCAGTCACAACCGTGTCGCGTTGGCTGCAGGAGGAGACCCAGTCGCTCGTACCAGGCGTGCGTCCAATCGTCGCTCCAATGCCTGTCTCCACCGAGCTGTTCGAGCCCGGCGACTCGCGTGATGGTCGGCGACTGCTTTTCGTCGGACGACTCAATCAACAGAAGGGCGTCGATCATCTCCTGCACGCGCTCGCCGAGATGAAGACTCCAGCCTCGCTCGACATTGTTGGCGATGGTCCCGACCGCGAAGACCTCGTGCGCCTGGCGCAGGATCTCTCGCTCACTTCGCGCGTGAAATGGCACGGCCAGGTGTCGCAGACAAGACTGCCCGATTTATATCGACAAGCTGCTGCCGTCGTAGTGCCCTCGGTCGACGAAGGCCTTGGGCTCACTGCCGTCGAAGCGCTCCTCTGCGAGACTCCCGTCGTCGCTTTCGACTCGGGTGGGTTGCGCGATGTGATCCAGCACGAGAAGACAGGGCTGCTCGTCCAGCCGGGGGATCGCGCGTCGCTGGCGAAGACCCTCGATGATTTGCTGTCACGCGACGGCCACGGCGCCCAGCTGGGCAAAGCGGGCCGTCTGTACGCACTCTCGACGTTTGCGCCGGAGTCAGCCGCGCGCCGCTACGCCGAGATATACCGGCAGGTGCTTGGCGGTAACGCGTCGTAGCCTTTTCAGGATCGCGCAGTGGATTTTTGCAGCGGCCGTTCTGTTCTTCGCGGCCCGCTCGCTAATTGGTCAGTGGGATAAGGTCGGCTCCCGCCTCAGTCACATTCAGTTTCAGTGGTCATGGATCGCAGCCGCGACGGTGCTCGTCCTCGGGTCCTATGTTCTCCTGATCGAAGGATGGCGCCGCGTGCTCCTCGCCTGGGATTCACATCTTCCATTCGGCGAAGCGGCGCGGATCTGGTTCCTCTCCAATCTCGGCAAATACGTCCCGGGCAACATCTGGTCGCTGACGGCAATGGGTGTGATGGCGCGCCGCCGCGGCTTGTCGGGAATTGCCGCTGCTGGATCATCGATCATCATGCAGACGGTGAGTCTGGCGACGGGTACCGGAATCGTGCTCGTCACCAGCGCCAAGCTGCTTGGCCAGCCACTCCTGGTCGGGCTCACGGTAGCGATACTGGCGGTGCTGTTGTTCGCGGCGCCGCGATTCCTGCCGCCGCTGGTGAAGTGGATCGCCGGCCTTATCGGCAGGGAAGTGAGCCCACCGACGATCCCCGCGGCGAGTATCTGGATTGCGGGTGTCACGAGCACGATCTCATGGCTCTTCTATGGCGTGGCCTTCCAGTTTTTCGTGCGAGCGGTGCTCGGGAGTGCCAACGGTGAGACTGCGTCATATATGGCCGTCTATACCGCGGCCTACATTCTGGGTTTCATCTCGCCGATCGCGCCGGCCGGCCTCGGCGTCAGGGAGTTCACTCTGGCTGCCTTCATGACTCAGCTCGGCCTCGCCACCGAGGCCGACGCGGCATTCGTCGCGCTCGCCGCGAGATTGTGGCTGACAGTCGTCGAGTTAGTGCCCAGCGCGTTGTATATTGCCGCGGGTAGGACACGCAGAACACTTCCCAACTGACAGGCATGGCTCAACCTCGAGAGAAGTCTCAGGGGCGGCATCACACACATACGATTGAACAGTCCGCGGCGCCCTCCATTCCGGCGCCGCGCTTCGCGTTGGCGTGGGCAGCGCTCGTTTACGCGCTGGCGGTGCTCATCCTCGGCTATCCTGCGCTGATCGGACAATTTCTGGTCAACTCGCACAGCGACCAGTACATCGCGGGCTATGCTTTCCGCGAATTCGGCGCCCAGACTCTGCGCACCACCGGGCATTTTCCGCTGTGGAATCCGTACCTGTTTGGTGGAATGCCGTACATCGCGGCGATGCACGGTGACATTTTCTATCCGACCTTCCTGCTGCGGATGATCATGCCCACCGACGTCGCGATGACGTGGGGATTCATCATCCACATTTTTCTCGCCGGTCTGTTCACGTACATCTTCCTGCGCGGCCTCGGCTACGGTTTTTACGCTGCACTGATTGGCGGGCTCGCGTACATGATGAGCGGCCAGATTGCTTCGGCCGTTTCACCGGGCCACGACGGCAAGCTTTTCGTGAGCGCCCTCTATCCGCTGGGACTGTTTTTCCTGCAGCGGGGGATTCGAGACGGTAAGAATTGGAGCTGGGGAGCCTTTGCGCTGATCGTCGGACTGTGCGTACTCAGTCCGCATCCGCAGCTCCTTCAGTACATGCTCCTGGCGTCGGGTGCCTACGGGCTGTTCCTCGCCTTTGCGACGCTCGATGGTGTGAAGCTGCCGAGGAACGTGGCGATCCGTCGCCTGGGGCTCGCGCTTATCGCTGTCGTGATCGGTCTGGCGATCGGAGCAGTGCAGTACCTGCCGGTCCGTGAGTACGTGAGGTGGTCGCCGCGGGCCGGTGGATTGCCCGACTACATGACCGCCACGAGCTATGCGTGGCCGCCTGAAGAGCTGCTCAACGTCTATCTCCCGCAGTTCTCTGGGATGCTCGACAACTACTGGGGTCGCAACATCATCCATCTGCACAGCGACTATGTGGGCGTCGTCATTCTCATCCTCGCTGGAGCAGCATTCATCGGCTGGCGACAGGATGCGCGCAAGAAGCATCTCTACTTCTGGCTGGGTGCCTTGGTCATTGCGCTTCTCTGGTCGCTGGGTAGCACTACGCCGTTCTACCAGATCCCGTATGCGATCATTCCGGGCACCAAGTATTTCAGGGCGCCGGCAACGATCTGGTTCGTGGGCACCCTCGCGCTCTCAGTATTTGCAGCCTCTGGTACCGAGCGATTTCTCCAGCGCAGAGTCTCGCAGAGGTATTTGCTCGGCTGGTTGATTTTCGGAGGTGCCATTGCGGTGCTGGCGTCTGTCGGCGCGCTGTCGACCATCGCGGAGTCCTTCGCCGATTCGCGCCTGGTAGAGCGCGCGGTGGCGAATCGGCGAGCGCTTTTCCTCGGCGCATGGCGCTCTTTGTTATTTGTGGTCGTGGTCGATGTGATCTGGTACGCGTACAATCGGGGCAAGCTCACCGCGCGCAACGTCGCGCTGGCGCTGTTGATCGCATCGGCGGTCGATTTGTGGTCGATCGAGCGCAGCTACTGGATGTTCTCGCCCCCGGCGAAACAGCTTTTCGCGTCTGATCCGATCATTCAGCAGATCAAGTCCGATCCTCAGCCGGCACGCGTCGTCGCCTTCTCGGTGCGCGGTGCCGTCGCACGCGATCCATTCCTGGATGGCGACGGCCTGATGGTGCACGGAATCCGAACCGTGATGGGTTACCACGGGAATCAGATCGGCCGCTACAACGACCTGATTGGGCTGAGAGGCTCGGATAACCGACTCTTCTTACCAAATATTTTGGCGCTCACGAACTCACGGTATTTCCTGACCGACATCCCGGAACTGCCATTCCTTGGCAATACCGCGCGCCTGAAAGGGCCGGTCGTCAACGCGTCTGGAGACACCACCTACCTCTTCCGGTTCAATTCCGAGAATCCGTACGCGTGGGTGACGCCGATCGCCGTGAGAGCGCCTGACGATCAGGTCATCGTGACACTGTTGAATCCACGATTCGACGTGAAACGAGCAGCGTTGTTCGACACCTCGGCGCACGTCGCAACCGCCCAGAACGTCCAGGCGCTGCCCGAGCCGCTCGCGCTGACCGCCAGTGTGCGGTCGTACGCACCGGGTAAGGTCGACATCGATCTTAGCGCGCCCGCTCCATCCGGATCCTCGCTGGTCGTCTCCGAGAACTACTATCCGGGATGGCTGGCGACCGTAGATGGCAAGCCGGCCAAGATAGGGCGTGTCGATTACACGATGATCGGAGTCGAGCTGCCGCAGGGCGCGCGATCGGTATCGTTGCAGTTCACGAGTCCGACCTATCAGCGCGGGAAGGTCATTACCTGGATCGCGATACTTCTGGGCCTGGTGATGCTCGCAGGAGGCACGTGGCGCGATCGGAGGCGCCTTGGCTGATCGCGCGCTCGTAATCGTTCCGACCTACAATGAACGGTTCAACATCGCCCGCATCATCCCGGCGATTCTGGCGCAGGACTCCTGCTTCGAGGTACTGGTCGTCGACGATGGCTCGCCAGACGGCACCGGCGACGTCGTCGATGCCATCGCCGCCAACAACGAGCGAGTCCACATCATCCACCGCGAAGGGAAGCTCGGCCTTGGCACTGCCTACATCGCCGGCTTTCGCTGGGCTTTAGCCAGGAAATACGACCTGATCTTCGAGATGGACGCCGATTTCTCCCACAACCCGGACAAGCTTCCTGAGCTCCTCGAGGCGATCCAAGAGGGAGACGTGGTGCATGGGTCGCGCTATCAGAACGGGCGAGTGAGCGTGGTGAACTGGCCAATGAGTCGGCTCTTTTTGAGCTATTGCGCGAACCTTTACGCTCGCGGCGTCACTGGATTGCCGATCTTCGACACCACCGCCGGCTTCAAGTGCTTCCGGCGGAATGTACTTGAATCGATCGATCTAAGCGCCGTGCGATCAAACGGTTACGCGTTCCAGATCGAAATGTCGTTCAGAGCATGGAAGCGCGGCTTTCGACTCGTCGAGATTCCGATCATCTTCGTCGATCGCACTGAAGGCGTCAGCAAGATGTCCAAGAAGGTGGTGCGAGAGGCGATCTGGATGGTCTGGCGTCTGCGCTGGTGGAGTCTGACCGGGAGGATCTGATGGCGCGTGGCGTCGGCCAGCCGTTCTATAAGATGACCGGATCGGGCAACGACTTCGTCGTGTTCGACTCGACCGGCGGCAAGGCGGGCTATCTGGAGAACGCGGAGACTATCCGTACTTTGTCAGCCCGTGGAACGGGTGTCGGCGCGGACGGCGTGGTGTTCGTTGAGGCAGCCAAGCCCGGCGAAGTCCGCATGCGCTACTATAACGCCGACGGATCGGAAGCCGCCCTCTGTGGCAACGCCAGCCTTTGCAGTACGCGTCTCGCCGTGGAGCTGGGAATGGCGCCAGCCGGCGGATTTCTTCTGCATACCGCAGCCGGTTCATTAAAGGCTCGGCTCCGCGACGGGCTTCCGGAAGTCGACCTCGAGCCTGTGACTGAGGTTCGGCCCGACGCCTCAGACCTCGGCCGCAAGTCCGGCGAGGCTCGTCTTGGCTATGCGGTCGCCGGCGTTCCTCATGTAGTAGTCGAGGTGCCCGATCTCGAGCGGATCGACCTCAACGGCCGCGGCGCTGAGCTGCGCCATCACCGGGCGCTACCGGAGGGGGCGAACGTGAACTTCGTGGCCAAGGGTCGCGATGGCGGTTTTTGCTATCGGACCTTCGAGCGCGGCGTCGAGGGCGAGACCCTGGCTTGTGGGACAGGTGCCGTAGCGACCGCCATTATGCTTTCAGATTGGGGCGAGTCGGGGAAGGAGACCACCCTCTGGACCCGTTCATCGCTGCCGCTGACGGTCACGCTGCGCCACGAAGGTACCGCCTGGTTTCCATCGCTCCGCGGCGAAGGCCGGATCGTTTTTGAGGGTCGGTTGCGCGACATCGATTGACAGTCTGTCGCCGCGCGGTCAGCTAGCTGTCGGTGGTTGGCCCGCTCAAGCAGTTTCTCAGATCACAAGCTCAACAAGCAGTGGAGAAGGCGCTTAAGACGCCCTGAAGTGGAGAAAGTGGGTTTCTCCACATTTTATCCCCGGGTGTAGTTTACATAATCTATCTTATACGCATATCTCTCCTCAGCCGGCCCCGAGGCAAGGAAATCAGTCAGCTCATAGGCAAAGAAAAAGGCCACGGACCTATCGCCCGTGGCCTTCGCGGTTCGATGAATCGGGACAGTTAGACTGTCATTGGTTTCGCTTCAAGCTCGCCGAGTCTGACTCGCGCCTCACCCGCCACACCCGGATTCTCGTTCTTCTCCAGGTCCTGCCAGATGCCGATGGCAGCCTTGATGTTGCCGGCAGCCTGGTAGTCGCGCGCGGCACTCGCGAGGTATTCAGCCTTGTCGGCCGGAAACTTCGTGGCGTCGGAAGCCTGCCTGAACTGTTCAGCTGCGTTGGCGAAATCCTTCAGACCTTCGTAGCCGGCCGCCTCCAGGACATGGATCGAGGCTTTGAACTCTGACGGGACGCTGCCTTCGACCTTCTTGAGCGCCGCGACGCCTTCCTTGAACTTGTTGGAATCGTAGAGTGCCTGCGCCAGGGTCATGGCTGCCTGGCTACCGGCGGCCGTCCCCTCGTAGCGGTTGACGACCTTCTGGAGGTCCGAGATGCCGAGCGGGAGGTTCCCCGCCTCGACGGCCTGTCTCGCTTGCAGGTAAGCCGTCTCGGCGCGCTGAGACTTTATCGCCTGGGATCTCTCATAAAACCAAAAGCCGCCGACGATTACCGCTAGTGCGGTCACCGTCCATGTGAGCTCTCGGCCATGATCTCTTACCCACTCGGCAATGCCTTCTTCATCGGCGCCGTATTTCTTTCGCGCCGGAACGTTCGGTGTCGTCATTTCTGATGGTGTCCTGGTTGATACTGGGAGTGCCCCCGGGGTGACTCGAACACCCGGCCAACGGTTTAGGAAACCGCTGCTCTATCCACCTGAGCTACGGGGGCGAATCACCGTTGAGAACTGGCTTCTCCCGCGATTGGCCCTGAATCTACAAGCCCTCGGCATACCTTGGTACCTTAGCGTGCGATCTCGAACGGCTGGCTTAAGGAGTCGCCCGGCAAAGGCGCCAGCTCACGTACCTCTTCGACATGGGCGCCGCGCGGGCCTGACCTGGCAGCGCTTTCCAGCTGCCTGAGCGCCTCGATCGGCCCTGACGCGGCGAGTTCGACGGATCCATCGCGGCGGTTCTTCACCCACCCGGCCAGTCCCAGTCGCTTGGCCTTCTCGACGATATACCACCGAAATCCAACTCCCTGCACCTGTCCGCGGATCTCGAGGTGGATCGTGTCCATCTGCGCTAGCGTCTCACCCCGAGCAGCGCCGCCAGAGTCGCCGCGATTGTCGCCGGATCGGCGACCGAGCCGTCACCGGGCAACGACAGGTCGCCGGTCCTGATGCGCCGCGCAATCTGATCGAGCGCCATAGCGATTGCATCAGACGGAGCTCGCGGACGCTCGGCGGCGCGGGGCGCTGGCACTTCCCAATCAGTCTCCGCCCAGGCATCGGATGCTTCCGCCTGCGCTCGTTCGGTGTCCCCCAACGCCCCGGCTGATTTCCAGTCGTAGCGCTGCCAATCCGTCTCTACCCAATCCGACTCGCTGCCTTTCGATCTGACATCAACTGGCTCGTCTGGAAATTCATCGGCGACCGTATCGTCGGCTGCATCAGCGATGGCAGCCGACGAAAAATCCGCGATCGGCGGCAGAGGGTCGAGGAAATGTTCTAGCGGCGGCAGCTCTTCCGGCTCTTCAGCGAAATCTTCCTCGTCATCCAGTTCAGACCGCGGGGCGTCGCTCGCCCGCGGGGTGACCAGGAATGTTTCGATGGACGCCATCGCGGGCTCCGCGATCGGCAACTCGGGAGCCGCGTCTATAATACCGCTCTCGAGAATGGCGCCGGACCTCGAATCCGCGCCGGGCACAAAAGGCTTCGCCAGCGCGAAATCAGCGACGGATATTGCCGGCTGTGCACGAGTCGGCGTGCGATGCGGGACGTACGGACGCTGAGGCTGCGCCACTACTTGTCCTCCCAACTGTATTTGCCAAGCAACGGGACGAACCTCACCGGTGCGATCTCCTCCCGCTCGAGATTGTCGCCGCGTCGCGTGAACATGTACAGAATCTGCTCATCGCGATCGCCGAGCGGAATCAGCAGCCGCCCGCCTTCGGTGAGCTGTTCACGATAAGTACTCGGCACCTCGGGTGCCGCCGCGCCAACGAGTATCGCGTCGTACGGTCCGTACTGCCTCCAGCCGAGTGTCCCATCGCCGAGCAACAGCGAGACGTTGCGCACACCAATTTCGCGCAGCGTTTCCCGCGCCTTATCCAGCAGCGGCGCGATTCGCTCGATCGAAAAGACCTGCGCCGCAAGCTTCGCCAGCAGCGCGGTCTGATACCCCGAGCCAGTGCCGATCTCCAGCACTTTCTCCTTCCCGCTCAGGTGCAGCAGCTCGAGGTAGCGCGCATGAATCGATGGCTGAGAAATCGTCTGCCCGTTCCCTATCGGCAGTGCCGAATCCTCGTACGCGCGATGACGCACTCCCGTCGGAACGAAAAGATGTCGCGGCACTTCGTCGATTGCATGAAGTACGGCGAGGTCGTGAATGCCCTGGTCGTGCAGCTGCTCGACAAGTCGCCGACGCGGTCCGCGGTAGTCCGGCTCTACGGCTGTTGCCACCATTTCTCTGCCGACGCGAGCATCGCGTGGTGCGTAAGGTCCAGGTGAAGCGGCGTGACCGAGATATAGCCTTCCTGAATGGCGCGGAAATCCGAGGTCTCTTCACCAGACCACGCAATTGAGCCGCCACCGATCCAATAAATCTGCCTTCCCCACGGGTCCTGCATCGGCTTCAACGAGTCGGAATACACTCGTCGGCCGAGGCGGGTTAGTCGGACGCCTCTGATGTTGTCACCGCGCAAAGGCGGCAGATTGATGTTGAGCAGTGTGTTCTCGGGAAACGATGGCAGAGAAATGACGTGCTTCAACAATCTGCGCAACGGCTCGACCTGGTCGCCCAGCATGCTGACATCTGCTCTCAGGTCTCCGCCAGCGAAGGAAATCGCAATCGAAGGGATCCCCAGAGACAGACCTTCCATCGCAGCGGCGACAGTGCCGGAGTACAGCACATCTTCGCCCATGTTCTGGCCGTGGTTGATGCCGCTGAGCACGAAATCCGGACGCTCCGGCATCAGCGCTTCGACCGCCAGCATCACGCAATCGGTCGGGGTGCCGTCTACCTGATAACGTCGGTCGCCGCGTTCGATCGGTCGGATCGGGTGATGCAGCGTCAGAGAATGGCTGGTTGCACTCTGCTCTCTGTCCGGCGCGACGACGGTGATTTCCCCAAGCGGCTCGGCTGCCTTGATCAAACACGCCAGGCCGTGTGCCAGGATCCCATCGTCGTTTGTGCAGAGCAGTTTCAACGCTTGAAAATCCCTGCCTTGTGCCGCCACAAGACTTTGATCACCAGCCACGCATCCCGGAATTCGCGGAAGTAGCTCGGCGATCCATAAATCGTCGAGATCGGCACGTTGACGGTGGTGAAGCCGGCTCGCGCCGCGCGAATTATGAAATCAGTCTCGAACTCGTAGCGGTCGCCCTTGGCGTCGACCTTACGAAGAACTTCCGCTTTCATCGCGCGATATCCCGACTGACTGTCGCGCACTTTGCCGCCTGACACCGCGCGCGTCGCTGCCGACGAAATCATGTTGGCGATGCGCCGATGCTTGGGTACGTGTGCTCCGCTGAGGTCGCGCGTACCGATGACGATGTCGGCACGATCCAGCGCCCCGACGATCTCGGGTGCGAATGCAGGATCGTGCTGTCCGTCTGAATCGATGGTCAGGACGGCTGCCGCGCCTTTTTCGAGCGCCTTCGCGAACCCCGCGCGCAGAGCAGCGCCCTTCCCTTGATTCACATCGAACTCAATCGTCTCGTCGGCGACTGTGCGCAACAACTTGCGCGAGCCGTCGGTCGATCCATCATCGACGCCGATGATCAGCGCTCGGGGAAGATTTCGGCGAACACCCTTGACCACGTTCGCGAGGGTCGGCTCCGAATTGTACGCCGGGACGATCACTACCAGCGGCTCGATCAAATCTCTGCGCTCCCATGCGCGGGTTCTGGCTCGCCATTCAGAATTGCGAGGATCGCGCGAAGCTCCGTCTCCATGGTTTCGACGGCTTGCGAATCCAGTGCCGCGCGTGCCACTGAACGCAGTTCTCCGCTCTTTCTGTACTCGTCGATTTTCTGGCGCGCGCCATCGATGGTGTACTTCTCGGTGTAAAGCAGCTGCTTCACCAGCATGATCAGCTCGATCTCCCGGCGCTGATATACCCGATTACCGGATCGATTCTTCGCTGGATGCAGAAACTTGAACTGACTCTCCCAGTAACGCAGCACGTGCGGCTTCAGATCCGTGAGCGTGCAAACGTCTCCGATCGAAAAGAATTCCTGCACCGGCTCCTTTGCTTTCATCGATCCACCTCCGCGCGCAGCTCGCGTGACATCAGCTCACCGATGGCGTGACGCGCTGGTTGTCCCTCGAATAGCACTCGATTCACCGCATCGACAATTGGCATCTCCACTCCCTCGCGCACAGCCAGCTCGCGTGCGCTCTGTGCCGCGGTTACACCTTCGGCGACGGTCTCCCTGCTGCGTAGGACTTCGTCGAGCTTTCTTCCCTTCCCGAGCTCTACGCCGACTGTTCGATTCCGACTGAGCGTCCCAGTGCAGGTCAGAACCAGATCACCCAACCCCGCCAAACCGGCGAAGGTGCTCTGCTCCGCGCCGAGCGCGACCCCGAGACGGGTCATTTCCGCGAGTCCGCGAGTGACCAGCGCTGCCCGTGCATTGAAGCCAAGGCCAAGGCCGTCGGCGATGCCCGTCGCAACTGCCATCACGTTTTTTAAGGCACCGCCGAGCTCGACGCCGATGACGTCGGTGTGAGTGTAGGCGCGAAAGTACGGCGAGCTGAAGACTCGCTGCGTTAGCTCTGCGGCGCTCTCGTCCTCCGACGCAACTACGACTGCCGTTGGTTGATGGCTGATGACCTCGGTTGCAAAGCTAGGTCCGGATAGAGCCACGACCGTCGCGGTCGGCGCCTCCTGCTCGACCACCTCCGTCATCAGGCACAACGTCGATTTCTCGATTCCTTTGGTCGCCACCACGAGCGGTGCGTCGTCGCGGAGAGCCTTGAGCGCCTGGCGAGCGATTACGCGCAGCACGTGTGAGGGCGTCGCGAAGGTGACCAGCTCTGCATCATCGACAGTCTCTTCGACGTCATTCAGCGCCTCCAGCCCCGGCGCGAGCTTGTAGCCAGCGAGGAATCTCGAGTTCTCGTGGTTCTTGTTGACGGAGTCGACGACGTCCGGCTCGAAAGCCCAGAGCTTCACGTCGTGGCCGTTGCGCACCAGCAGATCGGCTAGAGCAGTCCCCCACGCGCCCGCGCCCACCACGGCACACCGCATCAGCTCGCAGTTTCCTTCTTCACGAAGCGGTGCTCCTCACCGCGCCTGAGTCGACCGATGTTGGCGCGATGGGTCCAGAACACAAACGCAGCGATGATCACGCTGGCAATGAATACCGGAGATTGCGCATCGCGATGGAATGCGTAGATCGCGATTGGCAGCACCGCCGCTCCGAACAGCGATGCCAGGCTCACATAGCGTGAGATGGAGAACACCACGATCCACAGCGCCATCGAGATCAGCATTGGTATCGGAGCCAGCGCCGTGAAAACCCCGCTCGCCGTTGCGACTCCTTTGCCGCCACCTCGACCAAGCAGGAAGATTGGCTTCACGTGCCCGAGGATTGCCGCCGCGCCGTAGATCAGCGCCCACACTTCCGGCTGCAGAGTGTCCGCGAGGATCGGCAGGAAGTAGACAGGGAGGAATCCCTTGAGGAAATCTGCTATGAACACCGCCGCGCCAATCTTGGCTCCCAGCACACGAACCACGTTGGTTGCGCCAAGATTGCCAGAGCCGTGTTGTCTCAAATCGACGCCGCGCGCCCGACCCGCGATGTACGCGGACGGTATCGAGCCGGCCAGATATGCGATGATGACGCCGATTATCGGCGCCATTTACGCTGACTTGCGACGCATGATGATGCGCAGTGGATTGCCGCGAAAACCCCACGCTTCGCGGAAGCCGTTGTGGAGGTAGCGAACGTAATGCTCCTGCACCAGATCCGGATTGTTGCCAAAAACTGCGATCACTGGCGGGGCTGTCTCCACCTGCGTTGCGTAATTGAGCTTGACCTCGCGCCCCGCAGCCTGTGGCGGCTGCCGGCGGCCGACGATTTCTTCGAGCGTAGAATTTACCTGCGAAGTGCTGATTCGCTTGTGCCGCTCGGTATCGACCTCCAGAAGCAGATCGAGAATCTTCGTCACCCGCTGCCCGCTCAACGCCGACGTGAAAACGAAGGGCACGAATTTGAAGAACGGTGCCTTCTCCTGCGCCTCCTTCTCGAACTGCGCAGCCGTGTTGTTGCCCTTCTCTTTCAGATCCCACTTGTTGACCACGACAATCAGTCCGCGGCCGCTCTCCCACGCCAGCGCCGCGATCTTGAGATCCTGATTGTGAAGTCCCTCGACCGCGTCGAGGACCAGGATGCAGATGTCGGAGCGCTCGATCGCGCGACGCGTTCTCAGAGCCGAATAAAACTCGATCCCTTCATCGACCTTCGACTGGCGTCTCAGCCCCGCCGTGTCGACGAAGATTATCTCGCGACCGTGATAGGTCATCGGCGTATCGATCGCATCACGCGTGGTGCCCGCTTCGTCGGCGACGACCAGACGATCCTCGCCAAGAAGTCGGTTGATCAACGAAGATTTGCCAACGTTGGGGCGTCCGACCACTGCGACACGTAAAGCTTCCGGTACTTCTTCCATCGCCGTCGGGATCAGCTCGACGACCTTGTCGAGCATGTCGCCGGTCTGTTTGCCGTTGAGCGCCGACACCGGCAGCGGATCTCCCGCACCGAGTCCGTAGAACTCGTAGTAGTCAGTCGTGTCCGGGTTGTCGACTTTGTTTGCCACTAACACCCAGGGCTTCCCTGCCTCACGCAGCAGCTCCACGACCCGAGAATCGCTCGGATGAAGGCCGGTGCGCGCGTCGACAATGAGCATTAGCAAGTCGGACTCTTCGATTGCCTGCAGCACCTGCCGCTTGATCTCGACGTCCATCGCAATCCGCGGATCGTCGGTGAGTCCGCCGGTATCCACCAGCCAGAATTGACGGCCGTTCCAGTCCGCGCGCGCGAAGTGTCGATCCCGGGTAGTGCCTGCTTCTTCACTCACGATCGCGCTGTTCTCGCCTACGATACGATTGAACAACGCCGATTTGCCGACGTTCGGCCGGCCGATGAGCGCGATTACGGGGAGATTCACACTGCCACCGCGATCGGATCCGACTCCAGCACGTCGATGAAGTCGTAGGACGGGAAGATCGGGATTGGCAATGCCGCTCGCACCGCGTCGAGTGTAAAGTCGTCGAGAAACACGCTGTCGTCGTTGATGGTCTCAGCCGGAATAAGTGCGTAGTCGAGATCGCTACGGTTGTGCAACGCCGAGATGATGTCGCGCCCAACCAGCAGTCCCGCGGTCGTGATCGTAGGACCAAACAACGAGTTCTCGGCGACGATCAGCTCGAATTGCGCTCCGGACTTCTGAGCGAGTTTCTCGAGCAATGGCTCCATCATCGGCGCCATCGCAAATCCTGTGACGACGCCGATCCTGTCGCCGTCGCGCCGCTTCACCCGGCTCAGCCCTTTTGCGACACGCATGCGCAGTGACGTCACCGCGCCCACGCCATTTTCGATCTGGGCGAACTCGCCATAGTGCGATGGGCCCGGCAGCTCGCGATCAGCATTGATGTAGAGCTCGTCCGATCCGAACACCCAGGTCTCACCGCGTTCGCGCAGGGCGCGCTCGCCCCAGCGCTCAACCCGGTCGAGAATCGTCGACGCAGTCTCGCGATCCATTTTCTTGCCGGTGTAGAGATGTGAGAACTGCGTGATGCCGACGGGGACCACCGCGCATGACAGGACGCTGTCGCCCATGTTCCACAGATCGGTCAGCGATTCCTCCAGCACCTCACCGTCGTTGAGCCCGGGCACCACCACCATCTGGCAATGGAAGCTGATACCACCCGCAGCGAGTCGTCCCAGCTGCGCCTTGATGTCGGGCACGCGCGGGTTGTTGAGCAACACCTTTCGCGCCTCGTGATTGGTCGCGTGAACCGAGACGTAGAGCGGCGAGAGTCTGTACTCCAGAATCCGCTCGATGTCGCGCTCCTTCACGTTGGAGAGCGTCGCGAAGTTGCCGTAGGCAAAGGACAGGCGGTAATCGTCGTCGCGAATGTAGAGCGGCTTGCGTAGTCCTTCGGGCAGTCCCTCGATGAAGCAGAACTCGCAGCGATTGGCGCAGCGACGGACGTTGGGCGGCACCAGCGCGATGCCGAGCGGCTCGCCGTCGAGCCGCTCCAGCTCGTAAACGATTTCTTCGCCGTCGGGCTGGCGAGCTTCGATGACGAGCTCTTCGTCAGCGGTCAGAAACTCCCAGTCGAGGAAGTCATTCACGGGCCTGTCATTGACTGACAGAAGCTCCGTTCCGGGAAGTATCCCGAGCTCCGCGGCGACGCTGTTTTCTTCTACTCGGGAGACCTTGACCATAGCTCAAGTAATTTAGAGCTATAGCGGCGGAAATCAATCATTCACCATGCGTTAGCTCATATGAGCTAAGCCCGGCGCGCGCCGGATTATCGCCTTAGACCGGGGACGTCGCGGACAACGATTCCAGCAGCTTCCGGGCGCGGTCAAGATTGAACCCGGGGAGCTTCGCGATTGCTTCTTCACCCGCCTCACGAACGCCCTGGACGCTGCCGAATTCCTTGAGCAGCAGCCTCCGCTTCACCGGTCCAATCCCGCGAATCTTGAGGAGTTCGGAGGTCACGGTGCGCATCGACCTGCGCTTCCGGTTATAGGTGACTGCAAAGCGGTGCGCCTCATCTCGCGCCTGCTGCAGCAGTCTGAGTCCGGGCGATCGGCGGCTCAGCCGCAGCGGCTCTTCCCGCCCCCAGATGAAGATCTCCTCTTCCCTTTTGGCGAGGCTGATCAGCGGTCGGTCGGCCAATCCGAGCTCCTCGAGCGCCGCGTGCGCCGCCGAGAGCTGGCCTTTGCCGCCGTCGATCACTACGAGGTCAGGGAGCGGCTTCTCGTCGTTCTTGCGCCGCTCGAAGTACCGACGCACAACCTCGTGCATCGAGGCGAAATCGTCGGTGCCTTCGACGGTCTTCACCTTGAACTTCCGGTACTCGCCACGCTTGGGCCGGCCATTCTCGAACCACACGCATGACCCCACCGTGTCGGTTCCCTGCGCGGTCGAGATGTCGAAGCATACCAGCGATCGCGGCAGACGCTGCAGACCAAGCTCGCGCCCCAGCTCGTAGACGGGATCGCCGGCGCGTTCCTCAGCCTCTGACGACGCAAGCTTCAGCTCCTCCAGCAGGTGCCTCGCGTTCTGCTCGGCGAGGTCGATCAGCTCCCGGCGCGGGCCACGCTGCGGGATCTGGATGCGACTGTCGGGCAGCGACTGCTCGATCAGCTCCCGATCGGGGAAATCGAACGGCAGCAGCACCTGTCGCGCTCGCTCCTGCATTCCGACATAGCTCCCCGCCAGAAACATCGTCATCACATCGCCGTCGTCTTCGCCGTCGATGTTGGTGAGGAAGCGTTGCTCGCGTGAGAGAAGCTTGCCGCTTCGAATGCGCAGAACGGTCACGCACGCGTCGTCGCCATCGCGTGCGTAGCCAATGACGTCGCGATCGGCGCCTTCGACCTCCATCACGATCGTCGGCTCTTCCATCCGCTCGAGGTGCTGCATGACGTCGCGCAGTTCCGCCGCGCGCTCGAAATCGAGCTGCGCCGAGGCCAGCTCCATTCGCTCCTGCACCCGCTTCAGCACTTCATCCGGCCGGCCCGAGAGAAAGAGCACGACCTCGTCGATCATCGACCGATAGTCCTGCTGGGTCTGCGCCAGGATGCACGGCGCCTTGCACCGCTTGATGTAATAGTCCAGGCACGGCCGCTCCGGCATCTGGGCCGGCATGTCGTAGTTGCAGCTGCGCACGGTGAAGATCTTCTTGACGACGTTCAGGGCGCGCCGCATCGAGCCAACGTCGGTGTACGGGCCGAAGTACTTGGCGCCGTCGTCCTCCAACCGGCGTGTGACATACACGCGCGGGAAAGGCTCCTGTACCGTCACCTTGATGTACGGATACGACTTGTCGTCGCGCAGGGCGATGTTGAAGCGCGGTTGATACTCCTTGATGAGATTTGCTTCCAGAATCAGCGCGTGCGCTTCACTGGGCACGACGATGGTCTCCAGATCCGCGATCTGGCCGACCAGGTGTCGCGTCTTCACGCTTTCCAGCTGGTCACCCGAGAAATAGCTGCGCACCCGTGAGCGCAGTCTCTTCGCCTTGCCCACGTAAAGGGTAGACCCGTCCCTGCCCTTCCAGAGATAGACGCCTGGTCCCTCGGGAAGGTGTGGAAGTTTCGCTGCTACTGCGTCAGGAACGGGGAGCATGTGTAATTATACCATGCGCCCAGAGGCCGGTTCATGCTCGTCCGCGACGCAGCTTCAGCACTCTCCGCGCGCGGTTAACGACGTTGGATGCTTCAGGAATTCTGAACACCACCGTCATCGCCAGGTAGGTCAACCCGTACACCGCCAGCAGCACCAGCGCCATCAGCTTCGAATGAACGGCGTTCTCATGCGCCGAAATCAGCGGTGATCCGCGATCGACGAACAGCTTGTACAGCCACGGCAGCGAGGCGCCGATAATCGCAGCCAGCCACAATTTGGTTATCTGCGAAGGTACCAGCCGGGTCTGACCGATTCGCTTATCCAGCTCACGTCTCAGTAAGAAGAATTCGACCCAGCCGGCGAGCCCCGCCGACGC
>DASTGU010000202.1:0-6465 GCA_035718845.1 Gemmatimonadaceae bacterium | reverse complement strand
GAATCCCGGCATGCTTGCGGTCGTCATCGCTCCACCGCCGACTCCGGCGGCGACCGCAACGTATTGATGTCCATCGGGCGCGCGGTAGGTCATCGGCGCGCTGATGATTCCGGATCCGAGCTTGCGCGACCAGAGAACTTTGCCGGTGCGCGCATCGACAGCGCGGAACCAGCCATCGACGGTGCCGTAGAACACCACGTCACCTGCGGTGACCAGCGCGCCGCTGTAAACGAGGAATGGCTCGGGGATGCTCCAGACTTTCCGCCCATTGGCAGCATCGAATGCAGCGAGCTCGCCATAGTTTCCGCCGGGTCCAACGTGACGCGTCATCTGCGCGCCCCAGTACGGCGTGCCTGCGATGTAGCCGGTTTCGCGACCCTTGTAATCCATGCAGATGTTCTGTACCGGCACGTAAAAGAGTGCGGTGCGCGGCGAGAATGCGGCGGGCTCGAAATCCTTGACGCCCACGTCGGCGGGGCAGATGTCGCGCACCCAGCGACCTGGAGGAACGGTGTGTTTCTCCGGAACCACTACCGGCATTGCGGTCTTCGGATCGATTCCCGACGCCCAATTCTCGTGGCCGAACGGTTTCGCGACGAGAACTTCACCAGTCGTCCGATCGATGGTGTACGCAAAGCCGTTGCGATTGAATTGCACCATCACTTTGCGCGTCTGCCCGTTGATGGGAAGATCGACCAGAATGTTCTCGTTGACACCGTCGTAATCCCACTCGTTGTGCGGCGTGAACACGTAGGCCCATCGCGCGAAGCCATCGCTGGTGTTCCGCGCGAATACTCCGCTCGTCCACAGATTCAGTCCCGGGCGCTGATCGGCGTTCCATGGACCGGTGTTGCTGGTGCCGTGAAAGATCTCGTGCATCTCCGGATCGTAGGTGACCCATCCCCACACAGCGCCAGCACCGTGTTTCCATGAACCCGCCGGCCATGTCGTCGCGCCGAGGTCCTTGCCGCGCATCCACGAATAGAACGGCTTGAAGTCGGGTCCGATGCGCACCATGCTGTCCGGTCCGACACTATACGCGCGCCACAATTCCTTGCCGGTGTTGACGTCGAGCGCGGCGAGCCAGCCCGCGACGCCCATCTCCCCACCGGAATTGCCGACGTAGACTTTTCCGTCGGCGACGAGGGGCGCCATCGTCATCGTCGTACCATCCTCGACGTTGGCGAGCTTCGTCCGCCAAAGCTCCTTGCCCGTGTTCGCGTCAATCGCGATGGTGTGATCGTCGAGCAGATTGTAAATGAGCTTGCCCTCGTAGATCGCCGCGCCGCGGTTCACGGCATCGCAGCACGCCTTGCCGATCGCGATCGGCGCCGGGTTCGGCTCGTACTTCCATTTGAGAACGCCGCCCGGCTTGGTGAGATCGATGGCAAACGCGCGATCGGGAAACGGCGACACGATGTACATCGTGTTGTTCGCAACCAGCGGCGTCATCTCGTGGCCGTAGTGCGATTCGCCGTCGTCGAATGTCCACGCCAGCTGTAGCTGCGCGGCGTTGGCGGTGGTGATCTCGGTGAGCGGAGAGTAGCGCGTTCCGGCGTAGTCGCGCGATGGCATCTGCCAATCGCCATCGCTCGCGCCCGGCGGCAGCCAGTTCGCGCCGCGCGCTGCCATCGCGGGAAGCGCGACGTCGGCGCTTGGCGCCGATGTCTTCGAGTTGTCGGAGAAGGAAGCAAAGCGTCCGGGGTTCGCCTGCGAGCCGCAGCCACTCAGCGCAATGCTCGCCACCACAACACAGAGAACGCATCCTGTCCGCATGCCCCGACACTCCTTTCCTGCTTCCGTCGATCCTGGTCGTTTGCAACTATTCGCGCCGGCCGAGAGCGTTCCCGGGCGGCGCGATTGGTGTCTCACAGCTGCCGCATAACACGGGCCAACTGCTGTATTACGTGTACAGCAGACGCTACATTAACTAAAGGTTGCTGTATATTCGGCGGAGCTGATCTCTCCCTACGGAGGCAGGCCGTGCGCAGGAAATCGGGCCACGCGAAAACTGGTATCGGCCGAGCCGCCGTCACCGAAGCGCTCCGTGCGAGCATCGTCGGCGGTCTGCATGTCGGGCGGTTGTCAGGTGGAGATCGACTGCCTAGCGCGCGCAGCCTCGCAGCCGACTACGGCGTCAACGAGCGGGTCGTGCTCGCCGCGTTGCGTTCTCTTGCTGATGAGGGATTCCTCGACCTGCGCACGCGATCGGGCGCTTACGTGAAGCCGCCTCATCCGGCAGGCGATGGGAAACTGCCCGACCTCGGCGCGTGGCTGGTCACCATGCTCCTGCAGTCGCGGTCGCGGGGACTCGCGCCGCGTGAGGTATCGCACTATCTCGAGGCCGCACTCAAGACGCGTCGGGTTCGCGCCGCGTGCATCGAGTGCAATCTGGATCAGCTGCACCTGCTGTGTTCCGAGCTCGCCGCAGATTACGGCTACGAAACCCACGGCGCCGAGCTGGCTGAGATCGACCGCTCAGACGAGGTGGCGAGAGCCGACGTGTTCGTGACGACGATCTTTCACGCTGCGGAGGTCCGCGCGCTCGGCAAAAAAATGCGCAAACCATGCATCGTGGTGACGCTGCGCTCCGATGCAACCGAGGAAGTCGGCAACGCACTGCGTCGCGGCCCGGTGTACTACGTCGGCACTGACAGTCGTTTCGAGCCCAAGCTGCGCAAGATGCTCCAGGCTGTCGGACCGACCAAAAACCTGCGCTACGTTTTGATCGGTCGCGACGACCCCGAAGACATCCCACCCGGCGCGACGACCTACATCATGTCGAGCGCGCGCGAATATCTGAATCAGCGCTACGGTCCCGCCGGCCCGCCGGGTCATCCGATCCACCCGCCGCGAGTTTTCTCCGACGAAAGCGCGCGTCAGCTGCTCACGACGCTCGTTCGCGCCAATCGCGCCGCTTTGGCAGCGGGCTTGGATTCGATCTCAGATTGACGGAGGACTCAGTACTACGGACTAAGTGCATCGATAATCGCGGACTGATTGAGGACTAGAACTAACACTGAACCGCAGGACGGAGGACGAAAGGGGATTCCGGTCGTCGGTTCGGCGGTTGTCCTCGTCCTGGTTCTCAATCAGTCAGCGATTATCGATGCACTTGGTCCGAAGTACTCAGTTCTCAGCGAGCAACGCCAGCTGGAACCCTAAGCGCACCCGGCCTTCGATTCGCCGTTATCGATCTTATGAACTGGACCTCGCGCGGATCGTATGGCTGCCCATTCGCCCGGAAGATGTCGTGGAACCACACCTTCGGCTCGGCGGTGTATTCGTTGTTCCACGAATCCCACGGATAAATCGTCTGCGTTTTTCCTGAGACGAATCCCCAGTTGATCGCACCGACGTTGCGGCGTGCGAAGATGGGCAGGATAGCCTGGAACGTGGAACCGCGTGGACGAGCCATGTATTCGCTGCAGATAATCGGACGGCCGTAGCGCTCCAGCGCGGTAATCAATCTTTCCACAGTCGCGCTGTCGTCATAGCTGTGGAAGCTGATCACGTCGGAATTCTCGAGCATGAACCTCGTCGCGGGGCGCATGCGAGATGGATCGACGTAGTCGCCGAGCCATGGCGCAGCGGTTAGCGGTTGCGATGGATTCATCTGCCGAGCCCACGTGAACGCCTTGCGCATCAGGCTCAGCGTCAGCGCCGGTTTGTTGATTGGCTCGTAGGCGATGTAGGCGGGACGATTGGTGTTATCCGGTTCGTTGAAGATGTCCCAAGCCACTACACGCGAATCGTTCGCGAATCTTCCCACGACACCCTGGACGTAAGCGCGCAGCGCGTCCCACTGCGTCGAGTCAGACAGAATTGCCGCGCCCGGCGCCTGCACCCAACCCGAGTTGTGCAGATGCGGAATCGGGTCGCGCTGCCTGCCGAGGTGAGGGTTTGGATCCCAGACCGCATCGAACAGCACGAACATCGGCTTGATGTGGTGACGCTGTGAGATCGCGAGGAACTGATCCATGCGCCGCAGGAATCCGGCGGAGTCCTGCTGCCACAGCAGATTGTGCAGGAAGACGCGCATGGTGTTGAAGCCGAGTGTTTGTGCCCAGCCCAGCTCGCGATCGATTGTGCGCGGATCCCATGTCGCTGGCTGCCACATCTCGAGCTGATTGATCGCCGTACTCGGCGCAAAGTTGCTTCCTACCAGCCAGCCGGTTGACTGTCCCCAGGCGCGGGCGCGCTGCTGGGTCCACATTGGTCGGCCCGGCGACCCCGCATCGCCGAGCCGCGGTTGCGGCCGTTGTGCCGAGGCGTTGTTCGCTCCACTCAGCGCAACAAAAACCAGAACCCCTGCGGAGAAATAACGGCGCGCGCGCGCTGTTCCAGCTGGCGCCTCCCGCCTCCCGCCTCTCGCCTCTCTCATCATTGTGTCACTCCAAACTTGAAGACGGTGCGTGAGCGATACTGTTGACCAGGCTGCAGAATCGTGGATGGAAAGTTGGGATGATTCGGCGAATCGGGATAATGCTGAGTCTCAAGTGCGAGGCCGTAGCGGAAGTGATATACCGCGCCGGATTTGCCAGTGATGCTGCCGTCGAGGAAATTCCCGGAATAGAACTGGATGCCGGGCTCGGTCGTGGAGATCTCCATGGTCCGACCACTCGTCGGCTCGACGACGCGCGCTGCCATTAGGAGCGCGCCTGCCGTCGCCCCACCGCGATTCAGCACGAAGTTGTGATCGTACCCGTTGCCGTAGCGGATCTGGGTGTTCTGTCGCTGATCCACTCTCTCGCCGATTGCGTGCGGCGTGCGGAAATCGAAAGGCGTCCCCTGGACCGGCATCAACTCGCCGGTCGGAATCAGCGTCGAGTCCACGGGCGTTATCGCATCCGCATTCAACGTGAGCACGTGACCGAGAATGTCGCGCGATGCGTTGCCCACCAGATTCCAGTACGAATGCTGTGACAGATTGATCGGCGTCGCCTTGTCGGTGCTCGCCAGATAATCGACGATCAACCGATCGTCCGGCGTCAGCGTGTAGGTGACCGTCGTCTTGAGCGTGCCAGGATAACCTTCTTCGCCGTTGGGACTCGTGTAGTCGAGCGCGACGCCTTGGCCTTCCTGATTCTGGAACGGGTGCGCGCTCCAAACGACCTTGTCGAATCCGCGCAGTCCACCATGCAGGCTGTTCGGTCCGTTGTTCACCGCGAGCGTATAGGTCGCGCCGTCGAGACTGAAATGCCCGCGTGCGATGCGATTTGCATAACGGCCGACGATCGCGCCGAAGTAGGGCGAGTTGGCGACGTAGCCGGCCAGTTTGTCGTAGCCAAGCACGATATCGGAGAAGCGGCCATTACGATCGGGGGTCTTGAGCGAAGTGATGATCCCGCCATAGTTGGTGAACTGCACTTCGATCCCGTGTGCATTCCGCAGTGTGAACAGCTCGGTGCGTTGTCCATTGGCGAGCGTGCCGAACGACACTGAGTCTATTCCTGGGCTCATTGTTGGTGCGCCTGACTGAGAAGCTGTTGTGCACGAGGCGAGCAGCACCGCGAGCGCGGCCGCATTCGATCGTACTCTTCCGAACATCTAATCCTCCGAAGGTAGCGATTCACAGAATGCCGACGCCGGACGCTCGCGGTCAAGCCTGTAGACAACCGGGGCGTCGAGAGTTTAGCGTATGCCTATGGCGCAAAAACAAACCTGAAGAGGTACCCGATGTCATCAGCTGCCATCTCCGAATTGATCGAGACCGAGAGCCCCGCGACGCTGCTGTTTCCGGATCTCGACAACGAGCTCGCCACTACTCGCCGCATGCTCGAGCGATTGCCGGATGGGAAGGACGACTGGCGGCCGCATCCGAAATCACGCTCCCTCGGCGAGCTCGCGACGCACCTGGCGCAGCTGCCCGGATTCGGTATCGCGCAAATCACGCAGGACGTAGTCGATGGGACGGCTGGTCCGCCAAAGGTGAATGTGTCGAACAACGCCGATCGGTTGCGCCTGTTCGACCAGGTTAGCGGAGAGTTCAGACGACAATTGCAGCAGCTCACCTGGGAGCGCGCTCGCGCGCCGTGGTCGATGACGGTGAACGGTCGTGTCGTTATTCGCGGAGCGCGTTCGGATATCCTGAGGAGCGTTTACTTCATGCACTCCGCGCATCATCGCGCTCAGCTCGGTGTGTACCTCCGGCTGCTCGACATTCCGGTGCCGTTTTCCTACGGCGATTCTGCCGACGAACGCCCGCCGGTGCCGCAGGCGGACGGAGCGTAGCAGGAACGGCCGATCCCGTGGTCATCACGGGCAATGAACTATTTGGCTGCGTCGGTGGTTGACTCCTGATAGCAACGCGCGATTCGTCGTCTGGCGATTCGCGCGCTGTCCAATCGAGGAGTCAAAATGTTCGATGTCTGGAATGAGAAATCGCCGCGCTGGTGGGCGGTCGTTCCTCTGCGCGTGATCGTCGGCTACGGGTTCGTTGCCCACGGCGTGGCAAAGTGGATG
>DASTGU010000201.1:0-11967 GCA_035718845.1 Gemmatimonadaceae bacterium | reverse complement strand
GCCGAGTACTCGACTGGAATCATCACTCTGTGCGCGAGCGCCAGCCATAGCTCGTGATTCACAGTTGGCCGCGCCAGAAAGTCGGCGAACGATTCGCCGCCGTAATACCGGGTCCTGTTAATGATTGTCACTGCTTCGTTTCCCTCCTTCAGTCCCGCCTCTCGCCTCTCCCCTCTCGCCTCTCGCCTCTCGCACCATGTCGATGTGAAGAATACCGTCCTCCTCATACGGCTCGGAGATAACGGTGAAGCCAAAACCCGTGTAGAACTTCTCGAGCCGACGCTGGGCCGCGATTTTGATCGGCTGATTCGGCGCCAGCTTTTCTGTTCTTCGCAAGGCTTCGACCATCAGCTGCCGCCCAAGCCCCGTTCCGCGAACCTCGGGTGCGGTGACAATTCGTCCGATCGACGCCTCGCGGTAGCGAATGCCGGGCTCGAAGATTCTCGCGTATGCAGCGAGTGCTTTGCCGTCCGGTCCATCGCGCCAGCCGAGCAGGTGCCAGGCGAGCGGGTCCCGACCGTCGGAGTCGGGATAGGGACAATTCTGCTCGATGATGAAGACTCCTTCGCGCAATCTCACTATCGCGTAGAGATCGTCGACGCTGAGATCGCGAAACCGGGCGAGCTGCCACGACGCGCTTGTGTTGCTCAAGCTCCGCCTCTATTCTGCGCAGTCGGTCCCGTCCTCATCAGGATAAACTTAAAATGGCCATTGAGTCGCTGCGTAAACTCGCTCTCGTCGTCTGCGCTTCGTTCCCTGTATTCGCCTCCGCGCAACAGCCGATGGTGCTGGCGGCCAACGATGTCACGATCGGACTGAAACGCGATCCGGCGCTGGCGGCGACGATCGCCGACATCTCCGCGGCGCAGATTCGCGCGACTGATTCGGCGCTCGTGTCGTTCGGCACCAGACACACAATGAGCGACACCCTGAGCAGCACCCGCGGCATTGGCGCGGCGCGGCGTTATCTCTTCGCCAAGCTCCAGGGCTACAGCCAGGCATGTGGCGGCTGCCTCCACGTCGAGTACGACGAGGCATTGATGCAGATGCGTGGTCACCCCGACAAGCCGATGATCAACGTCGTCAATGTCGTGGCGTGGCTGCGCGGCGCGGACACCAGCAGAGTGATAGTCATGGGTGGGCACTACGATTCCTGCGGCTGCGCGCGCACTGACATCGGTCCGCTGGCAAGGTTCGAGGCGACCCAGGACGCCCCCGGCGCCGACGACGACGGCTCCGGCACTTCCGCGGTCATGGAGCTCGCGCGGGTTTTCTCGAAGCATTTCCCGCACGGACTGCAGTCGTCGATCATCTTCGTCGCTTATGCTGGTGAAGAGCAGGGACTCTACGGATCCACACATCTCGCGCAGCGATTGCACGACGCGGGCTACAAAGTCGTCTCGGCGTTCACCGATGACATCGTCGGCAACGTCGTCGCCGAGGACGGGACAGTCGATTCAACGAGCGTAAGGATTTTCGGCGCGGAGCCGGATAACGGACCAAGCAGAGAGCTCGCGCGGTACGCCTGGGCGACCGGCACGATCTACAATCCGCGTTTCAGGATTTTGCCGGTGTTCCGACTCGACCGAATCTCACGCGGCGGTGATCACAGCCCGTATGTGAGTCTCGGTGATGCGGGTCTGCGTTTCACTGAGCGACTCGAGAATTACAAGCGCCAGCATTTGCCGACCGATGATTTTGCGCACGTGAATTTCGGATACGTCGCCAACGTCGCGCGCAACAACGCGTCGGTGGTGGGCTCGCTGGCCAACGCGCCTGCGCCACCGCTCGCTATCGCAGTACGCGATCGCGAATCGGGCGGCTCGAAGTGGCGGCTGACCTGGAACGCGGTGCCGACGGCCGCCTCATATGAAGTGCTGTTCCGGCGCACGACTTCGCCGACATATGAGAAGATCTATCCCATCGCGAACGGAACATCCTTCCTGCTTCCCGATCAATTGGATGACGGCTGGGCAGCCGTCAGATCCGTTGCTTCGAATGGCCAGCGCTCACTCACTGCTGCAGTGCCGCCGCCCTGCCCCATTCTGAACACGCATGCCGACTCGGTGGCCGCAGGCGACGTAATCAGGAACTGCATCCGGGCGCCGGGGCGGTAGGAACTGAATAGGACCGAGGCCTCAGGACTAACGGCATAGCTGATTGCTGATTAAGTGAGGATTGCAGACCACCGAGAACTGGCGACAATTGCGGATCCTCGATTGCCCTCGCTCCTCAATTAATCAGCAATCAGCTATGCCGTTAGTCCGAACGCCTCAATCGTACGATTAGCGTTCCTCTCAGCCGACAAAATCGTCCTACCTGAGGTGCGCCGGCGATCCAATCGACCGGCACAAGCCACGTCACCTCGTCGCTTTCGCATGAAGTATTCTGCCTCGCATATCCTCGCCGGCCTCGCCGCGATTGTCGCCTGTGCTCCCCCGCCTTCGGCCAAGGTAGTTGCCCCGATTCCGGTGCAGCACCAGTACGTGCCGCCGGAGATGGGTCTCAACAACTCCGGGCTCGACACCTCGCTGGTAACCAAGCTCGACAAGATCGTGAAGACATCGATCGAAGAAGCAGTTGCACCGGGCGTCGCGATCGCCGTCGGTCGCAACGGCCACATCGCGTACATGAAGGGCTACGGCTACATCGACTGGAATCAGCCCGGCTCGCCCGCGGTCGATACCAACACGCTCTACGACCTCGCGTCGCTGACCAAGGTGATCGCCACGACCACCCTGGCGATGATTCTTGAAGAGAATGGGCAGCTCGATCTCAATCGCACCGTCGTCTCGTATCTGCCGGAGTTCAACTCACCGGAGAAAGCGCAGATCACCGTCAAGCAGTTATTGACCCACAGCGGCGGACTCGAGGCGGGGGCCAACATCTATCAGACCGCAAAGGGTCGCGATCAGTACCTTGCTCAAATCAACGCTCGCCCGCTCGAGTATACCCCTGGCTCCAACATGATCTACAGCGATTGGGACATGATCCTGTTGCAGCTGATCATGGAGCGCATCACCGGCAAGACCCTCGATGTCCTCGCCAGCGAAAAAATTTTCAAGCCGCTTGGGATGGTCGATACGCAGTTCAATCCGCCCTTCAGCCTGCGTCCGCGGATCGCGCCGACCCAGGTCGATGACGCCCGCGGCGGCCTCTTGTGGGGAACGGTGCATGACGAGAACGCGTACGCCCTCGGCGGCGTCGCCGGTCACGCCGGCTTGTACTCGACGGCCAAGGATCTGGCGCTGTTCTCGATGATGATTCTCAACGGCGGCGAAGGCGTGAATGGTGTGCGCATCGTGAAGCCCGCCACCATCGCGCGCTGGACCGCGCGTCAAGGCAAGGAATCCACTCGCGCGCTCGGCTGGGATTCCCCCGAAGGTGGCTCGAGCGCCGGCCAGTTCTTCTCGCCGTGGAGCTTCGGCCACACCGGCTTCACCGGCACCTCGATCTGGATCGATCCCGAGAAGGATCTGTACGTGGTCATCCTGACCAATCGCGTGAACCCGTCGCGCAACAACACCCGGCACGTGCAGCTGCGTCGGGATGTTGCCGATGCTGTGCAGCAGGCAGTTCTTGGCGCGCGAATCGTGAATTGGGAAGCGCGCTAACATCTCGGCGTACAGTTCGTACTCCGTAGCAGCCAATCACAGAACAGAAGCTCCGAGCTCCAAGCTTAGTGAGCAGCTACGCTCCGAGCTTTGCTACCACACTTAACCATAAGCTGAGAGCTCAGAGCTAGCTCTCAGCTCACTGCTGAATACGAATGCGAAAAGCACAGCTCACAGCATAGCTGCTCACTAAGCTTGAGGCTCGGAGCTTCTGTATTGAAATTGCCAGCTACAAGCCCCGATCCATACGCCGAGATTACACAGAGCGCACTTCCGGATACTTCCAGAACGCCCATAAAGCGTAGACAAGCATCACCGCGCCGCCGCTGAAGATCGCCCACTCGACACCGATGTAGTTGGCGAGGAGGCCGGCGAGGAAAGAGCCGATGGGTGGGAAGCCGACGTAGACGAAGATGTAGGTGGCGATCACGCGACCGCGCAGCTCGTCGGGCACCACTGATTGGATGATGCCGTTAGACAGCGCGCCGTTGATCAACATCGCGAGGCCAAGGAAGAGCAGCACCGTGGCGCCGAGGTGGAGCGTGCGGGTCAGCGAGAACAGCATGATCAGACCGGCGTAGGCGTACGCGGTCACGTTGTAAAGTCGGCCTCGTTTGATGCGAACACCCAATCCGGCGAGCGAGAGCGCACCAGTCAGCGCGCCGATGCCGACGAAGGTGAGAAGCAGACCATAACCGCCGGCCCCCGTGTGCAGGACATCGCGGGCAATCACCGGCATCATCGACAGATACTGGAATCCGAAAATAGAGTAGACGGCCACGACCCCCATCAGCCCAGACACTGCGCGCGAGCCGCGAATGTATCTGAAGCCCTCCTGCAGCTGCTCGAATGGGGAGACGAGATTCACGACTGGAGACCAGCGTGGCAATTTCACCATCCCAAGGCTGGCAAGCACGGCGAGATAGCTCACTGCATTGACGCCAAAGCATGTGGCGACGCCCCACTTGGCCAGCACGACGGCAGCGATGGAAGGCCCGATGATGCGCGCGAGATTGAAGCCGCCCGAGTTGAGTGCGATCGCATCGACAAGATCTTCACGGGAGACGAGCTCGACGATCATCGCCTGACGCGCTGGAATCTCGAAGGCGGAGATGACTCCGTTCAGCGTCGTCAACGCGAGCAGCGAGCCGATGCCGATGTGCCCACTCCACGTGAACCACCACAATGCGGCAGCTTCAGCTAAAAGCAGTGCCTGACAGATGATGACGATGCGCAGCTTGCTGTAACGATCGGCGACGACTCCGCCGTACAACGACAGCAGCAGAACCGGGAAGCTGCCAGCGGCGCTGACGACGCCGACGAGAAAGGCGCTGTTGGTGAGCTCCAGCGCGAGCCAGCCCTGCCCCACCGTCTGCATCCAGGTGCCGATCAGCGAAACGGTTTGACCGGTCCAGAACAGCCTGAAGTTCCGGTGAACCTGGAGCGCCCGGAACGGGTTGATCGATTTCGGCCGGCCGCGCGCTGGGGTTAGTCGCGGTTTCGAATCGGGCGCCGGGGCACGAGTTGCATCAGCCATTCCGCAGGGGAAATATAGGCGTAAGGTCTCGCTTTTATTTTTCCGGCAACAAGGAGGAGCTACTAAGAGATGTCGAGCACAACAGAAAAAGATTCGCCAGCTGCACTCGTGCGCTCAGTCTTTCAAACCATTTTCTCGGGAGACTTTTCACCCTTCGATTCGCACCCGGGACTGGCAGCGCTCAAACAACACTTCCCTCCAATGCTGGTCGCGTTCCCGGACTTTCACGCCGAGCTCAAGCAGCAAATCGTCGATGGTGATCGAGTCGGAACACATTGGGTGTTTCGAGGCACCCACCTCGGAGATTTTCAGGGAATCCCGCCAACCGGTAAGCCAGTTGAATTCCAGAATCTCAGCATCACGCGCGTGGTCGACGGCCGCATCGTCAACTACAACAGCGAAATCGGGTTTCTCACGGTGTTGAGACAAATCGGCGCGCTACCGTTGCCGTCGCATAGGTCGTAAGTCGTCCCTAACCTCTCGACCAAACGGCAGGCCTGACCCATCAGTTCGGTCCCTGCTATATGTTTCCCATATGCGCTTCCACACCTATTCGAAGTTCAGTCCGGAAGCTGCTGATGCCGTCGATTTGCAGGCGCTGCTGGACAAGCTCGCCGATTTTCTGCTGCAATCGGGTTTCGCGGGCGGACAGAGCTTCAATCCGTATTTCGACGATTTCGACGCCGAGCCTGATCGCTCGGTAGAGGCACTGCGTCAGGCAATCCTCGACGCGCTGATCGAGAGCGGACAATTCACGCCCGATCTGCTGGAAGCGTTGCGCGGCGACGGCAACAAGGAATCGCAGCAGAAGCTTGGTGAGCTACTCGACCAGCTCATTCAGCGTCTGGCGCAGGAAGGCTATCTCAATCTGCAGGCGCCGCCTCAGATGCCGGCGGGACACCAGCCTGTTACCGGTAAAGGAAGCCTTGCCCAAGCGGCTTCCAAGAGCGTGCAGTTCAATCTCACCGATAAAGGCATCGACTTCCTCGGCTACAAGAGTCTGCGCCACATCCTGAGCTCGTTGGGCAAGTCGAGCTTTGGCTCGCACGACACTCCACATCTCGCAACGGGCATCGAGGCAGACGGCTATAGCAAGCAGTACGAGTTCGGCGACGTCCTCAACATGGATGTCAACGAGACGCTCAAGAATTCGCTGCTCCGGACCGGCTCACTCGAAGTGCCGATGGACATCGATTACGGCGATCTGATGGTGCGTCAGGCGGAGTACCGCTCCTCATGCGCGACGGTGCTGATGCTCGACACATCGCACTCGATGATTCTTTACGGCGAGGATCGATTCACGCCCGCGAAGAAAGTCGCGCTTGCGCTCACCCATCTCATTCGCACGCAATTCCCCGGTGACACTCTGCAGGTAGTGCTCTTCCATGACTCCGCCGAGGAGATTCCGCTGTCGACGTTACCGCAGGCGCAGGTCGGGCCCTATCACACCAACACGGCTGAAGGTCTCAAGCTCGCCCGGCGGCTGCTGATGGCGCAGAAAAAAGACATGCGGCAGATCGTGATGATCACCGACGGCAAGCCAAGCGCGATGACGATGCCGAATGGGCAGATCTACAAGAACTCGATGGGGCTCGACAGCACGGTGATCGCCACCACCCTGCGGGAGGTCGCGAACTGCCGGCGCGCGGGGATTCTGATCAACACCTTCATGCTGGCTCGCGATCGGGCGCTGGTGGAGTTCGTGAAGAAGGTATCGGAGATCAGCAGGGGAAAAGCCTACTTCACGAATACGATGACGCTGGGGCAGTTTATCCTGATGGACTTTTTGAGAAAAAAGACGCAGAAGATTTCTTAACTGCTAACTGAAAAAGACCAGCTGGCGGCTGGCGGCTTTCAGCCGGCTGCTCCGAGCTACTACCCTCACAATTGAGCGAATGCGAATCTCCCGAGTCTTCTCCACTCTCGCGATCGGATTTCTTGTTGCCTGTGCATCGGTGCCGCGCGGGGCGACTACTTCGCCATATGACCTGTTGATCACCAATGCGCGCATTGTCGACGGGACGGGGAATCCGTGGTATCGCGGAGCGGTGGCGACGCGCGGTGATCGGATCGCCTACGTCGGGCCGGCCCTTAATGGGATGACGGCAGCGCGGGTGATCGATGCGCATGGACAGGTCGTCGCGCCCGGGTTCATCGACATGCTCGGCCACAGCGAGTTTGCGATTCTGCGCGCGCCGCATGCAGTGTCGAAGATCACCCAGGGGATTACGAGCGAGATCACAGGCGAAGTCTCGTCGGCCTGGCCCAATGTCGCACTCGGACGGCAGCCGAATCCGCGCTATCCTTGGCGCTCGCTGGGCGAGTACTTCGCGTTCCTCGAGAAGAGCGGCACCGCGATCAACCTCGGTACCTACGTCGGTACCAGCTCGGTGCGCGAGGCGGTGATGGGAGATGCGACTCGGCATCCAACCGACGCCGAGATGCGGCAGATGGGCGCGCTCATCGATTCGGCGATGCGCGACGGCGCGTTTGGGGTTGGCACCGGACTGATTTATCTGCCGAGCGCTTTCTTCTCGACCGATGAGCTGATTGCGCTAACGAAGTATGCGACGCCGTACAAGGGTGGATACGCGGCGCACATCAGGAGCGAAGGCGCGGGTTTGCTGGATGCGATCAGGGAGACGATCCGCATCGCGGCCGGTGCCAACACGTGGGCGGAGATTCGGCACATCAAGTCGAGATCGCTCGAGCAGATGCAGCAGGCTGTCGCATTGATCGACTCGGCGAGGCGCGCAGGAATCGACATCACAGCCGATCAGTATCCGTACATCGCCAGTGGGACCAGCTTGCAGGCGATGTTGAACACGTGGGTACAGGAAGGCGGGGACGACTCGCTGATTGTGAGGCTCCACGATCCCGCGATTCGCGCTCGGCTGAAGCAGGAGCTGGCTGCGGACAGCGCACAGGGCATTCGCACCGCGGCCCGCACGATGGTGAATGAGGTTGGAGCGGATTCCCTCAAGATCTATCAGGGCAAGTTTCTCACAGACATTGGCAAGATGCGCGGTGAGGATGCATACGATGCCGCGTTCGACATCCTGATCGCCGACAGCGCGCGCACCAGCGCGATCTACTTCTCGTTCAACGAAGACGCGCTGCGCTACGTGATGCGGCAGCCATGGGTTTCCGTTGGCCAGGACGCCGGTGCGGTCAGTCCGGATTCGGCGGGGAAATTCCGGGATCGCGGCCATCCGCGCGGCTTCGGGACGTTTCCGCGGATACTCGGTCGTTACGTGCGACAGGACTCGGTGATCACGCTCGAGTTTGCTATCCGGAAAATGACGTCGCTCGCCGCGCAGCGCGTTGGAATCAACGATCGTGGCTTGCTCAAGCCGGGAATGTTCGCCGACATCACGGTCTTCGATCCGAACACCATCATCGACAACTCGACCTTCGAGAATCCGTCACAGATCGCGACGGGAATCAATTACGTGTTTGTAAACGGCGTCGCCGTTCTGGATGGGGGTAAGGTCACGAACGCGCTGCCGGGCAGAGCGCTGAGAGGACCTGGCTACAGGCGGTAGGCCTCCGCCAATCCTACCCCTTCCGGCTTTCCTCTCTCGCCTCTCGCCTCTCGCCTCTCGCCTCCCGCCTCCCGCCTCCCGCTTCCCCAACCGGCGATCCTGCATAGGTTCTCTTGCATCGCCGATGAGATCACTGCCGACAATCCACGTCCACAAGTTCGGCGGCGCCGCGCTCGCTGACGCCCACGCGATTCGTCGTGTGATCGCGATCATCGCCGCCGACGACGAGCAGAAAGTGGTCGTCGCGTCGGCGCTAATGGGTATCACGGATGATCTGCTGACGATCGCCCACGCGGCTATCGACGGCGAGACATCAACCGCCGAGCTCGACTCACTTCGCCACCGACACGCGGCAGTGGCCCGGGCACTGGGACTCGACGACAAGAGACTGCACAGTGATCTCACTAAGAGCTTCGACGAGCTGAAGCAAATTCAGGCACGTTTCGCCGGACAGCGCGAGCTGCCATCGGCGACGAGCGACGAGTTCATCGCCTATGGCGACCGGCTCGCGGCGCGAATTCTGGCGACTGCGCTGAGCACCACGGGCACGCCCGCTCGCTTTGTCGACGCCACGGAGATCGTCCGCGCCGACGGTCCACACGGCATGGCGAGTCCCGACATCGAGGAAACGGCGGCGGCAGCGAACGCAAAGCTGCGTCCGCTGCTCGAGGAGGGTGTCGTGCCGGTTGTCCCGGGTTTCGCCGGCAGATCGCGCGTCGGCGAGGTCGTCACGCTCGGGCGTGGTGGATCCGACCTCACCGCAACGTTGCTCGGCCGAGTGCTTGGGGCGAGCGATGTGGTTTTGTGGAAGGATGTTGCGGGGCTGTTGACGGCTGATCCACGCGTGGTGCCCGACGCTCGGCTGATCCCGTCGCTGCACGTGCGCGAGGCATCGGAGCTCGCGTACTATGGAGCAAAAGTTCTGCATCCTCGCTCGCTGATCGCGCTGCAACCGGGGACGCGGCTGGTGGTCCGGCCGTTTGCGGATGCTACTGCCGCTGGTACCGAGGTAGTTGTTGAGCGAGAAAGGAGAGCCGGCGCGCGGCGCACGCGACGGCCAGTCAAAGCTCTCACCGCAATCACCGGTCAAACGCTGGTGACGATTGCCGGCAACGGAATGGTCGGAGTGCCGGGCGTCGCAGCGCGCGCCTTTGGCGCTCTCGAGCGAGCTGGTGTCTCTGTGTCGCTGATCTCGCAGGCCTCGTCGGAGCACTCGATCTGCATGGGCATTCCGAGCACATCGGGCGAGGCGGCAGCTGCAGCACTGCGCGAGGCCTTCGCGCCGGAGCTGGCACGACACGAAATCGACGCAATCGAAGTGCGACCCGATCTGGCGACGATCGCGGTAGTTGGTCTCGGGATGGCAGGCACTCCAGGAGTCGCAGCACGATTGTTCAGCGCGCTCGCCGACGAAGAAGTGAACATTGTCGCGATCGCGCAGGGCGCGAGTGAGCTCAACATCTCCGTGGTCGTCGACGGCAACGACTCAGCAAAAGCACAGCGCGCGATTCATCACGCCTTCAGACTTGGCAAGATTGGCGGCGGCGCCGCCGTTCATCCGGAGCACGCCGACGTGGTGCTACTCGGCTTCGGACAAATCGGGCGCGAGCTGGCGATGCAGATGGCGACACGCTCGGCGCGCACAGCGGATGGACAGGCGCGGATCGTGGCCGTCGTCGATCGCAGCGGATACGTGTTCGACACGCGCGGCCTTTCGCCGAAACGACTCGAGGCACTGGCGGCGGCGAAGGCCACTCGCACTCCACTCTCCAGTGTTCGACGTGGGGTGCGGGCGACGACCGATGACGCGATCGCGGCGATTGCCGCGCACGCGTTGTCGAGACCGATCCTGGTCGATGTTACCGCGGGCGACACAGTTCCCGTGCTGGTGCAAGCGATGCAACACGGAATGGACATCGTGCTCGCCAACAAGCGACCGCTCGCCGGGAGTGAAAAGGACGCACGCACGCTGGAGGCAGCGGCGTCAGCCAACGATCGACGTTTGTTGCACGAGGCGACTGTAGGTGCCGGACTGCCGATCATCGACACCATCCAGAAGCTGGCGGAATCGGGCGATCAGATTCTCCGCATCGAAGGGTCCCCCTCGGGGACGCTTGGATACCTGCTCAGTGAGATGGGTCGCGGAACACCGTTCTCGCTCGCGCTCAAGACTGCGATGAAGCTCGGCTACACCGAGCCCGATCCGCGCGACGACCTCTCCGGCATGGACGTCGCGCGCAAAGCGCTAATACTCGGCCGATTGATTGGATTCTCCGGCGAGCTTTCAGATGTCGAAGTGGAATCGCTGGTGCCCCACCAGCTGCGCGAGGTTCCGCTCGATGTATTTCTGAATCGTCTGAGCGAAGCGGACGCTGATTGGGAGCAGCGGATCCGCGAAGCGCGTGAGCGCGACACGGTACTTCGGTATCGCGCGACGGTGACGAAGCGTGACGCCCGAGTGGGAATTGTCACCGTCGATGCAAAGAGCTCACTGGCCTCGCTTGCCGGGACCGACAATCACTTCTCATTCACCACTCGACGATATCGCGCCAACCCGCTCGTCATAACTGGCCCTGGCGCCGGCGCGGCGGTCACGGCGGCTGGTGTTCTCAACGATGTGCTGAAGCTGGCGGGCTCGCGCTGACGTGACGACACGTTTGCGCTGTGAGGCGTGCGACAGTGAGTGGAACGAGCTCGATACCGCGACGACCTGTCGTCAGTGCGGGGGACTCCTTTCGCTGGAGAGCGACGCTCCGACCGAGCGTGGTCCGGCGCTGAGAACGCTGTTCGATCGCCGACTGACGCCATCACCGGTCGAGCGCGGCGAGATCAGCAGATCGGGGGTCTGGAGATTTCGCGAGCTGGTGCTGCCGACCATCACCGACGGCGACATCGTCAGTCAGTGGGAAGGAAACACGCCGCTGTTGCGGCGCGCTTCTGTGGTGAGTTGGAGCGGCATCGAGGAACTGTGGCTCAAGCACGAAGGCCACAATCCAACCGGGTCGTTCAAGGATCGCGGGATGACGGTCGCGATCAGCAATGCGAAGCGGATCGGTGCGCGCGCTGTGTCGTGCGCATCGACTGGCAACACCTCGGCGTCGCTGGCTGCATACGCCGCGTTGGCGGGCATTCCGGCGATTGTCTTCGTGCCCTCGGGACAAATCGCATTGGGCAAGCTGGCGCAGACGCTCGCCTATGGCGCAAAGACGCTGATGGTGCGCGGCGATTTCGACGCCTGTCTGCGTCTGGCGCGCGAGGCGTCGGACAAGCT
>DASTGU010000200.1:0-5404 GCA_035718845.1 Gemmatimonadaceae bacterium | reverse complement strand
CAAGAAGACACTTTGGAGCATTGCAGGCGGATTGTCCGGCAAGATCGGACGTGACCTGACCGTCGGCGCCAGCGCGCTGCGCACGCCATTCGACGAGACCGCCCTGCTCATCGCCAACAACGTCGTGATTACGGAATTCGGCGGTGAAGCTTCAGTGGCGTTGCCGGCTCGCTTCACGTTGTCGGGCGCGGGCTCGCATGCACAGCTCACCGGTGGCTCCCGCGACAATTCGCGCCTGGCTTTCAATGGTACACTGCGCTGGAACCAGAGTCGCAACTGGAGCATCGCGCTCGGCGCGCGTCACTTCGGCTATGACACCACTTCGGCGGACGGCTACTTCGCGCCGCGCAACTATACTCTCGGCGAGTTGAGCACTCGCGGACACATTGGAGCCAACCTGGGTTGGTACTCCGATGCAGAGGCGGCAGTAGGCAGCCAGCGCCTCGAGTTTTTCGGCTCGACCGCTACATCGCGCGCGACCGAGCGCGGCGGCCTCTCGCTCGGTTACCGCTTTGATCCGGCGAGGGAGGTCAGCGTCTCGGGTCTGTATGCGAACGTCGCGGGCCCGACCCAAACGACCAGCAGCGAGTATCACTGGTACACGTTCTCGCTGCGCGCGCGACTCGGGTTCTAGTCCTCGCCGATTACAGCGACAACAAATACTGAACTAAATCCGCCTTCTGCTGAGCGGTCAGGTTCAGTCGAAACTGGGTGTCGTAGCGATCCACGAGATCAGCCAGGGTGGACGAACTGCCGTCGTGAAAGTAAGGCGGATGTTGCCACGCTCCGGCAAGCGGTGTAGTGCGCCACTGCTTGGTCGCCGAACGCAGTGCGTAAGTCGGATCCGTGAAAAACTCGCTGGTTGGGTGCAGGCGAAGATTGGCGTCCGTATGTAGGTCGCCGACGTGGCAGGTGCTGCACTTTCCAGCCCCATCGAAAACCTCGTCGCCTCGTGCCGCGGCAGCTACGTCGAAGGATCCAGCCGGCGGCTTCGGCGCCTGCAGGCTCAACTCGTAGGCCTGCAACCGTTCGAGCACGGCACCAACGAGGTCCGGCGACTGCCTGACGTCAATACCCAGGCGCGGCTCGGAGAAATTCCCTTGTCCGTGCATTTGGGTGACAGCCACGTATCGGTTCCAGTATTTCAAGTCCATGCCATCGCCCGTGAACGTCTCGGAGTGAATACCAGCTAGCCCGTAAGCGGGCGGGATGACCGTCGGATTGTTCTTGCCGTCGAAGTTGTATCGAGGGTCGTACTTGCCGGGGCCCCACGAGTTGTAGACAGCTTTCTGCGCGGCCGTAAGCGCCGGGGAAAGTGCGATGATCGCCCCTGGGTTGAGCTGGCGGTTTGGCCAGCCATCGAGCCTCGATCCGATGCCAGCGGTGATGCGATCGTCGACGGTCGAGTGACAAAGCGCGCAGGTGATTCCCAGTCGCGTGATGTTGTTGTTCGCATCGACTGTTGCTTTGACGCCGACTACCGCGCCGAGCTTGAGCAACGTCACTGTGGTCGCCGGACTGTGCATGTCCACCTGGCCGGCCTGGATAGCCTGCAATACCGCCGGCGGCAGCGTATCCGCGTCCACCTTGAGTCCGACCGACAGCGCGGTGGTCGGGTCGACAGCGGACTGAATCACCGTGTTCATGTGCAGCGTGTCGGTCCAGAATTTTTCGTCGCCGAAGGTGTCGAAGCGAAAGACGTCTTTCCCGGCCGCGATTTCGGCGGGAGAGGGCGTGCCTGGTCCCTCGTCGTGACAGGAGATCAGAAGCAATGCGATTGTGAGTGTCAGGAGCATGGCGAAGCCGACACCGAAGGCGCGCGCGAGTGGACTGTGAGCGAGACGAGCAGCAGGGAAGCGCATGGGATTCACCTCAACGACCGGAGACAACGTCAGACGTGCAGCGACAGCCGCCGCAAGCAGAAAGCCCAACCCTCCCAAATTGCTCAAATAATGATTGGACTTATTAGCGGGACGCGGCGAACTGCGCTTTACGCGCGGCGAATGGCGATGCGCGGGCGCGGACCCACAAGAGCGACCTGATTACTGTCGCGCTGGGTGCTCGGGTATTTGCGCGAACGCATGCTGCATCGCGCCGAATAGCGGCTTGATCTCGGAGTGCCACTGCGGCACTTCCCAGTTCGGCCACGTCCAGCTGGTTGGAGTTCCGAACATTGCCGCACCTGCGCCGCGCGGCAGCCGATCGGAGGCTTTCGTCGGATTGGCCCGATCGTAGCTCTCCACAATGAAACGAAATCCATCGGTCATGGTGCTGGCCGGGTTTTTTGGCCCTGACGTGCCAAACAGCACGCTGTGCGACGACGGATCGGTCACCTGCAGCATCCCCCAAGGAATGCGCATCTCGATGACGCCCGCAGCGTCGTTCGTGTACCAGTCAGCCAGTGTCGTCTCTGACTGCTTCGCGTAAAGCAGTCGATTGCGATTGTACCCGATCGACGGAAAGATCTTTCCGTCGCGGCTGACGCGCCGCCGGTTCGTGACGACGAAAAGCGAGTCCCACTGCCCAGCGTTGTTGGCGACCGTCTTGAACGGCACGTTGTTGACGTATTGAATCGCCGTCGGCTTGCTGCCCGGAATCGCCACCGGCTTGTAGAGATTGTACGGGTGATCGACGAGCACCTGCGTTGCGTTCGGCCCGCCAATGTCGATCACGAATTCGAGACCGACTGGAGATTTGGATCCGGTGTTCGGCAGCCTGGTGTCACCCAGCTCGCGACGATAGGTGTCGACACCAATCTGATAGTGCGCGCGGCTCCAGTCGATTTTACCGACGTCCAGCCGGAGATAGACGTACGCTTCGTCGTAAGCGACCCTGAACGATTTGAGTCGCAGCGGATCGTCTGTACTTCCTGGGGCGCTGTAGAGCAAAGGCCGTCCACGCCAGTCCGCGCTATCTCCGTCGATAACGGGAGACGCTCCCTTTGCGCCCGCGCGCATCGCGATCACGCCGTAATTCTCCTCGGCATCCAGAGCGTTGAGCCACATCCTCTTCCGATCGAGAGGCTGCTCGAACTCGACCACCACCCAGTTCTTCTTGAACCATTCGTCGATCAGCGCGAACAGGCCAGCTCCCGCCGCGCCAGACGCGTAGATGTCGCGCGTCAGCCGTGCGTCGATCTGCGCCTGATCTGCCTCCGACAATCCGCCGTGATTCCAGCCCTGTGGTTGCACGTGCGCACTGCCGCGCGACGAAGGCACACCGTATTCGCTGATCACGACTGGCATGTTGCCGTAGTGTGAGACGAGCTCTCGCAGATAGCCGAAGTAGTTGCTTGGCCCTTCGGGCGAACGTGCGTTGCGATAGCCGGGATCGACGACCATGAACTCCGGATAGTAGGGATACGCGTGATACGAGGCGAAAATACCGGCCCCAAACGCCGGCGTCCCGCGCATCTTCACAGCGTCGAGCCCGACCGTATCGTTGTCATATTCTATCGGCATCTCGACGATCTTTTCGCCGCGCGCCTTCAGCAGCGCGATCTCCTGGGCCTTGCCGGTTTCCGTCGGATGCGTTAGCGGGTCCAGCGTCGGCCAGTTCGAGTAGGCGATTGGGCGCTGCGCGTTGTAGCGATCCATCTCGAATGAGACGAGAAAATCACACTGCTGTGCGAGCCACACCTCGAGTGGATTGCCACCAGAGATTGTCATGTACTTGCCGATATAACTGGTCTTCGCCGGGTGCAGCTTGTTATAGCCAATCACGGAGTACGGCTCCCATTCGCGGCCAACGATATATCCGATCGTCCACTGTGAGACATCGGCGGTATAGCTGCCGCTCGCGTGGCCGGGCAGTGCCGGGATCGTTGCATCCCCGTGGACCACCGCGACGACGTGCTTCATCTCGCGCTGGAACTGCGCCAGCCACTGCGCGTCGTCGTACTTGTCTTCCTCTTTGCCCGGCGGCGGCTCGGTCCACACTCCATGAATCAGCCACAATGGGTGATCGGGATGGCTGAGGTTCCATTTTCTCAGCGCCGCATAGAAGTGCGGCGGATGGATGGTGTAGAGACGGACAGTGTTGGCACCCATCTCGGCGATCAGTGCAATCCACTTCTCGTAGGTGCTGTCGTCAGGCGGGAACTCGGCCGGAAATTTCCCCGGCAGCGCCGCACCGAGATTCACGGCTTTGATCCAGGTCGGTTGCCATTGACCGCTCGTCACGCGCACCTCGAAGATCTTGCGGCCGGTGCGTGCCGGCATCGTCATCGTTGTCGGCCGCGCACGACTGGAAAGCGCGACGTCGGTCGAGATTACACCGAGACGGGTCAGATAGTCGCGCGCGGTCGAGTCGTTCGGTGCGATCCGCAGCAGGCGCTCGAAGGCGGTACGCGCCGCCTTGGTGTCGCCGGCCCGGTACGCAGCCATGCCTGCTCCCGCAACAGCGTCGTAAGACGCGGAGTCGCGAGTTATGGCTCGCGCAAAAAAACTGCGCGCATCTATTAATCGGGTTTGACGCATGGCGACGTAGCCCGCGCCGGTCAGAGCGCCTGGCTCATTTGGGCAAAGAGTCAGCGCCTGCCTGAACTCCCGCTCGGCGGTGGTGATGTCGTTGGCGCGGTAGGCAGTCCAGCCGCGATCGATCGCGCCGCGGGCTGCGGGTAGCGATCGACACGCTTGCTGGCCAAACACTGTCTGCGAGCCGAGTAAAGCGACCGCAGCTAAAAGAAGGGATGCGCGCACGTCAGTTGACGAGGTTTGTCGCATCGAGTCACCGCGCTGGAGCGATGTCGCGATCAATGATTCGAGTGCGCCGGGCACTCTGGACTTCGTACCTTCCCGCAATGATCGCCCTGCTGACCTGGGACGCCGCAACCAAGTCCGGTCTCTCGTCCGACGATGAAATACTCGAGGCTCTCGCTGCGGACACCGAGACGCCGATCGCCCACAGCCTGGTCGTGAGCCCTGAAGCGCGCGACAGTGTTCCCGAGCGCTTCGCACGTCGATTCGGAATTCTACCGCTGGCGATCTCCGATTCGGTTCTCGACGTCGCCACATCCAATCCGTTCGACCTGGACTGCGAGAAGACTCTCGCCTTTGCCACTGGCCGAAGAATCCGCATGCTGCTGTCGCCGCCACGGCGGATCGCCGACAAGATCGAAGAGGTCTACGCGCCACTCGATCGCGTGAGCCAGCTACTGGACCAGACATCCACCGACGCGCCGCAGCCTGTCGCCGAAAAAGTCGAGGTCGCGCCGGAACAACTCGACGACGACCGCGTCGAGAGGCCTGTCATTAAGCTCGTCGATCACATCGTCGCCGAGGGAATTGCGGCCGGCGCCAGCGACATCCATCTGGAGGCCGGCGAAAACGGAATCGCCGTCCGATATCGCATCGACGGCATGCTGAAGGAAGTGATGGTGCTTCCCAAAGCCGTCGGTGTTCCG
>DASTGU010000199.1:0-5982 GCA_035718845.1 Gemmatimonadaceae bacterium | reverse complement strand
ACTGCCGCCATGTCGGGCGCGTCGGCGGCGTCATCGCTGTCGATCGCCGCCACGAGATCGCGGGAGATCCCCATGGCCTCGTAGATCTTGTCCTCGATCTCCTTGGCGACCTCGGTGTGCTCGTCGAGATAGCCCTTCGCGTTGTTGCGGCCCTGCCCCAGCCGCTCGTCGCCGTAGGAGAAGAACGAGCCGGACTTGGTCACGATGTTGTGCTCGATCCCGTAGTCGATCAGGCATCCGGAGGTCGAGATCCCCTTGCCGAACTCGATGTCGAACTCGGCCTGCTTGAACGGCGCCGCGACCTTGTTCTTGACCACCTTCACGCGCACCCGGTTGCCGACCGCCTCGGTGCCGTCCTTGAGCGTCTCGATCCGTCGGATGTCGAGGCGCTGGGACGAGTAGAACTTCAGCGCCCGGCCACCCGGCTGGGTCTCCGGCGAGCCGAACATCACGCCGACCTTCTCGCGGATCTGGTTGGTGAACACGCACAGGGTCTGGGTCCGATTCAGGTTGCCGGCGAGCTTGCGCATCGCCTGGGACATCATCCGAGCTTGGAGCCCGACCGACTGATCGCCCATCTGCCCCTCGAGCTCGGACCGCGGCGTCAGCGCCGCAACCGAGTCCACGGCGATCAGATCGACCGCGCCCGAGCGGATCAGCATGTCGACGATCTCGAGTGCCTGCTCGCCATAGTCGGGCTGGGACACGAGCAGCTCGTCGATGTCCACGCCGATCTCGCGGGCGTACAGCGGATCCATCGCGTGCTCAGCGTCGATGTAGGCGGCAACACCACCGGCGCGCTGCGCGTTGGCAACGACATGGAGACAGAGAGTCGTCTTACCGCTGGACTCGGGACCGTAGATCTCAGTGATGCGGCCGCGAGGAATGCCACCGACGCCGATCGCAGCGTCGAGGTTGATGGCGCCCGTCGGAATCGAGTCGACACGCACACGCGCATCGGCTGCTCCCATCTTCATGATGGCGCCCTTGCCGCAGTTCTTCTCGATCTGCGCAATCGCCAGGTTCAACGCCTTCTTCTTGTCGTCGTTAACCGTTGATACAGCCATTTAATCCACCCTATAGTTGACGTTTAGACCTGGCCTGGCAGCCAGAAAGTACCCGAACAAAATACGAACATTCGCTGGATTTATCAACGCTTTCCGTTGAGAAGAAAAGCATTTTCGACGTGCTGGACGCGGACATTTTCTGCTCCAAGAATGACCCCGATCACGTCGAATCGGAAGGTATCACCGGGTCGCTCGAATCGGGAAATCCAGACCTTCGCCGACCTGCTCAGCTCGCGCTGCTTCCGCCAGTTCACCGCCCCGATCGGTCCGCCGAAAGTATCACTCGCGCGGGTCTTCACCTCCACAAAAGCGACCGTTCGATTGGAGTCGGGCTCATCCCGCGCGGCGACCAGATCGATGTCGCGATGCCCATTTCGAAATCGATGCTCGACAATGTCCCACCCGTGGACGCGCAGCCATCTCGCCGCCACTCGTTCTCCCTTGATGCCCATCGTCTGACGCGACTTCGTCATGGCGCACAAACTACCGAGCTTCACGAAACGAAAAGCATCGAATCACATCGCGCACAACCTAAATCGTAGCAAGGGATTTCCCTTGCTTTTCTTGCCGCCAAAAAATCCGAAAGAAATCCGGGGTACCGCGAGCACTCGCAATTCTTTATTATCGCCGATTCATCTTCTTTCGGTGAGGAAAATGAGCGAGCAAGGCGCCCCGGAAATCATCAAAGTCGTGATGGTGGAGGCGAACGAGCACGACGCCTCAGAAATCCTCGGCGTGCTGCGCGAAGCGGGTATGCAGATCTCGGCGGAACGGGTGCAGTCGGAGGAAGGCCTCGCGGAGGCTCTGCAGAAGTTCAAACCGGACGTGGTGCTGTCCGACTATTCGCTTCCCGAGATCGACTACCGCGCCGCAATCAAGGTCGTTCATGAACTGCAGCCACGCACCCCGGTGATCGTTGTCGCCGGCCTGTTGCGCAACGAGGATTCCGGCTCTTGCGTGCGCGCCGGCGCGGACAGCTTCGTCTCGAAGCTCAACCTGTTCGTGCTTCCACTCGCCGTTCGCTCGGGAATCGAGGCGCGCGCGCCATTGTTCAAGCTCACCACGCGACAGATGGAAGTGATGCGACTGGTCGCCAGCGGTTATCGCACGCGCGAAGTCGCCGAAGCGCTAAAGCTCAGCGAGAAGACCGTCGAGACCCATCGCCATCAGCTGATGCGCAAGCTCGGCCTCGAGAGCACCGCCGGTCTCGTGCGCTACGCAATGCGGTGTGGCTTCGCGGTGATCTCGCCGCTGATCACCGTCTCGCAGTAACGGGTGACTCGTCTTTTCGTTTGGGCGCTCGTCGGCTGTGTTGCCGCGGGAACTGCGTCCGCTCAAGCGAGGCTCACCAGCGATCAGCAGGAAGCGCGTGACATTTTCCGGGAGCTGATCGAGATCAACACTACCTACAAGGGCGGCAGCACCACCCCAGCGGCGCGCGCGATCGCTCGCCGATTCCGCGTTGCTGGAGTTCCAGAGAGTGACATCACAGTTATCGGTCCGGCGGGCGACAAGGATTCCAGCGTAATCGTCAGAATGCCCGGCAGCTCGCCGTCGCTAAAGCCCGTACTGTTGATTGCCCACCTGGATGTCGTCGAAGCACTGCGCAGCGATTGGTCAATCGACCCGTTCACACTGACCGAGCGCGACGGGTTCTTCTACGGTCGCGGCACCAGCGACATCAAGGACGGCGCCGCGACGCTCGCCGCCGCGATGCTGCGAATGAAGCGGAACAACATCGTCCCGCGCCGTACTCTCATTCTCGCGCTTACCGCCGGCGAAGAGGGTGGTGGTGGCTACAACGCAATGGAGTGGCTGCTCAAGAATCATCGCGATCTGATTAACGCCGAGTACGCGCTCAACGTCGATTCGGGCGATCCGCTGATCAAAAACGGGAAGCGACTGCTGCGCGCGCTGCAGACGAGCGAGAAGACCTATCAGTCGTTCTTCCTCGAGGTGACGAACAAGGGCGGGCACAGCTCCCTGCCCACTCCCGAAAACGCGATCGTTCGTCTCGCCGACGCGCTCGGTCGCATCGGACGTTATCAATTTCCAGTGACGCTGACCGCGACGACCCGAGCGTTCTTCGCGCGCACTGCCGCGCTCGACTCCGGTCAGACCGCGGCCGACATGGCTGCCATCGCGCGCAACGACCGGGATTCCGCCAGCGCCGCCAGACTGTCCACTTCACCGTTCTACAACGCGCAGCTGCGCACGACCTGCGTGCCGACGATGATCGAGGGCGGCCACGCGCCAAATGCGCTTCCCCAGCGCGCCCGCGCCACCGTCAATTGCAGAATCATTCCCGGCGGTACGAGCGCCGACGTGCTGGCGACTTTGAAGAGCGTTGTCGCCGACACCGCGGTTCACATCACCTTCGTCAACGAGCCGCGCGCCACCAATTCCGCCGAGTCGCCGCTGACGCCGGAGATCCTCGGTCTGATCGAGGGCGTGACGAATCAGCTCTGGGTTGGTGTCCCCGTCGTTCCACAGATGGAGACTGGCGCGACTGACGGTGCATTCCTGCGCGACGCCGGCATTCCGACTTACGGCGTGAGCGGCGTCTTCCTAGACGTGGACGATGTTCGCGCGCACGGGCGTGATGAGCGCATCATGGTCAGCTCGTTTTACGACGGCGTCGAATACGTCTATCGGTTGGTGCTTGCCGCCGCGGGTGTGAAGCGCTGAGTCCTAGGCCGGCGGAGCGTGCAGCGGCTGCGTGACGCGCGTCTGCACGGTGAACTGAGTCGTATCCATGCGCGCCATCTCGTTGCTCCACACCTGAAGCGGGAAGCTGAACACGCTGCCCTTCCCCTCTTCGCTATCGACGGTAATCGTCCCCCCGTGCGCCTCGACGATGCCGCGTGCGATGGCAAGGCCGAGTCCGACACCGCGGCCATCACCGCGCTTCGCCTGCCAGAATTTTCCAAAGAGCCGCGGAATCTGCGCCGATGGAATGCCGGGTCCGTTGTCGGCAACCGAGCAAATCACTTTGCCATCGTCTCGCACAGCCGACATGGTGATCGCGCCGCCTGACGGCGTGAACTTCACCGCGTTGCCAACCAGATTCGAGAAGACCTGAAGCACGCGCGATGAATCCGCCCGCACCGGCGGCAAATCCGCCGCAGCGCTCACCGTCAGGCTGATCGACTTCTCGCGCGCGATCGGCTCGAGCAGCTCACACGCTTCGTGCAGCAGATCGTTCACCGACGTGCGCTTCGGCGCGATGGACAGTCGCCCTGCTTCGATCGTCGTGACGCTGAGCAGATCCTGAATCAGGCGATTCATTCGCTCACCCGAGCGCTTCACGATTCGGAGCTGGCTCGTTCGCGACGCCTCCTGCTTGGTGTCCTCGAGCAGTAGATCCGCCGCCATCGAGATGGTGTTCAGCGGATTCCGCAGATCGTGCGCGACGATCCGCAGTATCTCTTCGCGCGCATCGATGATCCGCTCCGCCTCGCCGTACATTTTGTCGAGAGTGACGCGGTGCACCTCGTTCATCACCACGCGACGAATCATCTCCGTCACGTAGAAGGCGAGCACGCCGGCCAACCCGATGGCAACCAGCGATCCGCCCGCTGCCGCCAACGGAACCCAGCCCAGCGCCGCGGCGATCAATAACGCGCCCGCACCAAGTCCGGTGCTGATCTCGACTGCCCGCCGCGTCAACCGAAATGCGCCGGTGAACGCCAGCACAATGCACAGCGCGGCGAATGTCGAGGCCAGGCCCGGTGGCCGCGTGAACGCGTCGGTCCCGACCTGGCTGACCCCGAGCCCGATCAACAGCAGCGACGCATCGGCGATCGGAAATGCGCGTCGCACCCATGGCCGATACCAATCCCGACGCAACAGCATCAGGATCGCCGCCGAGAACGTCATCCAGCCCAGCGCGGCCCCCAGACTGCCGACAGTGGGGGGCGACACGCGAACCAGATCGGACAGCAGCAAGCGGCCAAACACGAACAGCGAGAAAACGCCCGCCGCGCCGACTCGCAGGTACGCGAGCCTAAGCTCGGCGCGGCGCGCCTCGTCCAGCAACGATTTCTCGATCGCGCGCTCGAGCTGCATCTCATCCTGCTTCGCGCGCAGCTGCATCCGCACCGATTCAGCAATTTCGGCGGCGAGTGCAGCGCGCGAGTCGAGCATGCTAGGTGACATTCACTCTCCAATCTGCAGATAGCGGCTTCACAACGATCACGGAATCGGTGGTGGTGCCGGCGGCCGCTGGAAGTACTCGACGAGTGTATAGTCGGTCCGCGTGTCCGGCGGAACAAAGTGACTGACTGTCGTCACCTGAAGCCGAGTGGACGACAGCGCCTGAATCGTCATGGTTCGCGTCGCAAAACCCTGGTCCCAAAACGCGCCGATCTGCTGAGTGGTCGAGTACGTGCTGGCATCGCCCGTCGTCGAGCCCCAATCACAATCCGTCGGGCTGCAATTGCCAAAGGCCTGCACCGACACCGCGGAGCCGTCGACGTTGATGTTGAGAGAAGCTACGCCAGCCGTCGCTGGGACTTCGTTTTGCCAGGCGCCCTGGATCACGTTAAGGGCGACAGCAGGAACGGTTGCGGTGAACGTCACCGGACCACCCAATGCCGCAGCGTTTGCCTGAAGCGTGTACGTGCCGGGAGTGAGCGGAAGTGTCCAGTTCACCGGGGCGAAACCGCCGCCGCTCACCGGACCACCGTCGATCGGGTTGGTATTCGTGGTGACAGTTACCAGATTGCTTCCCGGCCCCTCGCCACCTAGCGGAAGTAGCGTCCCGTTCCCCGCCGCAACGGTGAAGGTGACCGCGACGCCGCCGATGCCCGTTGCGAGCGTATGCGTCGTGTGATGGTTGCTGCCGATGACGCGCGCAGTGGAGGTTGTGGTGGCGCCACCACCGAGCGTCAAGTTGGCGTCGGTGTAGGTAACG
>DASTGU010000198.1:0-3119 GCA_035718845.1 Gemmatimonadaceae bacterium | reverse complement strand
GCCGCTCGAGTTCGTCGGCGTCAAGGATGCGTTCGGCGCCTTCAACTTCGCACCGGTTCTTTGGTCGCACGATGGTACTCTGATTGACCTCGGTGCCGTGCGTAACGGACCCGGTGGTGACGCACACGGCATCAACAACAGAGGTTTGATCGTCGGTCTTGCGCAGGTTCAGTGGACACCTGGCGGATTCCTTGGCAGCGGCGCCGTATTGTGGCGTGTATCAGCTGCTGACGTTACACCGCCGACCATCAGTTACTCCGCGCACCCGTCTGATTACACAGTCGACGCCCACGTCTCGATCACGTGTAGCGCCAGCGATGCGGAATCTGGTCTCGCGTCGAACACCTGCGCGCCGATCGAAGGGGACGCGTACGTGTTCGGTCTCGGCGCGCACACATACTCGGCGACCGCAACCGACAACGCCGGCAATAGCGCCAGCGCGTCAACTACGTTCACGGTGAGCGTGACCTTCGCGAGCCTGACCAATCTGACGCGGCGTTTCGTGACCAGCAGTGGCGTCGCCGATGATCTCGCTCGCGATTTGAGCGACGCACAGAAAGCACGTGCTGCCGGCAAGACCAAGCAGGCCGACGCGGCATTGCAGGATTATCGTGACACGCTGAAGGCGCAAACCGGGAAATCGGTAACCGCGGAGCGGGCGGCAATTCTCATTGGGCTGTCGCAAGCGGTGTAGCGGCAAAGCACCCCCAGGAGGAAGTCCGGATTGTATCGACGCACTCACTGTGCGAGATGGATCCGTATGAGTCGTATTCGCATTAGCGTATGCATCTTCGGTCTTGCGCTCACGGTCGCCGCCTGCGCGTCGTCGGGAGTCCACCGCGATTTGACTGGCGCGGTGGTGAGGATAGTACCCGACAGCGTTGCACTCGAGCAGACTCCCGAGCTGACGCGGATCAGAGTCAACGTGATCGTTCGAAACAATCGCGCGACGCCGCTGTATTTCGGTGGGTGCGGGCCGCAGCTGCAGGAAGAGATCGACGGACAGTGGCAAACCGTATGGTCGCCTGTCTGTATTTCAGCGATGAGCGGCTTGGTCGCACCGGGTGACTCGGTGACCTTTCCGTTTTCAGCGGCCAGGCTCACGCAGCAAAACGTTTACCCGCGTCTGGACGACCGGGCGGGCGCGGGGAGATACAGGCTTCAGTACGGCGCGACCTATGACGGGCCAACTGACACCCACATCGTCTACTCGCCGCCGACGGCGGCGCCGGTGGTGGAGCTGCACACGCTCACCACACCCGTGTTCGTCGTTTATACGCCGCCAAGCGGCTGATAGCCCTGCTCCTGACCGTATCCAATTACGGCGTCCGATTGGCAGAGGGCTGCTTCGACGTTTCGGCGGCGTGCACGTCCCGTCCCCGGATACCCCGGCTCAAACAACCGCTCGAATGCTTACGGACCTATGAGGATCGGCCCGAGGGCAGGCCCGCGAAACCGAGCGCGCAAAGCCGCCGTAGGGAAAAACGAAATTCTTAGTTATTGCCGCTCCGCCACTCAAATCGTCCTCGACTTATGAACAACAAGACCACGCTGCAAATCGCGTCGCTGGTGTCGCTGTTCCTGCTGATATGTCACCTGACGAGTGACGTCATCGATCAACCGGTGGGGCACGTCAAATATCCGATCCCGGTCATCGTCTTCGTCGTCTGGCTCTACGCGACGCTGATGCTCTCCGAGAGCGTGGTGGGCCTGATCATCATGATGCTGGCGGGCATCATCGGGGCGATGATGATAGTGCTGCATTCGCCGGGATTCGTGGTGCGGAACTCCGAAGGATACTTGTTCGTGTGGACCATGTTCACGCTGGCGACGACGGGATGGTTCACCGCGATTCTGGCGGGTCGGGCTCTGTGGATCCGGTTTCGATCGAGAAGATCCTCACGATGAGAGGTGTGTCAGCAACCAGGTGGGGCGCGCGCGACTGCCGCGAGTGTATCAAGCTCTTGCCGGCTGGCGCGATAGCGACGCTCGCTACTATGAAATGACAGATGGGCGGGAGCTGCATGTTGAGGACGCTTTTGATCGACGTGAGCCAGTCACCGTTTGAGCACGACGAGCACCGCGTTTCCCACCGCGCGCTCTCCTTCCTTGTCTGAGGGCTGATTGACGACTTTGCCGGCGACGACCATTGTCGTCGATCCGCCGCCGTCGAAGTTCATCGCCTGCCACGCGCCAAGCTCGCGCATCACGGTCGCGAGCTCGATGAGAGTCATGCCGCCGCTGTTCTCGGAGCGACCATCGACGGTGAGCAGGAACAAGGTGGAGCTGTCACGCGAGAACCCGATCGCCGTGCGCGGGTGCCGCGACTCGGCGTTGCGCGATAGTGTGCCTTCCAGCGTCGCGGCTTCGCCCGCGATGTTCTGGCCGTCGCGCAGGATGCGCGGCCAGCCCCCGACGACCATCGCCAGCTCGCGCGTTATACGGGGCAGAGTGGCCAAGAGAATCTTCACCGTATCGCCATCGGCCATTGCCTGGACCTCCTGCGCTCGCAGGCCAGACCCGTACGCAGCGAGCACCGCGCCGTTGGATGGGATGCTGGTGCCCGATGACGTCGAGGCAGCACCGCGCCGCACGAAGAGCAAAGTGTCGCCGCGTTTTCCCGCCGAGATCAGTGCGACTTCGACGGTGCGTCGCGTAGTATCGCGGGGCGTGGTCGCGCCGTAGCGGGATGTGTAGAGCGCCGTTCCTTCCGGCTTGCCCGATGGATTGAAGTTGAGGGTGATGATCGGTGTCAATGCGCCGCGATCCCACGCCTTGCCGTCGAGGATGAAGCGATCCATCAATGGGTGGCCCGCCGCGTCGATCCCGAATTGCGTGTGAGTGTTGTCGTAGGTGTCGTACGGTGAATCGGTGACCTTGAGTCCCTTCCACAATTCGCCGTCGATCACCTGATCATTCTCGTTCTCGCCAGTCTCGAGATTGAAGAAGTCGGCATTGATGGCAGCCAGCACGCGCACGCCACTCGACTCCGCACGATGGGCAATGTCGCTGACGCGCTCGCGTCCTCTGAGCTGATCGAGAGCGCGGGCGGCGCGGATCTCGATGTTAGCGCGGCGCAAATCGACACGCACCAGATTGATCGCCCACGGCCCGCGCTG
>DASTGU010000197.1:0-3674 GCA_035718845.1 Gemmatimonadaceae bacterium | reverse complement strand
CGCGAGTGAGCCACCGCAAACCGATGCCATCGACGACGAGCCATTGGACTCGAGAATGTCGGAGACGATGCGGATGGTGTAAGGGAAATCTTCAAAGGCCGGCAGCACGCCTTGCAGCGCGCGCTCGGCGAGATTGCCGTGGCCGATCTCGCGACGGCTGGTGCCGCGCATCGGACGAACTTCACCCGTCGAGAACGGCGGGAAGTTGTAGTGAAGCATGAAGGTCTTGGTCGTCTCGCCAGCTTCGTCGATCGAATCGAGACGCTGGACATCGTTGGCGGTGCCGAGCGTGGCAGCGACGAGAGCCTGAGTCTGACCGCGGGTGAACAGCGCAGAGCCGTGCGCGCGCGGGAGGACCTGAGTGTCGATAGTGATCGGGCGGACTTCCTTGGTGCCGCGGCCATCGACGCGCTTGCCGGTGTCGAGAACCTGGGAGCGGAGCGCGTGATATTCGACGTCTCCGACGAGACCGGAGATGTCCTTGGAGTTGTCCGGGAATTCGGTGACCAGCTGCTCGATCGCCGCTTTCTTGACGACCTCGACCGCTTCGATGCGGGAGTGTTTCTCCTGCTGGTTGATTGCGTCGGAGATCTTTCCCTTGGTGAGCTCGTCGACGCGTGCCTTGATCGGAGCGGGAATCTCAGCCTTCGTCCATTTCATCTTCTCGGCGCGTCCCTGCGCAAACAGCTCTTCCTGGAACGAGATCAGCTCGCGGATACCGCGCTGACCGACGGAGAGAGCTTCGAGCATGTCGGCTTCGGAAACTTCCAGTGCGCCGCCTTCGACCATCATGATCGAGTCTTTCGACGCGGCGAGGACGACGTCCATGTCGCTGTATGGAAGCTGCTGGAAGGTGGGATTGAGAATCCACTTCTCCTGCACGCGGCCGACGCGTACTCCGGCGATCGGTCCCATGAACGGAATCTTCGATGAATTGATCGCGTACGAAGCGGCGAGAAGTCCGAGCACGTCGGCGTCGTTCTCCTGATCAGCGGAGATGACGTAGATGAAGACCTGGACTTCGTTCTTGAACCCTTCAGGGAACAGTGGACGAATCGAGCGATCGATGATTCGTGCTTTGAGGATTTCCGCGTCGGAGGGGCGACCCTCTCTCTTGATGAAGCCACCCGGGATCTTGCCGGCGGCGTAGGCTTTGTCGCGGTATTCGACGAGGAGGGGGAAGAAATTGAGGGGGCTTTCGTTGTCGCTGACCGTTACTGCCGCGAGAACCATTGTCTCGCCGAACTGTACGAGCGCGGACCCGGCCGCCTGTTTCGCCATGCGCCCGGTTTCAATCACGAGGCGTCTTCCGGCGAACGTTCTTTCGATGCGTTGCATGTTTGTTTTTTTTGTCTTTGTTAACACAAACCGCGCGGGCATATGCCGCGCGGTCAGATCAAAGAGCCAGATTAGTACCGCAGTCCAAGGTCGGCGATGATCTTTCTGTAACCTTCGACGTCAGTCTTCCTCAGATAGTCGAGGAGACGACGGCGCTTGCCGACCATCTTGAGCAGCCCGCGACGGCTGTGATGGTCCTTCGCGTGGGTGCGGAAGTGGTCGGTAAGGTAGTTGATTCGCTCGGTGAGAAGGGCGACCTGAACTTCGGTCGATCCGCTGTCGGAGTTGTGCTTGCGGTACTTCTCTACGGTCGGGGTCTTTTCAAATGCCATTTGGAATGCTCTGGCGCCGGCGTTTCCGGCGTGTCACTGGTTCTTAAATCGCTGTAGCCTTTCAACTTAGCGGCCCACCTCGCTCGTGTAAAGGCTTCGCGGTGCGAGCCGACAACTCGGTGCGAGTTGCGAGCTAAGTCCAAGCCGCGAGCCAACTGCGAGACGAGAGCTAGTTCCATATAGGTCCGTTGCGCGTCTAAATGGCGACCTCACTGGAGATTAGCGTGTTTTTGAAAGCCGCCGCCCTTGTCACCTTGCTGGTGTTGGGGCCTGCGAAGCCCGCGACAGTTTTGCTCGACGGCACTGCACAGCCCTGCGCTGACGTGAAAGAGTCGACGTCAGGAGTGCCGCGCGTGCACGTGTACGCGTTCAATGCGGCGAAGATTCCGACCATTCGGAAATCGCTCGATTTGTTGGACAGTCTCGATTGGGAGAATGGTGATCCCGATGCGATGCGCGCGGCATCCGCCGAGTACACGAAACTGCTCGCGCGAGTGCAAAAGGCTAAGGCTGTTGGCTACGCAATGAGCGACGGCAATGGCAATTTCGAGATCAACGTCGAGCCAATGGATTCAGTCCTCGTCTTCGGCGAAGCCAGAATGCCGGGCGAGCCGTTCTATTATTCGAGCCGGGTGGTGGGGGCGATGGACAAGGAGGAGGTACGAGTGATCCTTCTTATGTGCAATCAGCAGCTGCTGTAACTACAAACGGAAAAAGACCAGCTGGCGGCTGGCGGCTTTCAGCCGGCGGCTTCGAGCTTTATTGGGGCGTCCAGGTCGCTTGCGAAGTGAACAAACCGTCGCGGAAGCCGATTTTGTGGGCGAGATAGAGCCCGAAGACGAGGCTCACGGCGCCTGAGGCTATGCGAAGCTGGCGCTGAAAACTTGGCAGGCGAGCGCCGGCCAGCAACGACGGGAACGCGATCGTCAAAGTGATCAGCGCCATGCCGACGATGGTGCCGACGCCGAAAGTGAGCAGATAGATCGCAGCCCAGCGTGGATCGTCGATCAGGGGAACGATCAGCAGTGCGGCGCCGGCGGAGCCCGCTAGTCCGTGCACGATGCCGACGAGAAATGGGCGCGCCGCGCTGATATCCGACGTTTTCGCGCGCACGTTGAACAGGTTGAGCAGACCGAGGACGATCAGCATGATCGCGACGCAGAGCTCGAGTGACAGGCCGAGTCGAGCATTCATCGCAAACTTGAACACGATGATCGCGCCGCCAACCACGAGCAGCGTCAGCGTGTGACCGATTCCCCACACCGCTCCGATGCCCGCCGCCTTCGTCACCGATCGCTCACGGGTGACAATCGTTGTCACGGCGACGATGTGATCCGGATCGGTCGCGTGACGCATCCCGAGCAGCAAGCTCGTGATGAAGGTGAAAAGAAGACTCAAGTCGTTCGTCCCCTTGCGATCGCGTCCACCTCGCCGTCGCGCAGCATCAGCAGGAATTCCAATCCAGGCGAGAAATCGCGTGCGGAAGTCAGCGGTCGTCCCTCCCTGTCTTTGGCCACCGCGTAGCCGCGACCGAGCACCGCGAGCGGACTCAATGCGTTGAGGCGCGCGGCGAAAGCGCCAAGCTCGGCGCGTTTCTGCTGAATGCGATGCGATGTAAGCCGAGCGAGCAGTTGTGGGACTCTGCGCAGCTCGGCGCGCTCGCGACGAACGCGGTTGGACAACGCCGCTGTCATGTCTCTGCGCGCGAGCACCAGCGCTTGACGGACATCGTCGCGCGATGCACAAGCGGCCACGGCGGCAGCCGAAGGCGTTGGCGCTCGAAGATCGGCGACGGCATCACAGATCGTCAGGTCCACCTCGTGACCGACTGCAGAAATCACTGGAATCGGAGACGCCGCAACGGCGCGCGCGACGCGCTCATCGTTGAACGCCCATAGATCGTCCTTGCTGCCGCCGCCGCGGCCGACAATGAGCACCTCCGCTTTCCCCCAGCGTCCGACTCTCTTGATCGCCGCGGCAATCTCACCGGCAGCCGTATCGCCC
>DASTGU010000196.1:0-13871 GCA_035718845.1 Gemmatimonadaceae bacterium | reverse complement strand
CAGGGCAAGTATCAGGATGCAGTGAACGGCGCACGTTCCGCGCTGGCCAAGAATCCTGGCGCCAACATTCTCGCGATGTGTCTCGCTGAATCGTACGACAGGCTGCATCAGTCGGACTCGGCGATCGCGGTTGCGGAAAGGGTTCGCACCAGCGACCCGCGCAGCATTCCCGCGCTGAGACTGCTCGCGACGACCTATCGTTCGAAGATCGATTCGCCCCGCCCAGGTGTGCCGCCGGCGGAATTGAGTCAGGACACCACCAAGCTCCTTCAGTCACTCGCCGCGATGGCCGCTGCCGATCCGACGAACCTCAAGTTGGTTCAGGACGTCATCAACACCTATCCCCAGCTTGGCCGCCCGAAGGAAGCGATTCCTCTCGTGCGTGATCTGCTTCAGAACAACCCGGGTGATCCGGCACTGCTCAATCTGGCGTGGCTCGTTTACCTGAACGCGGGCGATTATCAGAGCGCCGTCGATGTTGGAACCGAGATGACGCGCGTTGACACGGCGGCGGCGAGCGCGGATTACTACCGTCGACTCGTTGCTGCGTACATGCAATTGAACCAGCCGCAGAAGGCCTCTGAAGCTGCTGCGCTGGGAACCAAGAAATTCCCCAACGATCCGACCCTCGCACTGCTGACGGCGAATACCCTGTACAAGGGCGGCCAGCTGCAGTTGGCGCTGGATGCGGTGAACAAGGTCCTGGTAGCGGATCCGAAGAACGCCAACGCCTACTTCCTCAAGGCGCAGATCCAGGGCGCGTTGAACCAGAACGACGAGCTGGCGACCACGCTGCAGACGGCCCGCACCAATGGCGTCGATCCGGGCGCCCTGTCACAGCTGGCGCTGAAGGCGGGCAGTGATGCGTACAAGGCTGGTCAGGCCTCGAAGGACATCGCTGACTTCCAGCGCGCAATTCGATTCCTCCAGCTGTCCGACCAGCTCCAGAGCTCGGCGGACGCCAAGTTCCTGCTCGGGGCGAGCGCTTTCTCTGTCGGCCAGACCGCTACGATCAGCGCCAACGAGAAGAGAAGCTGTGAGCTCGCTCGGACCGCTCGTGATGCGTTCAACCTTGCGTCGATGAATCTGCCGGCAGGCGGACAGAAGTATCCGAACGAAGCCGCTCAGCTGTTGACGGCGATCCCGCAGTTCACGCCGGCTGTCGACAACGAGGTAAAGCGCTTCTGTAAGTGACGGCCTCCGATGCCGTGACCGGTCGCTGGGATTCACAGTACCACGCGCCGGTCATGGTCGAGGAGGTTGTTGATCTCCTCAAGGGCGCCAGGGAAGTTCTCGACTGCACGTTGGGTGGTGGTGGCCACAGCGAAGCTCTGCTCGCCGCAGGCGCCAGCGTTACCGCTCTCGATCAGGACGAGGCAGCAATCAATGAAGCGCGAAAGCGGCTCGCCGCCTACGAGGCAGCGGGCCGCTTTCGCGCTTTGAGAGGCAATTTCAGCGACGTCGATCAGTTGCCTGAGCTGCAGCAGCGGCAATTCGCCGGCATCCTCGCCGACCTCGGCGTTTCTTCTCACCAGATCGATGCCGACGATCGCGGTTTTTCCTTCAGGCCGGGCGCGTTACTCGACATGAGGATGGATAGTCGTGCTACTACCACCGGCGCCGACTTGCTCAACACACTCGATGAAGCTGCACTCACCCGACTTTTTCGCGAATATGGCGATGAGCCGCGCGCGAGCCGCCTGGCGCGCGAGGTTCTGCGTCGTCGTGAGAATCGGCCGATGAAAGTGAGCGACGACCTTGTCGGCGCCATTCGCGGATCGTTCGGCGCGCGCAGCGGACCGTCGGATTTTGCGCGTTTGTTTCAGGCCGTGCGGATCGCGGTCAACGACGAGCTCGGCGCGCTCGAGCGCGCGTTGCCGCTGCTGCGAAATCGTCTTGCTCCGAACGGAGTGCTAGCGGTGATCGCCTACCATTCTGGCGAGGATCGCATCGTCAAGAATGCGTTCCGTGATTGGAGCCGAGACTGTGTATGCCCGCCCAGGCAGCTGCAGTGCACCTGCGGAGGCAAGAATTCGCTCGGCGAGCTGGTGACGCGCAAGGCGATCAAGGCAGACGCCGAGGAAATCGAAAAGAACTCGCGCTCGCGGAGCGCCAGGTTGCGGGCATGGCGAAAGGCGGCGTAGGCATGCGGGGCCGCAGTCTGATTGGACTGATCCTCGTCGCGTTCCTTGTCGTCGCATTGTCGATCGTGTGGCGTCGCACGGTTGGCATCAGGCAATCCGAGAGTCTCGCGGCGCTGGATGCGAAGAAGTCGCAGCTGGAGAGCGAGCGCGCTCGACTGGAAGGTGAGATTCGCGATGCATCGGCGCGTCAGAATCTGGGCACCGTCGTCGAGCGCCGCCTCGGCATGCACATCCCCACCGATCGACAAGTCGTGATTCTGTCGCGCAGCGGAGACCATGACAGTCCCTAAGCGCGTCGCCATCATACACGGCTTCTTTCTGCTCTTTGCGCTCGCGCTGACTGCGCGCGCCGCCAAGGTACAGGTCAGCGATGGAAAGCAGTGGGTCGCGCGGGCGAAACGGCAACACTACATCGCCGCGGCACAGTCGGCGCCGCGCGGCGAGATCCTCGATGCAAGTGGCAACACTCTAGTCGAGAGTCAGGAGCTAACGCGGGTGGCTGTTGCGCTGCCCGAGATTCGCGACACCGCATTTGTGGTGAGGGCGCTGCAGAAAGCGAAGATCGACGCCGATGCGGTACATGCTGCGATCTCGCGCCGCCGGCGCTGGATCGAGCTGCCTGGATTGTACTCGGCTTCCGACGTCGCATCGCTCTCGAAATTGAACGGAGTTCATCTCACGCCGGTGCTGCAGCGCGTCTACGCGAAGTCGCTGGGCATTCAGCGCATTGTTGGCGCGCTCGATAGCCGCGGCAATCCGGTTACGGGACTCGAGCTCGCGCTCGACACCGTTCTGCGCGGTGATTCAGGACGCGTGAAGCTGGCACGCGACAAGAGTGGCCGTCCGCTGGATACTCCCGACGCGTGGTCCGATGATGCGAAGGCGGGATCGACCGTGGTGCTCACGATCAATAACGCGCTGCAGGACATCGCTGAGCGTCAGCTGGCGATCGCCGTCGATAGTCTGCACGCCAATGGCGGTGACATCGTGATGATGAACCCGCACACCGGCGAGATTTTGGCGTTGGCAAGCAGAAGGGCTGGTACTGCGTCGCTCGCGAACACAGCCGTGACGGAGCCTTTCGAGCCCGGATCGACCCTCAAGCCCTTCGTCGCTGCAGCGCTGCTCGAGAAAGGCCGCGCGAAGCCAACTGACGTTGTGAACACCCACAATGGCCAGCTCGAGCTCGACGGTCGTGTCATCACCGACATGCACAAGGCGGCGCAACTGTCGCTGGCCGATGTCATTCGCTTCTCGAGCAACATCGGGATCGTCGAGTTTGGTCAGCGATTGACGCCGCGACAGAAGTACGAAGCGTTCCGCGATCTCGGATTTGGAATGCAGCTCGGTGTGCCGCTCCCTGCGGAATCTCCGGGGATTCTGCGCGAGCCGAAGTACTGGTCGAAGCAGACGCCGGCATCGATCCTGATGGGTTATGAAATCGCGGTGACTCCGCTGCAGCTGGTGACGGCGTATGCGGCGATCGCCAACGGGGGCGAGCTGCTCGAGCCGCATCTGGTCAAAGAAATCCGCAACACCGACGGCAAGGTGGTTTACAGAGCCGAGCCGCGCGCGATTCGACGCGTCATGTCGGGTGAGACCGCGCGCACAGTGCAGCAGATGCTGCGCGCGGTGGTGGAGGAGGGCACTGCGACGAAAGCAGACCTGGCCACCTTCGAAGTTGCGGGGAAGAGTGGAACAGCGCGACGCACTTCGGCCAATGTCGGCTACACAGCGGGGAACTACACGGCCTCGTTCGTCGGGCTCTTTCCCGGGAACGACCCGCAGTACGTGGTGCTGGTTAAGCTCGATAGTCCGCAGGGCAGACACTACGCCGGTGGCGACATCGCCGCACCAGTTACGCAAATAGTTTTGCGCGCTGCACTCGCCGCCCGCGACGCGGCACTGGATCGGGGCGGTCTCGCGGCGTCTGAAAAAAATCCGGCCAAGGATGAAGCGGCCTCGTCAACTGATTCGCGGCTGGCGTCTGCCACCGACGCACGCGCTACCACAAGGGCAGAGCGCGTGAGCGCGGCGACGTACGACCCCAACGGCAATGTCGGCGCCGCCAAAGATGTACCTCCGCCGCCGGTGACTGTGGAGCTGCCGTCCACGTTGCACGCCCCGTCGCCACCGTCAACGTTGCGCGCCGTTCCGGATGTGAAAGGTCTGTCGATTCGCGCCGCCGTGCGCGCATTGCACCAGGCTGGCTTCCGGGTTCGCCTCGTTGATGCTGGCACCACATACACCTTGCCGGCAGCCGGTGCGATGGCTGCGCCCGGCACCCTGGTTCAGCTCGCGCATTCAGCCGAATGAGCATTGATGTTGGCGCGATCAAGACCGCGCTCGCTGAGCACGGTTTACTGGCCGGTGTGCGCGGTGACCTTCCATCCCGTGCAACGGGCATCACCGACGACAGTCGCAAAGTTGAGCCTGGTCACATCTTCATCGCGATTCGGGGCTCCAGCAGCGACGGTCACGATTATCTGAAGGCAGCGGAGGCGAACGGCGCCGCCCTCGCTATTGTGGAGGATCCGTCGCGCACGTCCCTCCCCACCGTCGCCGTTCGGCACGGTCGACGCGGCGCCGCTCTCGCCGCGGCAACTGTGTACGGAAATCCGGCGCGGAGCCTGAGGCTGATCGGCGTCACGGGAACGAACGGCAAGACCACCACCACCTCGATTCTGCGGCACATCTTCGACGGTGGCCGTGGAACCAGTGCGTCCATCGGTACGCTCGGCGTTTTGCTGGGTAGCGCGGGCGAAATCCTTCCCGGCGGAAGCGGGCTCACCACGCCAGGGCCGGTGGAGCTCCAGCGCGTGTTGCGTGAGCTGGTCGACCGCGGGGTACGCACCGTGGCGATGGAGGTTTCTTCGCACAGTCTCGATCAGCGGCGTGTCGACGGACTTGCGTTTGACGTTGTCGTATTCACCAACCTGACCCGTGATCATCTCGATTATCACGGCACAATGGAGAATTACTTCAGGGCGAAGGCGCTACTCCTCGAGTACCTGAAGCCAGACGGAACTGCGGTGATTAACGCCGATGCGCCGGAGTGGTCTAAGCTCAAACCTCCGCCGAGATCGCTGAAATTCGGCGTGCGCGAGAAAGCCGACATCAAGGCTGAACGCGTTCGCTTCGAGCCGCATGGCAGCGAATGGGATCTGGTCACGCCTCGAGGCTCGGCAGAGGTGTCGTTACCGTTGATTGGCGATGTCAACGTCGAGAACGCGCTGGCTGCGGCGGCGAGCGCCTTTGCGCTCGAGATCCCGCTGCGTGAGATAGTCCAGCGCCTGAATTCCATCCCTCAGGTTGCTGGTCGACTCGAGATCATTTCGACTCGTCCGACGGTGCTCCGCGACTACGCGCATACCCCGGACGCGCTCGAGCGCAGTCTGCGCACCGCGCGCGCATTCACTCGCGGCAAGCTCATCGTCGTATTCGGAGCAGGCGGCGATCGGGACAAGGGAAAACGCCCATTGATGGGGGAGATCGCCGAACGCGGGGCCGATTGCGCTATAGTTACCAGTGACAATCCGCGTACTGAAGATCCGGATTCCATCATCGACGACATCGAAGCAGGAATGAAGATAAAAAATCACGAGCGCGTCACCGACCGGTTGAGTGCGATCAAGCGGGCGCTGGAAATCGCGAAGCCGGACGACATCGTCCTGCTCGCCGGCAAAGGACACGAGACGTACCAGATCCGCGGCACCACGTCCTATCCGTTCGACGAGAAGGAGATCGTCGGGGAGCTGACGCGGGAGGCGAGAGGCAAGAGGCGAGAGGCGGGAAGCGGCAGGCGGGGTGAGCGATGAGCGGTTTCTGGACGCTCGATCGGATCGCCGATGCTCTCAGCGCCGAGGCGGTCGGGAAACTGCCGCGTGGATCGGCGGTGACAACGGGGATTACGACCGACACGCGCAAGATCGCGAAGGGGAACGTTTTTCTCGCGCTCAAGGGCGAGCGGTTCGATGGACATGATTATCTCACCGATGCTGTGCGCGACGGCGCGACCGCTGTCGTCGTTTCAAAAGCACCGAAGCTGAATTCACTCGGCGTTCCGGTCTTCGAGGTACGCGACACGCTTGTCGCGCTGGGCGCACTCGGTCGCTACTGGCGTCGCGCCTGGGGCAAGCCGCTTGTCGGCGTCGCCGGCAGCAACGGCAAGACCAGCACGAAGGATCTGATCCGCGCTGCGCTAAGCGAGAGCTTCAACATCCACGCGACGACCGGCAATCTCAACAATCGCGTCGGCGTTCCGCTTTCACTCCTCTCGATTCCGGCGGACGCGGAGATCGCAGTCATCGAGCTCGGCACCAGTCTCCCCGGCGAAGTCGCAATTTTGCGCGACATCGCTGAGCCGAACATCGCGCTCGTCACATCGATCGCCGAAGAGCATCTGGAGGGACTCGGCGATCTCGCCGGCGTACTGCGCGAGGAGGCAGCGGTTTACGAGGGCATCGAGGTCGGAATAGCACCGTCGGCGCAGCCGGAGATCGCGCAAGCGGCGCGCGGGAAGGCAAAGCGGCTGATCGTCGCGGGACTCGACAAGACTGCTGACGTCTCGCCGGACCGCTGGGAAATCGGCGCCGACGGACTAGGTGTGATCGAAATCGGCGGGGTCACGGTGAAACCGCCGGTACGTGGCGTCCACAACTTGCGTAACGCGATGCTCGCGCTCGCTGTGGCGCGTGAGTGCGGCGTTGGCTACGAAGCAGCCGCGCGCGGTATCGCCAGGATGCCGCAGCCGAAGATGCGCTCGGCGTGGGAACAGGTGGGTGGGGTGACGCTGATCAACGACGCTTACAACGCCAATCCTGGCTCGACGCGTGCCGCCATCGAGCTCCTCAAGTCAACCGGTACCGGTCGGCAGAGGGTAATCGTCCTAGGTACGATGCGCGAGCTTGGTGCGGCGTCACAGCAGTGTCACGCTGACATCGCCGAGCTGGCTCTCGCTTCGGGCGCCGACATCGTTGCGGGGATTGGCGAGTTTGCGCCGGCGTTGGAGAAGCGAAACGGCGGCGATCGCGTGATTACTGCGTCTGACGTCGATGAGCTCTGGCCTCAGCTTCAGTCGCGCTTGCAGCGTAACGCAATAGTATTGCTGAAGGCGTCACGAGGTGTGCAGCTCGAGCGAATCGTTCCACACTTAACGACCTGGGCCACGGCATAGTGCTGAACTATCTGCTTGTTCCGTTCGTCGGAGTGCCCCACTTCGGGTTTCTGCGGCTATTCCAGTGGATAACCTTCCGCGCCGCCGGCGCCGCCGTGACCGCACTGCTGATCACGTGGCTGATTGGTCCCGGTATCATGCGCCGTCTCCGCCGCATGCGACTGCACCAGGTGATTCGCGAAGGAACGCCGGACGCGCACCAGCAGAAGGGAAGAACGCCGACAATGGGCGGACTCATCATCCTGGGCGCGACGCTGATCAGCACACTGCTGTGGGCGCGTCTCGACAATCGCTATGTGTTGATCGCGATGATCTGCATGGCGTGGATGGGCGCGATCGGCTTCTGGGATGACTACCTCAAGCTCAAACAAAAGCTCGCCGGTAAGAAGAACACGGGACTCGTTGAAGGCTACAAGCTCGCCGGACAGGTCACCATCGGCTTCGCCGTCGGCTACTACCTGTGGAAGCATCCATTGTCCGCGCTGCCCGGCGCGTCGACGACGCTACCCTTCTACAAGTACATCCTCATCGTTCCACTCACCGCCGGCCTGGGCTGGCTTTACGTGCTATTCGTAACCTTCGTGATGACGGGTGCGAGCAACGCGGTGAATATCACCGACGGACTCGACGGTCTTGCGGCGGGACTGACTGCAATCGCTGCGCTGACGTTTGCCTTCTACGCGTACGTCGTCGGCAATGTGATCGCCAGCCAGTATCTGCACGTCTACTATCTCCGCAATTCCGGAGAGCTGACGGTGTTTTGCGCTTCGTTGATGGGCGCGTGTATCGGGTTCCTGTGGTACAACACCCATCCCGCGGAAGTCTTCATGGGCGATACCGGATCCCTCGCGCTTGGTGGAGCGCTGGCCGCGGTTTCGATCCTGCTAAAGTCGGAATTCCTGCTGCTCCTCGTCGGTGCCGTGTTCGTGGCGGAAATGTTCTCCGTCATTCTGCAGCGCTTCGTCTTCAAGTATCGGAAGCGGCGATATGGGCTCGAATACGCGCAGGAGCATCGAGTGTTCAAGCGAGCGCCTTTGCATCACCACTTCGAGGTGAAGGGCTGGGATGAAGCGCAGGTCGTGGTGCGCTTCTGGATCCTTGGCGTCCTGTCCGCCTTCATTGCTCTGAGCACGCTGAAATTGAGATGACGCCGCGCGAGCTCGCGCCGCGCGAGCGCGAGATCGCAGTGATCGGTCTCGCTCGCAGCGGTCGCGCCGTTGCTACACTCCTCAAGAAGCACGGCTACAACGTTTACGCCTCCGACATCGCGTCATCGCCCGACACCGGTCTCGCTGCCGAACAGCTGCGAGCGCTCGGTGTCGCGGTGGACATTGGTGTGCACGATCTGGAGCGCATTGCGCGATCAGCGCTCGTCGTAACGAGCCCCGGCGTACCACCGACAGCGAAGCCACTCACTCTGGCGCGGGAAAAGGGAATTGAGGTCGCAAGCGAGGTCGAGATCGCGCTCAACTTTCTCGACGCGCCGTGCATCATCGCGACCACCGGCACCAACGGCAAAACGACCACGACCGCGCTCATCGCTCATCTGCTACGCGGACTGGACCGCAACGCAGTCGAAGCCGGCAACATCGGCACACCGCTGTCGGAGTTCGCGCTGCGTGACCACCAACCGAAGTGGATCTCGCTCGAGATGTCGTCGTTTCAGCTGCACGACACGCCGAGCATCAAGCCATTGGTCGGAGTGCTGACGAACCTCAGTCCCGATCATCTCGACCGGTATCCGAGCGTGGAGGAGTACTATGCCGACAAGGCGCGCCTCTTCGCCAACGCTTACGGCGAGTCCGCCTGGGTAGTGAACGGCGACGACAAGGCGGTAATGCAAATGGTTGCCGATGTCGCTGGCCACAAGTACACGTTCTCGCTCACCGGAGAGGCCGACGCGTTCCTCGATGAACGCACTGGTGAGCTGGTTCTGCTGGGCGCGCCTTTGCTCCCCCGTCAGGATTTCCCACTGCTCGGCGCGCATAACGTTGCCAACGCGCTGGCTGCTTCGCTCGCCGTCGCTGCCGCGGATCGCGAGCACCAGACGCCGCAGGCCAGAAAGGGAATCGCAAAGGCGCTGGAGACTTTTCGCTCGCTACCGCATCGGCTCGAGCTGGTGGGCGAATTTCACGGCGTGCAGTGGATCAACGATTCGAAGGCGACCAACATCAGCTCAGCTGCGGTCGCAATTGACGGGATGGAGCGTCCAACCGTCTTATTGCTTGGCGGACGACACAAGGGAGAGGCCTACACTGCGCTGGCCGATCAGATTCGCGCCAAGGTTAAGCGTGTGATCGCATACGGTGAGGCGGCATCGATCATCGCGCGCGATCTGCGTCCGATCGTCGACGTGCTGAGATTGGGTTCGGATTTCAACGAAGTGATGCAGGCGGCGCGGTCTGCCGCGAAGCCGGGCGACGCCGTGCTGCTGTCACCCGCCTGCTCGAGCTATGACATGTTCGCGAACTACGAGGAGAGGGGCGAGCGCTTTCGCGCGCTCGCGGCGCAAGAAGCATGAGTGACACTTCGATCAGCCTAACACAACGCTGGCAGATGGGCGCCGAAGCACGCGCGCTGGTGATTCTGACGGGGATCATGCTCGCGTTCGGACTCGCGTCCGTGTATAGCGCCAGCGCAATCGTGGAAATGGAGGCCGGTTACGGCCACGCCTATCTGCTCCTGCGCCAGCTCGGCGGAATCGCGATCGGAATGGTGTTGTTCGCTATCACCGCCAAGCTCGACGCGCAGATCTGGGAGAAATGGGCGTGGCCAGTGATGGTGGTTTCGCTCGTGCTCCTGACTATCGTGATTCTTCCATTCACCGCTTCGATCGCTCCGCGCGTGCATGGCTCGCGACGCTACCTCTTTGGCACCTCGCTGCAGCCGTCCGAGCTGGCCAAGCTCGCCGTTGTGATCTGGACGTCGATGCTGGTGATCAAGAAGGGCGAGACTTTGCGGCGCCTGACCAAAGGCCTGCTTCCATTCATCGTCGTGATCGGTGCGCTCGATCTACTGGTGATGCTGGAGCCCGATCTCTCGACAGCAATGATGTTCACGCTGTTGATGGGGATCATTCTCTTCGCCGGCGGCGTCCGCATTGGACACTTTGTCGCGCTTGGCGTGCTGTTGATTCCATTGCTCTACGTGAAGATCGAGCGGTTGAACTACGTGCTGCTGCGGATGTCGGCGTTTTTCGATCCTGGGAAAGCACCGGAAGTGAACTATCAGCTCAAACAGTCCCTCATCGCAGTTGGATCCGGTCAGATTTTTGGTGTCGGCTTTGGTAGAGGGCGTCAGCAGTACGGCTTCCTGCCATTTGGCTACGACGATTTCATCGCCGCGCACATCGGTGAAGAGTGGGGTTTCGTGGGGATGGTGCTACTCATCATCGCCTTCGCCGTCTTCGGCGCGCTCGGATTCCGAATCGCGCGCAAGGCTCGCACGCCGTTTCTCCAACTGGTAGCCGTCGGATTGACCGTCACGGTTGTGCTGACGGCTTATCTCCACATCGGCGTGGCAATTGGTTTGCTTCCCACAACCGGGTTGACGCTCCCATTTATTTCCTACGGACGCTCTAACCTGGTACTCTCGCTCGTGATGACTGGCATTCTCGTCAATATCGGCAGCACGCGCAGCAATACCTCGGCGCGCACAACAACAGGTCCTGTAGGTCTGCTCGCGCTGCCGGCGCGATGAGGGTTTTCTTCGCGGGAGGCGGCACGGGCGGTCACCTCTATCCCGGCCTCGCCATCGCCCGCGCGCTGAGACAAGCCGATCCCCGAATCGAGCCGTTTTTCATTGGCGCCCGTCGCGGCATCGAGAAGGACGTCCTGCCGCAGGCAGGATTCGCCTTCGAGCTGCTCGACCTGCACCCTCTCTACCGCTCACGCCCGTGGGAGAACTGGAAGACGATTCGTGGCGCGATGGGCGCATGGCGTCGGATCGCCGCCGAAGTGAGGAGCGAGCCACCCGCGTGCGTAGTTGGAACTGGCGGCTATGCTTCCGGATTGGCGCTTGCCTACGCTTCCGTGCACCACATTCCCTTCGTGCTACAGGAGCAGAACACTCACCCCGGTATTACCGCGCGCTTTTTCAGCCGCTACGCAGCGCAAGTACACCTCGGCTTTCCCGAGGCGCGGCGATATCTCAAGCCATCGAAGCACACTGAGATTTTCGATAGCGGAAATCCAATCGAGCCGCCACCCCCAGACGCGCAGGGCAAAACGGCAGGCCGCGCGAAGTGGGGATTCCCGTCGACGGGGAAAGTCCTGCTCGTGTACGGCGGCAGTCAGGGTTCGCAGGCGATGAACGAGGTCGTGGCGAAATGGATCGACAAAGGCCTGCCCGCTGATCTCAACATCATCTGGGCTACCGGCAAGGCCAACTACGAAAAATTCTCACGCTACGATCGATCGACGGTGAAAGTGCGCGCGTACATCGCTCCAATCTCCGAAGCTTATCGCGCTGCCGATTTCGCCCTGTCTCGCGGCGGCGCCATGGCGACCGCAGAATTGTGCGCGTGGGGCATTCCGGCAATCGTCGTCCCGCTGCCTACTGCGGCCGCCGATCATCAGACTGCCAACGCCAAGGCGCTGGCTGCAGCGGGTGCTGCGGAAATGATCCGTCAGGCAGATCTGTCAGTCGACTCTCTGTCGCGGTCCGTCGAATCGATGCTGCGCGAGCCGGCAAAGTTGAATCAAATGCGACAGCACGCGCTCGAGCGGGCGCGGCCGAACGCTGCGGCGGACATCGCGACCCAGATTCTCCGCCTCGTGGCGACCAAGAAGCGCTGAGCGCGCGGCGTTTCCCGCGCTTAACGTTCAGATAATGTCCAGCTCCGACACGCGTCCGATCCATTTCGTTGGCATCGCGGGCTCCGGTATGCGCGCGCTCGCCGAGCTGCTAGCTCGTCGAGGTATTGCCGTTTCTGGATGCGACGCCAATCCGGGCGACGTGCGCGATCTCGAGGCGCTGGGTATCACGGCGCTCAAAGGACATTCTCCCGACCACGTCGAGGGCGCCCGTGAGCTGATCGTCACGTCAGCGATGAATCGCCATCATCCGGAGATCGTTCGCGCACGTGAGCTCGGAATTTCTGTCACGCGCCGCGCCGAGGCGCTGGCGAAAGCGGTTGAGCACGGCAAAGTCGTCGGTGTCGCCGGGACTCATGGCAAAACGACGACGACGGTGATGACGACCGCTGCATTGGCTGCCGCCGGCCTGCGACCGACCGGGATCGCCGGCGGCAGAGTGGGCGAGTGGAACGGCAATCTGCGCTACGAGGGCGATGCTCTGTTCGTCGTCGAGGCAGACGAGTACGACCGCTCCTTTCTCACTCTCTCGCCGACCGTCGCGGTGGTCACCAATGTCGAAGCTGACCATCTCGATATCTATCGGGATCTCGACGACATCCGATCGAGCTTCGCGCATTTCGTGCGCGGCGCGGCCGCCATTGTCCTTTGCGACGACGATTCCGGCGCTCACTCGCTGGATCTGCCGCCGAGCGCGGAGGTGATTCGATACGGCCTCGCCTCGCGCGACGCCAGGCTTATGGCGCGCGATGTCAGGATGCAGGGCGGTCAGACGCACTTTTCCGTGGAGTACGACGGAGATCCGCTTGGTGAGATCACGCTGCGCGTTCCCGGTAACCACAACATCCAGAATGCGCTAGCCGCGATCGGCGTCGGCCTTTCGCTTGGTGTCAAAGTCGAAGAGATGCGCCCTGGTCTCGCCGGGTTTGGGGGTGTCGATCGGCGGTTCCAGCTTCTTTGCCAGATCAAAGGCGTGACGATCATCGACGATTACGCCCACCATCCCACTGAGATTCTGGCGACACTTCAGGCCGCGCGCGCCGCGTACCCTGGCCGTCGCATCATTGCCGCGTTCCAGCCGCATCTCTTTTCTCGCACCCGCGATTTCGCTATGGAGTTCGGCGGTGCGTTGGCCAAGGCCGACTCGATTTTCCTGACGGAGATCTATCCGGCTCGAGAGCAGCCGATCGACGGCGTGTCGTCTGAGCTCATCGCGTCGGCATTACGCGGGGGTGGCCGCACCATCGACTGGCAGGGAAGCCGCGGCAGCCTCGCGCCCGCTTTGTGTGACTTCGTTCGCGATGGAGATGTCGTTCTGACGATAGGCGCCGGTGACATCACCAAGACCGGACCTGAGCTCAGGACCGCTCTCGAAGCGAAGCAATGATTCCTCGCGAACGTCTCCACAAACCAGGCTGGAAGATTCTGGGAATCCTTTTCCTGGTTGGGATCATCATGGCCGCCGGCTATGGGGTGAGAGCGGCCGGGCGCGAGATGGCGTTCTTCCGCATTCGCAAAGTTGAAATTCGGGGCGCGAAGTATTTGTCGACCAGCGAGATCATTTCGCGACTGAAGGTCGACACGCTGGCGTCGCTCTGGGATGATCTGGAGCCTTACCGCGAGCGAGTCAGGAATCATCCGCAAGTCGCCGATGTCCAGGTTTCTCGGCGGTTGCCGGGTACCCTGGTAGTGTCCATCAAGGAAAATCCACCGGTCGCGCTGATCCAAACCTCGACT
>DASTGU010000195.1:0-21147 GCA_035718845.1 Gemmatimonadaceae bacterium | reverse complement strand
TGTCAGCCAATTTCGCCGAGGGAATTGCGATTAATCTCACCGGTCAAATTGTCGGTCAAAGTGGGCCGCCACATGCAACTCGGTGGCTGGCCCCACCCTCGCCGTAAGATTCCTGTCGCTTCTAACTTCGAGGAGCAATTCTTTCCAGATCATCGAGCCCCGCGAGCACATCGCGGGGCTTTGATCCATCCGGCGGTCCAAGGATGCCCGCCGAATGCAGCTGGTCGATTATCCGCGCTGCACGTCCGTAGCCGACTTTGAGTCTGCGCTGCAGCAGCGATGTCGATCCCTGCTGATGCTGAATCACAACCTCCGCCGCCTCGCGGAATAGCTTGTCGCGATCGGCATCGTCCAATGACTCTCCGTCGCTGCCACCAGCTTCCTCCGCTTCCTTGCGACGTATCGTCTCGATGATGTCCGTCTCGCTCGGCGCGTCGTCGACGATGAGACCCTGCGCCTCGAACGCTGCCTTGCGCGCCTGACGCCGGTCTTCGTACCAGCCCATCAAACGCTCGGTGTCTTCACTCGAGATGTACGCGCCCTGCAGACGCGCCGGCTCCGACTTGCCTGGTGGAATGAAGAGCATGTCGCCGTTGCCGAGTAGCGCTTCCGCGCCGATGCCATCGAGGATCGTGCGCGAGTCGACCTGCGACGCAACGCGGAATCCGATCCGGCTGGGGAAGTTCGCTTTGATCAAACCGGTGATGACGTTCACGCTCGGACGCTGGGTCGCGAGAATGAGATGGATGCCGATCGCGCGCGCCTTCTGCGCGAGCATCGCCAGGGGTGTCTCGATCTCGCCCTGCACCGTCATCATCAGATCGGCGAGCTCGTCGATCACGAGAACGATGTACGGCACGATCCCGCCCTTGTACTCGAGATCCTCGAACGCGACGTCAGCGCGCTTCACGTTCCTGAGCTTGGCGCCTTCCTGAACCTTGCGGTTGAAGTCCTGGATGTTGCGTGCGCCATTCGCAGCGAGCAGCTCGTAACGATCCTGCATCTCGAGCACTGCCCACTTGAGAACGGCTGCTGCATCGCGATTGTCGGTGACGACCTTGTGTCGCAGATGCGGGAGCACGTTGTACACGGACAGCTCGACCATTTTCGGATCGACCATCAGGAACCGCAGCGTCGTCGGCGTGTGACGATAGACTAGCGACGTGATGAGAGTGTTGATGCAGACCGACTTTCCCGAGCCCGTCGCGCCCGCAATCAACAGGTGCGGCATCTTGGCCAGATCGGCGATGATCGGCCGTCCCTCGAGATCCTTACCCAGTGCGATCGGCAACGCAGCACGCGCATTCTGGAAATCGCGCGACTCGATCAGCTCTCTGAACGCGACCATCTCGGGGTTCGGGTTCGGCACTTCGACACCGACAGCGCCCTTCCCTGGAATCGGCGCCACGATGCGGATGCTCTGCGCGCGCATAGCCAACGCCAGATCGTTCGACAGATTCGCGATCTGCCGAACTTTCACACCGGCGGCCGGCGCGACCTCGTACTGGGTCACCACGGGACCGGTCGTTCGGCCAACCAGCTCGCCCTCGACGCGGAAGGTGCGCAGCGCGTCCATCAGCTTCACACCCATCGCGTCGAGCTCACGCTTGCCGACATCCACATTGCGCGCGGGTGGTGGCGACAACAACTCGGGTGACGGCAGATCCTCATCCGAGAAAGTGAAGTTCTCCGTCGCCTCGAACGCATCGATCGCAGCCCCGATTGTTTCCGGCTTGACCGGCTCCCGCCTGCCGCCCTTCGCCTCTCGCCTCTCGCCTCTCGCCTCTCGCTGTTTCTTGATCGGCAGCACCGGCTCTTCACTCGGCTGCTGCATCAGTGAGTGATCGATGGCCGGCATCTCCTCAGGCTCCGGCTCAAGCAACGTCGCCGAGACGACACTGGCGGCGGCATTCGCAGCGGGGACGACGATTTCTTTAGATGGATCGAGTCCAGCACGCTCAGCCGGCGTCGGCGCCGTCATCGACTCGACGGTGCGCACGCGCTTGGCGACGATGACTCGAATCGGATTCCACGACAGCGCAACCGCGGTGAGAGTGCAGAGCGCAATCGCCAGGAGAATCCACGCACCAACCATCCCCGCAAACTGCTGCATGTAGAAAGCGGCGAAGTTGCCCCAGATACCAGCCAGCGCCCCCGCCTCTCGCCTCCCGCCTCCCGCCTCCCCGAATACGACGGGCAGCCACACCACCATGCCGAGCAAGAACACCATCCAAGAGCGGTCTTTGCGCTCGCCGAGTCGACCGAAGAGGCGAAGCGCGTGCGCCATCAACGCGAGGGGCAGCAACGCCGAGGCTGGCCAGCCAACGAGCAACGCAATCGGGCGCGCGAGCAGCGCGCCTATCCAGCCGAAATTTCCCTTGATGCTGCCGTGGCCCTGCAGCTGGGTTATTCCCTGCGCGGCTAGTGCGCCGGCGAGGAAAATTCCAAAGAGGAGTAGGACTATCCCACGAATCTCGCGCGCGAGCGCGGACGACGACGGCTTATCGTGCCCGTTCGGGCCCGAGCTTCGTGATTTGTCGCTCCTGGAAGATCGGGACCACAGGATGGGCGTCCACTTCCGCGGCAGCGGCGAGGTCGTCACCAAATCCTGCTTCCTGGAGCGCTTTCCCGTGGGCTGACTCTTTGAAGACTTTCGCGATGTTGTCGCCATATCTCTTTTCGATCAACACTGAAGCGGCCGCCGCATCGTTCGCCTCGAACGCGTCGGACCGTTTGGGAAGAGCCTTTGCATAACGCCCGGCGCAGGCGGCGTCCTCGAGGGTGAATCCGCCTTCCTCACCGGCGCAGATGATGGCGATATCGGTGTTCGAGCTGGCCGCGACTTTCATCAAGGTCAGCACCGCCGTGAAGTTGACGTATGAAGCCACAACTATGTCACGTGCGCCCTGAACTCCCAATAGCGCTCGCGTCCCATTCGTCGTGGTGAGGAGGATCGTCTTTCCCTCCACCACCTCAGGCGTGAAGCTCTGCGGTGAGTTGCCGAGGTCGAAACCCTGGATCGGAAGCATCTTCTGCTCGCCGGCCAGGATCACAGCCGAACGATGGAAATCCTTGGACCGCGTGATCACATCGTCGGCGCCGGGGAGAGGCATCACTGTCTTGGCGCCGTTGCTCAGCGCCGTAGCGACAGTCGTTGACGCGCGCAAAACGTCGATGATCACGACGAGGCGCCCGGCAGTGTCGGTCGGCTTTACCTGAATTGGAGAGAAAAAAACATCAAGCCGCACTCGCCGGCTCCTTCATCAACTCGCTTTCGCGCTCGAGGAACTTGGTGTCCACTTGCCCCGCCTGGAATTTCGAATTTCCCATCACGCGCCCCAGGAAAGGAATCGTAGTGGTTACACCCTCGATGATGAAGCTCTCCAGCGCGACTTGCATGCGACGGATGGCTTCGGCGCGATCGCGGCCCTGGCAAATGAGCTTGGCGAGCAGCGAGTCGTAGAAGGGCGGGACTTTGTAGCCGGCGTAAACGTGAGTATCCAGACGCACTCCGGGACCACCGGGCGGATGGAAGACCTCGATCAGGCCGGGTGATGGCTGGAAGTTGCGCGCCGGATCCTCGGCATTCACTCGGCACTCGATGACGTGACCTCTTCGCTCGATCGGGGGTTTTACAGAGAGCTTCGCACCAGCCGCGACCCGAATCTGCTCCTTCACCAGATCGACTCCCGTCAGCATCTCGGTCACCGGATGCTCGACCTGGATGCGGGTATTCATTTCCATGAAGTAGAACGACTTGTCTTCGTTGAGCAGCATCTCGATGGTACCGGCGCCGACATAATCGATCGCCTTCGCTCCCTTCACCGCTGCCTCGCCCATCTTCTCGCGCAGCTCGGGCGTCATCGCCGGACTCGGTGCCTCTTCGATCAGCTTTTGATGCCGGCGCTGCACCGAGCAATCGCGCTCGCCGAGGTGGATGACGTTGCCGTGGCGATCGCCCATGATCTGGAACTCGATGTGCCGCGGCCGCGACAGATACTTCTCGACATAGACGTCGCCGTTGCCAAACGCCGACAGCGCCTCCGAGCGCGCCAGCTGGAACGACCGCGCAAAATCCTCGGGGTCCGTCGCGACGCGCATTCCCTTGCCGCCACCACCGGCCGCAGCCTTGATGATCACGGGGAATCCGATGTCGCGCGCGAACTTGAGCGCTTCGTCGGAATCTTCGATTGGTCCCGGCGTTCCCGGTACGATCGGAACACCGACGTCCTGCATGGTTTTGCGCGCCGCTGCCTTGTCGCCCATCACCCGAATCTGCTGCGGCGTCGGCCCGATGAAGTTGATGTTCGACGCGATGCAGGTCTCGGCGAATTCCGCATTCTCCGCGAGAAACCCGTAACCGGGATGGATCGCGTCGGCACCGGCAATCTCCGCGGCGGCAATTAGTCGAGGAATGTTGAGATACGATTCGCGCGCCGGCGCGGGGCCAATGCACACATCATCGTCGGCGAAGCGAACGTGCAACGACTCGCGATCGGCCTCGGAATACACTGCGACGGTTTGGATGCCAAGCTCGCGGCAGGCTCTGATGACTCTGAGCGCAATTTCGCCGCGATTTGCTATGAGGATTTTCTTGAACAATAGACTCGTCGGTTCGGACTTGGCTGCGATTGGCATTCAGAAACTTACTGCAGACTGCAAACCAACAGCTAAGAGCTGGGGGCTAAGTACAAAAAAGGTAGGCGGGTTGCAGAGGCGCAGAAACGGAGTTGGCAGCTACGTTCGTGGCATTCGGAGACCATGAGTCTGCGAATGGCGAGCACGTAGCTGCCAACCAATTCCTGCGCTCTCTGTTGACTGCCTACCTTTGGTTCAGTTGTCCGCAGCTCAAGTCGCTTCCTGTTTGACGGTATCCCAGGAGGTGTCAGAGGACGCGGAGATACCCTGCGCGCGAAGGGCAAACTCCGCCGGATTCGTCGCCGCGAACAGCGCATCGTCGTACGTGATGACGCCCTTCTGGTACCAGTTCATCAGCGATTGATCGAAACTCTGCATGCCGTAGGGCACCGCGCCTTCCTTGATCAGCTGCGGGATGCTCATCGCTTTGCTCATGTCGCGCATCTGATCGCGCACCGCCTCCGTGTTGACCAGAATCTCTGCGGCCGGCACGCGTCCCTTTTTGTCGCCGCGGCGAACCAGACGCAGCGAGATGATCGCACGCAGGGCGCTCGAGAGCATGAAACGCACTTCCGTCTGCTGGTGCGGCGGATAGAACGACAGGATGCGGTTGATGGTCTGGGTCGCGTCGGTGGTGTGGAGCGTCGAGAATACGAGGTGTCCCGTCTCGGCGGCCTTTAGCGCGATGTCCAGCGTTTCGATGTCGCGGATTTCACCGACCAGCAATACGTCGGGGTCCTGCCGGAGAACGCGGCGTAACGCCTGCGAGAAGCTGTTGGTGTCGGTTCCGACCTCGCGCTGGTTGATGCTGCTCTTGATGTCGCGGTGCAGGAACTCGATTGGGTCTTCGATGGTGATGATGTTGACCTGACGCTGCTGATTGATGTAATGCAGCATCGAGGCGAGCGCCGTCGATTTGCCGGATCCGGTGATTCCCGTCACCAGAATCAGCCCGCGCGGCATCAGAGCGATGCGCTCGCAGACTTCGGGAAGATTCAGCTCGGCGATGGTCTTTGCCTGGAACGGCACGCTACGCATCGCGTAGGCGATCGTTCCGCGCTGTTGATAGGCGTTGACGCGGAACCGGCCAATGCCTGGCACAGCCAGCGCGAAGTCGGATTCCTTCTGCTCCGAAAACTCCTTGATGTTCTTCGGCGCCATGATCTGCTCGGCGAGACTGCGCAGGTCCTCCTGCTTCAGCGCCGGCATATCGAGGTTGATCATCTGACCATCGACGCGCAGCGTCGGCGGACGACCGACCTTGAGATGCAAGTCGGACGCGTTCGCCTGAATCATGTGCTGCAGCACGCCCTTGTAGTCGAAGGTCGCGCTCGAGTGAGGATTTGGTGCAGCCGTCTTGGGAGGCGGCGGAGTCAGTTTTTCAGCCATTCGGATCAATGCGGAATAGGACCTGGCCGTATTCGACGGGGTGCGCGTTCTGCGCGTTGATTTCCTTCACCACTCCGTCGAACTCCGACTCGATCTCGTTCATGATTTTCATCGCTTCGATGATGCAAAGGATCTGGCCTTTACTGATGCGATCACCGACCGCGATGTACGGTTTTGCCCCCGGCTCGGGCGCACCGTAGTAGGTCCCGACCATCGGAGACTTCACTTCCAGGTATTTAGACTTCGCAGCCTCCAATTTGGGAACATCTGCGGCCGTAGAGGCCGAATCGGAGGGGGCAACGACGGCCGACGGCGCGGCCGCTGGCAGCAGGGCCGGCATCGCCATTGGCGCCGCCATCTGCACCGCCCCTCTTTGCTGGGGAGTCTTGGAGATCCTGATCTTCATCCCCTTGTCCGACGAAATCTCGATCGAATCCACACTCGATTCGTCGAGCATTTCCACCAGCTTCTTCACGTAGCGAAGGTCGATCATGGTCATTGCGGGAGGCGGGAGGCGGGAGGCGAGAGGCGGCGCTTCATGCCACTTCCAGGAGTTCGCGCGGAAAATCAGTAAGGATTTCGGGCCCGCTGGAGGCCAAGTGCACATCGTCTTCGATCCGCACGCCGCCCCAGCCAGGTTTGTAGATACCGGGTTCAATGGTCACAACTGCACCTGCTCCGAGAGGCGCTTCGACTGTTTTCGCGAGACGCGGCGCCTCGTGCACTTCAAGTCCAAGGCCGTGGCCGAGGCTGTGGCCAAACGCTTCGCCGTAGCCACGATCTTCGATGTAGCGGCGCGCGAGGCCGTCGGCCTCCTGACCTTTCATGCCGGCGCGAACCGATGTCGCAGCGACGGCGTTGGCATGGCGAACGATCTCGTAAATCTCCTTTTGTTCGGCAGTGGCGCGTCCGACGACGACAGTACGAGTGACATCCGAGCAATAGCCTTTGTACTGCGCGCCGAAATCGAGCAGCAGCAAATCGCCGCGCTCGATGACGCGCGAAGATGCACGCGCGTGCGGCAGCGCCGCACGCGGCCCCGACGCAACGATCGTCGCGAACGGAAAGTCTTCACTGCCCTCGTCGCGTAGCGCGTGCTCGAGGATGCCGGCGACATTGAGCTCGGTCATTCCGATGCGCACTTCGAGCAGAGTTTTCTTGAGCGCATTGGTAGCCATCACGCCGGCCTGGCGAATGAGCGCGACTTCGTCCGAGTCCTTCGACTCGCGCAGCGCCTCGACCATGTTGACTTGCGGCCGCCACTGCCAGCGAGTGCCTTCAGTGAGAAGACGCTGGAAATCGCGGTGCAGCAGGTGCGCCGATTCGAAGCCGACGATGTCGATGCCGCCGAGTGTAGCCCCGAGATTCCACAGTCCGGTCCACAGACTCTGCGCCTCGATGCGGGGCACCACGGTGTCGCCCACTTCTTCCTTGATCTGTTGATCGTAGCGGAAATCGGTGATGAAGTGCACGTCGCGCTGCGTCACCAGCACCAGCGCGCTGCTGCCGGAGAATCCGGTGAGATAGCGGACGTTTGGCAGGCTGGTGAGCACCAGCGCATCGATGTGTGCCGCAGTCAGCGCCTCTCGCAGCGCTGCGATCCGGGCCGGTCGGCGATCAGCCATTGGCGACCACCGGCAGTTTTTTCACGAGACCCCGCAGCGCGAGCTCATAGCCGTACGATCCAAAACCGCAGATGACAGCGACGGCAACATCGGCGATTGCAGAGCGACGTCGCTCCGGCTCGCGCGCGTAGATGTTGGTGAGATGCACTTCAACGAATGGGATCTTCACGCCCGCGAGCGCGTCGCGAATTGCAAGACTCGTGTGGCTGTACGCACCCGCGTTCACCAGCGCGCCGTCTGCGCGACCACGCAGCGCGTGAATTGCGTCCACGATCTCGCCTTCTCCATTGTGCTGGGCAAAAGTGAGCTCGACACCAAGCTCTCTGGCGACGGTCAAGAGATGCGCCTCGATATCCGCCAGCGTCTCCTTACCGTACAGCTCGGGCTCACGGGTGCCAAGCAGATTGAGGTTTGGCCCATTGATGATGGCGATTCTCACTCGCCGGTGAGTCCGTCGAGCCAGGCGCGGAATTTCGCGACGTCTTCCTCTGATTCCTGTGTCTGTGGCAGCCGTGGATTGACACGCGGTGTCGGCATCGGCGGGGTCGGCGGAGTGGTGCGCGCGCCGGGCGTGCCGCTGAATGCGCCAGCCAGTCGCGATGCCGCGCGGCTATCGGCCGGATTGACCTGGGTTCCAGCGAACACTGCGTCGAGTGACGCGCCCGGTGCAGCGCCTCCCATTGCAACCGCGGCATCAGCCGGCGAGATCGGCGCTGCATTCATCGGCGGCGCACTCGGCGCTGGTGCGGTGGACATTGCACCGGCGTTGTTGCCATAGCTCGCGTTACCGCCACCGCTGCGGCCAGAGGGAGCAGGCGTCGCGCGCGGCGGACGCCGTCTGCCCAACGTCGCAAAGAATTCCTTGATCGACGGCTGACGCGCAGCGATTGCTTCCGGTTCGGCGTGCGGCTCCTCGCGAACAGGGCTCTCGATCGATTCGCGGTGCCGCGACGGCGGAGCACTCGGCGGCGAATCGATTGGCGGGCGATCGAAGCCAGGCGCTTCCTCTGATTCCGCTGCGCGTGACGGCGCGGGCGTTTCGATCGACGGAGCACGAGGCGCGGGCGGTGGGGGCGGCGGTGCCGCGGGTCTTTCAGCCGAGGCGGCGGGTTTTTCAATCGGGGCGGGGGCTCGTTCCACAGCAGGGGCGATTCGTTCTGCCTGCGGTGCTGCTCGTTCCACAGCAGGAGCGGTTCGTTCTGACTGCGATGCTGCTCGTTCTACCGCCGCAGCTTCCGGGTGTGCAGCGCGATCCGCAGCCTCGATTTCCGCGATCTTGTCTTTCAACGCCTGATCGTTCGGCCGCGATGCACTTAGCTGGTAGTAAACCTTGAGCGCGAGCTGACGATATCCCTGCTGCAGATAGAGCTGCGCCATCGTCTCGTTGACGAACGGCTCCGGCGATGCTCCGGAGAACATTCGATCTTCCTTGCGCGACTCCACTCGCTCGTGAACGTGCGCACCGGGTGGCGGAGTCCAGGTATCGAGCGCTTCTTCGTCATCCGAACGCGAGCCCTGCGCACCCGCCAGCGGCTGGGGCACCGGTTTGCCTTTCAATCCCTCGGTGCCCGTCGGCTCCGAGTCTGGTGCAGTGCCCTGCAGACCTTCGACTGCGTCCGGTGTCTGAATTCGCGCATGGCTGCCCGTCAGTCCCGTGTGCGAGGCCGGGAGTGAGCTCGTCAGGCCTTCAGTACCGAGGCCGACGCCAAGATCTTCCGCACTGAGCTCAGAGTCGTCTGGCTCGACTTCGGCTGGTTCTGCAGCCGTTGCCGACTCTACTGGATAGTGATGCTCCAGACCCTCGACGCGCGGAGGTGGCTCCTCGACTTCGGGGCGCGCAGGTTCGGGTGATGCCGCAGCATGCGACTGAAGAATCGGCGTCGGAGCTTCCGGCGCAGCTGGTTCGGGAACCGCCACTTGTGGTGCAGCGCGGTCAGCCGCCGCTTCAGGCGCTGGTTCCGACGCTGCTTGAGGTGTTGCGGCTTCCGGCGCTGGGTGCGCGTTCAGCTGCGGCTGGGTGCCGGCGTCAATCGCATTCCCTTCCGCATCGGAGATGAATGGAATCGGCTGGTCGCCCGCATCGGTGTCGACACCTGGAATGACTTCGGGCGCCGGCGTCACCGCGTCGGCTGACGCGTCGATCTCAGCAACCAGTGTCACGACGGCGGTGTCCTTTGGATCGGCGTCGAGAAGGCGCGTGTACCATTTGCGCGCCTGCGCAGTATCGCCGCTCTGGAGCGACATGTCGCCCAGGGTGCGGAGGGCGATGAGATTTTCGGGATCGAGAGTGAGCGCGCGCTCAAAAACCTGACGCGCTTCGTCGAATTCGCCTGCTTCGTAAAGTGCCTGCCCGAACACGATTTGCCCGCTCATGTGTCCGGGCATCTGCGCCAGTTGCGCACGACAGATCTCGATCGCGCGCTTGGGCTGCCCGCCTTTGCGATACTCGTTCGCGAGCGGCGCGAAATACCGGCGCGGATTCTCTTCGAATTTTTCTTGTAGCTCTCTCAGCCGATCGTAATCCATTCCGCCCGCTTATCGCTTTGGTCCGCTACCCTCAATTAATCCGAAATCAGCAATGCCGTTGGGTCCGAACGCCTCAATCCGCACTCTTTATGCGCTGATTTGCAGCGAACTCCCGGTACACGCTCACCGGAACGCAGAAAGATGCATCAATCTCCGCTTTCGCGCGACTTGCATCTAAGTCACTCAAACCCGTATCATACAAGGCTATACGCCAATCGCGGGAGGCGAGAGGCGAGAGGCGGGAAGGCACAGTCGATCCCGCCTCTCTCCTCTCGCCTTCCCGCCTCTCGCCAAAGGAGTTAGTGCCTTGCTGCAAGCGATGCGGGCCTCCGCAAAATACATCTGGATAATCATCGTCATTCTGTTCGTCGGAGGCTTCCTTCTCGCCGAGACGTCTGGCTTGCTCGGACGCGCGCCGGTGACGCCTACTACCGCCGTCGCCACCGTCAACGGCGAAGACATTCTCGCGACGACCTGGTACCAGGCAACACAAAATCTCGAGCAGGACGCAATCCAGCGCAGCAATCAAAGCATCTCGCTCGACGAGAGACAGCGATTGATGGACCAGGCGTACGACCAGCTCGTGACCGACGCCCTTCTCCGCCAGGAGTACAAGCGTCGCGGCATCACAGTTACAGACGACGAAATACTGCAGGCGGCACGCTACGCCCCGCCCCCGGGACTCATGCAAGCTCCTGACCTGCAGACAGATGGGCGCTTCGACCCGCAGAAGTACCAGCGCTTCCTCGCCAGCCCGCTGGCCAAGCAACAGGGCATCCTTTACCAGCTCGAGTCCTACTATCGGACCGAGATCCCGAAAGAAAAGCTGTTCGATCAGATCGCCAGCGACGTCTATGTAACCGACGAGCAGCTGTGGCGGCGATTCAAGGACACCAACGATTCCGCGCGCGTGACCTTCGTGGCGTTCGAGCCCGAGCGCATCTCCGATTCCGCCGTGCGCGTCAGCGACGACGAGATTCGCTCGTACTACGACACCCACAAGAAGCAGTTCGATCGCCCAGGCACCGCCAAGGTTTCGATCCTGATCATTCCGCGCGCGGTGACTGCTGCTGACTCTGCCGCGGTGCGCAACCATGCGCTCGCCGTGAGAGCGAGAATTCTCGGCGGCGAGAAGTTCGAGGACGTCGCCAAGGCTGAATCGGCAGATTCTGCAAGTGCGGTCAACGGCGGTGCGCTCGGCACGCAGCCCAAGGGACGGTTCGTCGCGCAGTTCGAGACGGCGCTCGCCGCGCTCAAGCCCGGCGAGCTCTCACAGCCTGTGCTGACGCCGTTTGGCTATCACCTGATTCGTCTCGATTCGAGAAAGGGCGATAGCACGACAGCGCACCACATTCTCTTCCGCATCCAGCAGAGTGATTCGGCTGCGACGCGCACCGACCGGCGTGCCGACTCACTCGCCCGCATCGCTGGTTCGACCGATCAACCGGCGAAGTTCGATGAGGCCGCGCGCACGCTCCAGATCCCGATTCTGAGGGCGACGGTGATCGAAGGCAATCCGCTCACCGTCAACGGACAGTACATCCCGAGCGTCGGTTCGTGGGCGTTCGAGGGTGCTCGGCCGGGCGAAACGAGTGAGCTGTTCGACGCCGAAGATGGCTACTACCTGGCGAGACTCGATTCGCTGACGCCGGGCGGCACTCAGTCGCTCGACGATGCGAAGCGCGACATCCGTGAGTATCTCGCGCGTCAGAAGAAGATCGACGCGCTGCTGCCACAGGCGCGAAACTTCGCCAAAGTTGCCGCAGCGGGTACGCTCGAGTCAGCGTCGAAGCTGATGAACATGCAGACGACGGGCACCAAGTTCTTCACTCGCGTCACCGGCACACCGGAGCTGGCGCAGGCACCGGAAGCCGTTGGTGCAGCGTTCTCGCTACCGGTCAATAAGGTGAGCGAGCCGATCCGTGCGATGAACGAAGTGATCATCGAGCGCGTCGACGCGCGTATTCTCGCGGACAGCGCATCGTTCGAGAAGCAGAAGCTGCAGCTCCGCAATCAGGCGCTTCAGCAGCTGCGCCGGCAGCGGGTTGCGGACTACCTCACCAATCTCAAAGCCGTTGCCAAGATCGATGATCGCCGGAAGCAAATCGAGGCGTCCACTCGCCAGACGACTCAATAGGACTGGCCGAGTCCGGACTGGCCGTGCATCCGCCCTACGATTGGCATTCTGAAGTAACGGGTTGCGAGTTGCGGGTAGCACGGTTGCCGGTTCCCCGTAAACTGCGCCTTTAACCCTTCTGCCCGGATTTAAAGAAAAGGCAACGGCTAGATGCCGTTGCCTTTGTTTTAGCCTTTAACCAGACGTTACTTCGAACGGTTTCGCACCGTTGTTAACGGGCAACAGGGAACTGTGCTACTGGCCACTCGGAACCCGTTACTTGTGATCGCCAGTAGTGGGGAGCCCGCACGGCCAGTCCGGACCCCGCAGCCGTTAAAGCAGTCGCTTAGGAGATCTCTCGGCTTCGTCCACAGTCCGCTGCCGCTCGATATCCGGCCCGGTCAGCCGGTTCGAGGTATCCGCGGTGTCCGACGTCACTTCGCGCGTCGCGTCGTTGATGTTCTTCTTGAACTCGCGAATTCCTTTGCCCATCGAGCCCGCGATCTCGGGGATCCGCTTCGCACCGAATAGAAGCAGGATGACCACCATGATGATGACCAGCTCGGGGAAACCAAGATTACCGAACATGTAGACTCCTAGAAGAGCGAACGCGCGATCAGATAAGCGATGAGTACCCCTAACAGACTCAAAAGTGACACATCGAGCGCGATTGGGCCAAGGGCAAACTTGATAATAATCAAATCGACAGGTAGCGGACCGATCGCAGGAGTGACTCCGGTCGTGAAGAAATCCTTGGCTGCCCCTGGCGGCAGGAACCGGCGGCCGACCTGAGTCAATAAACCGCCGATTACAAAACCGGCGGCCAGCACCAGAACGTTGAACATCGATCCGCGCCGGTTGTGTCCGCGCGGCGGTGTCGGTGGCATTACGAGTGTCTCTCCATTACGTACGAAATTGACGCGGTCAGCGACTGCCGCGCTACCGTATCCGGCAGCTCGGCAAGCGCGTCGTGCGCTTTCTCAGCGAACTCCTCGCCACACTGACGAGCGTACTCGAAACCGCCGTTGTCGCCCACGATTCCAACGACTGCCGCAATCTCTTCATCAGTCACACTGTCTTTTGCGAAGAGCCGCTCGACCTCGCCGCGCGACGCAGACGACATTCGACGCAGCGCATGGATCAATGGCAACGTCACCTTGTGCTCTCGAAGGTCGAGACCCGACGGCTTTCCGGTGGTCTCCTTCTCCTCGCGGTAGTCGAGCAGGTCGTCGGTAATCTGGAAAGCCATGCCGAGATTGTCGCCGTAAGCCCCGAGCTGTTCGACGTACGGCCGGGCACCAGAGATGGCGCCGAGCTCGCACGCGGCGCGCATCAGCGAGGCGGTCTTCGACCTGATCAACGCGTAGTACTCGTCCTCGCTGAATCGCAGCGGGGCGCTTACCCCGAGCTGCCGCATCTCGCCAAGCGTCATCTCCGTCGATGCGCGCGTGAGCACCTGCAACGCTTCGAGGCTGCCGAGACTCACGAGATGGGTCAGCGCCGTCGAGTACAGGAAATCGCCCATGATCACCGAGATCTGGTGACTGAACAGCGCGTTGACGGTCGGCATGCCGCGACGCAGCGCGGAGTGATCGACCGCGTCGTCGTGGACAAGCGTCGCGAGATGAATCAGCTCCAGCGACGCCGCCAATGAAACCGCGCGATCTTCCGCCTTGCCGTCGACTTCGCTCGACAACAGCAGCAGCGTCGGGCGAAAGAGCTTGCCACGCATCGCCAGCAAATGCGCGCTGACCTCGCCGACGAGAGGCATGTCGCTGGCGACGATGTTGGCCATCGCGCGCGACACCCCGTCGAGCTTTTCACGAATTGGTTTTTGGATGGCGGAGAGGCTGACTCCGCGCGGCGCGTCTACATTCACGCTTTCAATATCCGTTGTCGGCGCCTTTGGTGTCAGTCCTTGAAAAGGCGCACCGAATGTCACTTCGCGGCAGCCTTCGTCATCTGCTTCAGGCGCTTGCTGACGTCCCGGAAGTCGATGTCGATGGCGAACACCCTCTGGTAATACGCGGCGGCATCGCGCGGCTTCTTGCTTCCCTCGGAAGCAAATCCGAGCAGGTAGAGCACGCCGATCAGATCTTCGTCTTCCATTCCCGGCTCGCGCAGAGCACGGCCGAGCACCGTGATCGCGGTGTCGTTGTCGTTGCGATCGATGAAACACTGGCCGAGCGCTTCGTAGGCGCGGATGCGATGCGTCGCACCGCGCAGCGCCTTCTGGAACTCGGCGATCGCTTCGTCGATCAGACCCATTTCCTTGTAGGCGATGCCAAGGTCGTAGTGACTGTCGTAATCCTCGTCGTCCACGTTCGCGGCGACACCTGCCTTGAACTTCTCGAGCATGTCGGTGAAGTCCGCCTGCTCGCCTTCCTGGCGATTGTGATCCTCCTCGGCGACCATGCGGTAGGAGCGCGGGCCGCGATCCTCGCGCAACCAGTCACCGAGATCGACGAAGTGATCGTCGGACCGAGCCGCGGTCTTGTTCTCCTTGGGAGTCGCCGCGCGCGGCACCTCGGCCGGCGGCGTTGAAACGCGCGGACCAGCCTTCGGGGATGGCGCTTTTGGTTTCCCCTTCGGCTTCATGAAAGGATTGACTGTCGCGCGCTGGCCCGCCGGGGCTGGCGGTGGCGCTTCCTCGCGCACCGGCGTCCTGGGTTTCTTCTTTGGGCGAGTGATGCGCAGGGACGGCGCGGCCACCTTTGGCTTCGCCTTCGCAGCCGGCGCTTCCTCCAGATCTTCCTCGAGCTCCTCCTCCTCGATTTCCTCGGGCTCTTCTTCCTCGACGGGAGGCGGCGGTGGACGCTGAGCGACGCGCTGTGGCTCGCGCAGCGGAGTTTTGGCTGCGGGACGCGGCGCCGGGCGCACTGGGGTCGGCGGACGAACGGGCTCCGGCTCCGGCTCCTGTTCCGGCTCCGGCGCCTCGTCGCGCACGACGACTTCGTCAGGAAGACCGGGCTCCTCGACCTCGAGATCGAGCCCATCGATCTCGGGCGCGTGTGACTCGGCGACTGGTGCCGGAGCTTCTTCAACCGGCTCTGGCGCGAGCTGGCTGGATACCTGCTCGTGAACGGCGATGCGGTCGTCTTCCAACACGCTCAATCCGGCGAGCGGATCTTCTGTGCTCAACGGCTCGCCAAGTCCGGGCTCCGCTGGATTGGAGTCGAGAGGGTTTTGATCGCTGAGACTGAGGCCGCTGTCGGCGGAGATCAGCCCATCGACGCCGTTCGCGCCGCCCACATCGGGATCGATGGCAAACGCGGAAGCATCCGCGTGCGACTCGAGTCCCTCGAGAGGAGAAATGTTGACGTCGCTGACGCTGAGATCGAAAGTCGGCTCGATCTGCGGCGCCTCAGGCTCGGGCGGCGTCTCGACCAGCGATGTCGACTCGATTTCAAGATGCGGCAGCTCCTCGATCGCGGCCGATGGGTCTTCGAATTCGGGAATCGCCTCGAACACCGGATCGGGCTGGACGTGCGTCGGAGTTTTTGGACGCGCGGGTGGCGGTTCCGCCGGACGCGGCGCAGCACGCTGCGATTCGACTTTCGGCCGCGGCTTCGGCGGCGATGATCCACCGACGTCGAGGAATACGAGGCCTCCTGAATCTCGACTCACTGGCGTCTTCGAGCGGCGCGGCTCGACCTGGGGATCGAGACTCTGCATGCGCTGCACGGTCGCTTCCGCTTCAGCGGTGCGACCTTCGGCGTCGAGCGACTCGTGCAGAATCTGCAGCTGCTCGATTGCTTCGACGGTCTTGCCGGCTTTTGCGAGCTGCTCGGCGAGCATCAGCCGAATGTCGTCCTGTCCCGGGCAGAGGTCCGCGAATTCCTGAAGCGCCCTGAACGCGTCGGTGTCCTTGCCGGCGCGGTGCATTCGGTCGGCGTACTCGAGGAAGTTTTTCTTGGCGTCGCTGTTGAAGCCTTTCTTCGCCGAGATCTTGCCGAGCTTGTAGTAGATCTGGTGACGCGCCGGCGCGTGACGGAGGATCTTGTTGCAGAGCGCGATGGCGTTGTTGAGATAGCCACCGTCGGTGTAGAGATCGACCGCCTGCTCGTAGTAGTTGACCGCCTGGTCGGTCTTGTTCAGGCGTAGATAGAGGTCGCCAACCCGGTTATAGACGGTGACGTCCTTCTCCTCGTTTGCCTGCTCCTCGGCGTGCCCGATGATCTGCAGATAGACCTCGAGCGCCTTGTCGAACTGCTTCTTTTGCTCGAACTCTGCAGCCTTCTTTTTAAGCTTTTCGACGGTGGACATTTATAGGGGCAGCCCGGGCAACGAATTACCCGGTAGGCACAACCTCCGGGGGACGAGCGTTCAACTTAGTTACGCTTTCGTAGGGGTGACAAGGCGCGCCAGCCTTCCAACTCCCCACACAAAGACGTGCCCCGTACCAGTATGGCAACTCACGAATGTCTGTGATCGAGAAGAGCGCGAGGTCTGCAGAAAACCCCGGGGCGATCTGACCGATTTCGCCAGCCAATCCGAGCGCGGCAGCACCATTCACAGTACTGGCAATGACAGCTTCAGCCAAGCTCATGCGTAGCTGGCTGACTCCCAGAGTCATGATCAGGGGAAAGTTGACCGTCGGAGATGTTCCGGGGTTGAAATCGGTCGCCAGGGCGACGGCAGCGCCTGCGTCGATCAGCTCGCGCGCCGGGCCCTGCTTCGATTTCCCAAGGAAAAGCATGGTTCCCGGCAGCAGCGTGGCGACCGTGTCGGAATTGGCGAGGGCGGTAACTCCCTGCGGTGACATTGCGGCGAGATGATCCGCGGAAGTGGCGCCCAGCTCGATCGCCAGCTCGACTCCGCCAGATGGTTTGAGCTCGTCGGCGTGGAGCTTGAGTCCGAGACCGGCATTGCGCGCCGCGCCGAGAATCCGCCGCGACTCGGCGGTTGTGAAGACGCCGTGCTCGCAGAACACATCGGCAAATCGCGCGATGTGCTGCTCGATGACTTTCGGCAGCTGATCGTTGAGGAGGGCGTCGATGAATCTTTCGCGCTGGCTGGCGTCGGTGCGATACTCGTGCGGAATTTCGTGCGCGCCGAGCCAGGTGGCGACAATACGAAGCGGCTGTCGCTCGGCGAGCCGGCCGATCACCGCGAGTGCCTTCAGCTCGTCGTCGGTGCTGAGTCCGTAGCCGCTTTTGATTTCGACGGTGGTGGTGCCGTAGGAGGCGAGCTCGCGCAGGCGAGGAACCGTCATCGCGTACAGCTCGTCTTGCGCGCGTGCCCGAAAATCACGCACCGATGCGTGGATCCCTCCGCCGCGACTGGCGATCTCCATATAATCGAGCCCGGCCGCGCGCTGCTCGTGTTCCTCGAACCGCGCCCTGCCAAACACCGCGTGGGTGTGTGAGTCGACCAGCCCGGGCGTGAGCACGCCGCCCCGGCAATCGATCACCTCCGCATCTGAGTAGGCGTTCCTGAGATCGGACGCGGCGCCAATCATAGCTATCCGACCATCTGTGACCGCAACCGCGGCATTCTTGAGAATGCCGATTTCGGCCATCTCCTTGCCGCGCCGGGCGCGGGGAGGGCCGGCGCAGGTGACGATCTGGGCGGCGTTTATGAAAAGGAGCGGGCGGGTCGGCATTGGGTGAAAGTTACTGCGGACTGAAAACAACTGCGCTCGCGCTGGTAGCTGATAGCAGCTTGCTGATGGCTGGTAGCTGCAAGCGACGGGACAGCTCACGACGCCTAACAGCTATGCAGGCGTCGCGATGATGGTGCGTCGCGCGGCTATCAATGCACAATCAATTGATGCCGGACTACAAGAAGCTGCGCGTGTGGGGCAAGGCCTACGCGCTAGCCATCAACGCCGAACGCGTTGCAACCGCGATTCGCGATCCCGACCACAGGCCGCTACGGAGTCAATTGAACCGAGCGGCGATGTCAATTCCTGCCAACATCGTTGAGGGCAGAGCGAAACTCAGCGACAAGGATTTCGCGCGATTCCTGGAGTACGCCCTAGGATCAGCCAACGAACTCGAGCACCACACCATGATCGGCGGAGACGTTGGGGTGATCCCGGAATCAGACTCCTCCTCGCTTCTCGAACAGGTGATAGAAGTCAAGAGGATGCTGCGTGCGTTGATCAATCGTCTGCGCGGTGGATGAGAAAAAGTCTGTCCCGTCGCTTGCAGCTACCAGCCATCAGCAAGCTTCTATCAGCTACTAGCGCGAGCGCAGTTCAGCTCGCAGTCGGGCGAGTCGGCGATGCAAATACATCGCGTACCCTCGAAAGCTGCAACGGCGCCTGCGCCTCCCCCCGGCACGCATAGTAGCACGCATTGCAGTTGATGGGTTCGTACTTTCGAAATTCCGTCCAGTGAAAGTCCGACGGAAAGTCGGGGCACCGTTTCACGCGACCGAGCGGGTCGATGTGGATTGTCCTCTGTCCCGACCGACATGGCTCGCTCATTTCGCCGCGTACGTAGCGCGGGATCTGGGACAGGTAGTAGTCCGAGTTCGTGATGACACCGCGCGTCTTTTTCTTGAACGCGAGCAGCCCGGCGACGACTTGCTCGAGATCGGTGACCTGATCGCGATCGAGAAGCCCGTCCCTGTTGCCGTTCTTGGCGTCGGTGTAGCAGCTGAAGTTCACCCCGCAGCCAAGCTCGCGCGCGCGTTGTACGATCGGCATCAGCTGATCGAGATTGTCGCGCTTGATCACGGTGTTGAAGCGGATGCCGGTGATGCCCATCTCTCGCATGCGCGGTATCACGTTGAGGATGCGTTGGGACAGGCCGGGGATGCCGCGCGCGCGATCGTGGCGTTCGTCCAGAAAGTCGAGCGAGATGTTGAACTGGTTGACGCCTGCCTCCCACAACGACCGTGCTCGTTCCGGCGTGAGCATCCCGCCGTGTGTGATGAGCATGATGTATTTCAATCTCACCGCGTCCTTCACGGCAGCGACGATATCCTCGAGATCGCGACGCAGCGTCGGCTCGCCACCGGTGAAGGTGATCAGCGCGGGGTTGAAGAATCGCGCGGCATCGGCGAATGACTTCAGCTCTGACGCTTTCGCCGACGGGTCAGTCTTCCAGTAATCGCAAAAGCCGCAGCGCGCGTTGCAGCGCATGGTGACTTCGAAGTGCACCAGCACCGGCCGCCGCAATGTCGCCAGCCACGCGTATTTCGCGATGAACAGCGGGATGTGCCAGGGCCTGAATTCGGCGGTCAACATGCGGGAGGCGAGAGGCGAGAGGCGAGAGGCGAGAAACGCGAGGCGAAATGCGGTGAGCGGTGAGCGAGCCCTCAGTCGATCATTGGTAGGTGTAGCTTGTGGGTGCGCGCAGTTTCTTTCGCTTCCTCATATCCCGCATCCGCATGGCGTGCTACGCCGGTGCCGGGGTCGTTGGTGAGCACCCGTTCCAACCTTACACGCATCTCGGGCGTTCCGTCGGCGACGATTACCTGGCCGGCGTGGAGGGAGTTGCCGATTCCAACACCACCGCCATGGTGGAACGAGACCCACGATGCGCCGCTCGCGACGTTGAGCATCGCGTTCAGGAGCGGCCAATCCGCGACGGCGTCGGTGCCATCGCGCATGCCTTCAGTCTCCCTGAACGGCGATGCGACGCTGCCGGTGTCGAGATGGTCGCGTCCAATCACAATTGGCGCGCTTATCTCTCCAGCGGCGACGAGATCGTTGATCGCGACGCCGAACTTCGCGCGGTCGGATTGACCGAGCCAGCAAATTCTCGCCGGCAACCCCTGAAATTTGATCTTCTTCTGCGCGAGCGAAATCCAGCGCTTGAGATGCTCGTCGTGCGGGAACAACTCGAGCACCAATTCGTCGGTGCGCGCAATGTCTTTTGGATCGCCGGAGAGTGCCACCCATCGGAACGGCCCCTTCCCTTCGCAGAACAGTGGCCGAATGTACTCGGCCACGAAGCCGGGGATGTCGAAGGCGTTCTTCAATCCGGCATCGAACGCCACTGTGCGAATGTTGTTGCCATAGTCAAAGGTGATCGCGCCGCGCTTCTGCATCTCCAGCATTGCCGCGACGTGCTTCACCGCCGATTCCGTCGAGCGACGCACGTACTCCTGCGGATCTCTCCCCCTCAGCGCGATGGCCTCTTCGAGCGACATTCCGGCCGGCACGTAGCCGTTCAGCATGTCGTGCGCGCTGGTCTGGTCGGTCAGCACATCGGGAGTCACGCCGCGCTTCACCAGTTCCGGCAAAATTTCAGCGGCATTGCCGAGCAATCCGACCGAGAGAGCCTCGCCCGCGCGCGCCGTGGTGTTAATCATCTCCAGGGCGTGGTCCAGATGTTCGGCGCTGCGGTCGAGGTAGCGGGTCTGAAGTCGCTTGTCGATGCGGGACTGATCGACTTCGATCACCAGCGCCGCCGCGCCCTGCATCGTCGCCGCCAGCGGCTGCGCGCCACCCATTCCCCCGAGCCCTGCGGTCAACACGAACCGGCCGCGCAAATCGCCGCCGAAGTGCTTGCGCGCAACGGACCCCAGCGTCTCGTAAGTGCCCTGCACGATTCCCTGCGAGCCGATGTAGATCCACGAGCCGGCAGTCATCTGGCCGTACATCATCAGCCCTTTCCGCTCGAGCTCGCGAAAATGCTCCCACGTCGCCCAGCGCCCGACGAGGTTGCTGTTGGCGATCAGTACCCGCGGTGCCGTGGTGTGCGTGCGGAAAACGCCGACTGGTTTTCCGCTCTGAATCAGCAGTGTCTCGTCAGCGCCAAGGTTTTTCAGCTCGCGCACGATCGCATCGAAGCAATCCCAGTTGCGCGCTGCCTTGCCCGTTCCGCCATAAACCACGAGATCCTGCGGACGCTCGGCGACATCGGGATCGAGATTGTTCATCAGCATTCGGAGCGC
>DASTGU010000194.1:0-6723 GCA_035718845.1 Gemmatimonadaceae bacterium | reverse complement strand
GGATGGCGGGGATCTGCGGAGGCGAGCAGCAGGAGGGCGCTGAGCGGAAGGAGTAGTCTGCGCATAAAAGTCGTTGATAGTTGAGACGATATTAGCAAAAATCCTGGGGACTGAGTACTGCGGACTAAGGGCATCGATAATAGCGGACTGATCGAGAACGAGAATTACAACTATTGAGGGCCTGGACTTAGATAGCCGCGGTTTGGTCAGTGTCCTCCGCCCCTCAATCAGTCCGCGATCGTCGATGCCGTTAGTCCGTAGTACGAACTCATCTCCCCAGGCGCTCCTCGAGCTCTTCTCTCCTGGAGCGCGCGACCTTGATCTTCACTCCGTTCTTAAGCTGCACGTCGCAATCTCCGCTGGGTGATTTGAGCAAAGAGTCAACGCGATCGAGCTGCACGATCGCCGAGCGATGGATGCGGAAAAAGCGAGCAGGGTCGAGCTGGTTCTCCAGATTCTGCATCGCTTCGCGAATGAGGTGCTTGCGCTCCCCAACAACCAGCTCCGCGTACGGTCCACTCGCCACGATATAGTCGATATCCGACACCGCGATGTAGCGCACCTTCCCACGCGACTCCACCGGAATGCGCTCGACATACCGCTTCCCGCTCCCCGCTCCCCCGCCTCCCGCCTCCCGCCTCTCGCCTCTCGCCTCCCGCCTCTCGCCTCTCGCCTCCCGCCTCTCGCCTCCCGCCTCCCGTCTCCTCTAACACACTCACCAGCATTTCGCGTAGTCGATTCGCCTCCTCCAGTCGCACTTTCCGCCTGGCGCGCTGAAAGGCCTCGCGGAAACGGTCGTCGTCGAAAGGCTTTACCAGGTAGTCGATCGCCGCGAGATCGAACGCCTCGAGGGCGTGCTTGTCGTACGCCGTCACGAAGACCACGGTTGGCATCTGCGCGGGCCCGATCGTTCGCACGACTTCCAGCCCCGACATGCCCGGCATCTGTACGTCGAGGAATACCAGATCGGGTGACATCGATCGTATTGCGTCGACTGCCGCCGCGCCGTCGCCGATCATACCGACGATCTCGACTCCGGTTTCTTTTTTAACTAACCCTGCGACACGACGCCGGCCGAGTGGCTCGTCATCGACGATCAGCACGCGCAGCGGTGACTTCTCAGCCATTGCGCGCGCTCCCGCGCTGCGACTTGGTGTGATAGGGAAAGCGAACTTCCACCCGCGCACCGCCGCCTTCGTCCGCGGTCAGCGCGAGTCGTTGCCGATCTCCGTAAAGTTGGGTGAGGCGCGCCCGCGTGTTGGCGAGCCCGACTCCCTCGCGCACATCCTTAACCGGCCCTCGCCCATTGTCGCGCACGGTCAGCACCAGATCCCCATTATCACGCTCAGCGCGCACCGCGACTCTGCCGACGGTTTGCATCGCCGCGACGCCGTGGCGAAATGCGTTTTCGACGAGAGGCTGCAGCACCAGATTCGGTACGAGCGCGTCGTCGAGGGTCGGCTCGCTTTCGATCGACACCTCGAGCTTCCCCTGAAAGCGAACTTCCATGATGTCCATGTAGCGTCGCAGCATCTCGAGCTCGCGCGCGAGGGGGATCTCCTGCTCGTTGCCGTCGCCAAGCGTGTGACGCAGTAGATCACTGAGCCGAGCGAGCATCCGACGCGCGCCAGGCGGATCCTCGTCAACAAGCGTCGAGACGGCGTTCAAGGTGTTGAACAGAAAGTGCGGATTGAGTTGCGCTCGCAGCGCGTTCAATCGGGCATCAGTAATCTGTGCATGGAGCTCCGCGGTTTCCGCGCGCAACTGAGCGGTCTCGGCCTGAAGTCGTCGCGCTTCCTCGACCCGCGCCTGATATCGCACGAAATAGTTGCGGGCGAGTCCGGCGCCGAGTACGACAATGTAGACGAGGAAGTCGTAGAGAAACGAGAAGCGCGAGAAAAGGCGGCCTACTGGCTGTGGCGGAAGGTGGGGTGCGGGAAGCGGGAAGCGGGAAGCGGGAAGTGCGGCACCAGGCACCGACGGCGACAGCCGGGGCGTGAGCACCTCTCGGCTGACCAGCTTCAGCGTCGCATCGACGCCGATGGCGAGGACAATTCCCAGCAGCACAAACGCGAGGATACGATCGAGCGTCGGTCGATCGCCACCGTACCGGCGAGTCATCCAGAAGATCGGCAGCGTCAGCAGTGCCCACAGCCCGTACTCGACGAGCGCAATTTTGTCGACGCCGGGGACCATCTCCGGCCGCAACGCCGCGCGCATCGCCGCGACGGCCGCCACGCGCGGATCGACCAGGAGTCCCGCGGCAGTCAGGACCGCAAGAAACGCCCAGAACGCGATGATCGCGATGATCTCGCCCCGCGTCAGGCGCGTGTTTGAACCAACGCGATGCTCAACTTCGTGCTGCGGTTCAGTCATTTCGTAACGTCCGCCCACCACTCGTAACAATCCGCTGAGTAAGCCACGTGCCAAACCGTACTATGACCACGATGCCCGACATGCGGAAGAAACTAGAACCTCTCGCCTCTCGCCTCTTGCCTCTCACGGCGGTCGCTCTCGCCATTCTGACCCTCGCCGGCTGGTTTTACAAGCGCGCCGACGGCAGCGAAGCGCCAATCTATCGCATCGCCACCATCGAGCGTGGAAACGTGAAGTCGACCGTCTCTGCCACCGGTACGCTCAGCGCGGTGCAAACGATTCAGGTCGGCACCCAGGTCTCCGGACAAATCGCGGCTATCAACGTCGACTACAACGCGCGCGTCAGGAAGGGCCAGTTGCTCGCGCGCATCGATCCGACGCTCCAGAACCAGGCGGTCGAAGAGGCGCAGGCGCAGCTCGAGCGCGCACTCGCGACGCTGGAGCAGGCGCAGGCCGATTACACTCGCAGCAAGCAGCTCTACGAATGGAAGGCGATGACGGCCAGCGAATTCGGCGCCGTCCAATCCAATTTCGCGGTCCACAATGCCGATGTGAAATCGGCGCGCATCGCCCTCGACCGCGCGCGACAGAATCTCGCCTACACCAACATCTACGCGCCGATCGACGGCGTCATCGTCGAGCGCAACGTCGATGTCGGGCAGACCGTCTCCGCCAATTTCTCCACGCCGCAGCTCTTTTTGATCGCGAAGGATCTCTCCGACATGCAGATCTTGGCGTCGGTGGACGAGAGTGATATCGGCGCGATCAAGACTGAGCAGCCAGTGGAGTTTAGCGTGCAGGCGTATCCGAACGAGACTTTCACGGGCACGGTGCAGCAGGTACGGCTCCAATCGAAAACGCAGGACAATGTGGTGAACTATACGGCGGTGGTCGGCGTGCGTAACACGACCGGAAAACTCCTCCCAGGCATGACGGCCACCGCGCAGTTCCTCACCGGCGACGCTGAGAACGTATTGGTCGTCCCCAACGCGGCGCTGCGCATTAAGCCGACGCCGGCGATGTTCGCGCAAGCGACCCACCCCGTTCTCCTGAGTGACGCTCAGGACCCAGGCTCCGCGATCCTCTGGGCGATCGACAAGAAGGGAATGCTCGATCCGATTCGCGTGCACACCGGACTCAGCGACGAAACCCACACGGAAGTGGCGGGACAAAATCTCACGCCGGGGACGAAGATCGTGATCGGCGTCATCGACGCAGCCAACCCGATGGGCGACGGGCCGTCGAAGAGTCCTTTCGAAAATCCGCGACCGAGCGGAGGAGACAAAGGCGGCTGATGCAGCAATCAACGTTGATCAGGGTCGCGGCGGAGAGCATCGCCAGAAACAAGATGCGGTCGCTGCTGACGATGCTCGGGATCGTGATCGGCGTCGCAGCAGTGATCGTGATGGTGGCTATCGGCAACGGCGCCAGTCAGCAGATCGCATCTTCGATCAAAAAGATGGGCACCAACGTCATCATGATCATGCCAACCTCGACGACGCACGCCGGCGCCAGCCTCGGCGCGGCGACGTACAACAAGCTCACCGTCGCCGATGCGATGAAGATCAAGCGCGAAGCGACATTGGTAGCGGCAGTCTCGCCGGTGGTGGTCACCGAGGCGCAGGTCATCGGCGGCGAAGGAAACTGGAAGACGCGCATCAACGGCGTGTCGACAGATTTCTTTCAGATTCGCAATTGGAACACCAGCTCCGGCGAGATCTTCACCGACGCCGACGTGCGCTCGGGCCGCAAAGTCGCCCTACTCGGCGCGACGGTGGCGAGAAAACTTTTCTCCGGAAGCGATCCGATTGGTGCGCACATCCAGATCGGCCGAGTGCCCTTCACGGTTGTGGGAATTATGCAGGCGAAGGGCGGTGGCGGCGGTGGAGGTGATGAAGACGACGTGGTAGTGATGCCCTACACGACCGCACAGACCCGCCTGAAGGGCGATGTCGACATCGGGCATATGTTCGCGAGCGCGTTCACCGCCAGCCAGATGCCCGCCGCGCAGGAAGAGATCGCCGAAATCATGCGCGATTCGCACAAACTGAAGCCGGGAACGGAAGACGACTTCTTTTTGCGGAATCAAATCGAGATCACGCGTGCGCTCGGCAGCACTACCCGCACGATGTCAGCGCTGCTGGCGGCGATCGCGTCGATCTCCCTCCTCGTCGGCGGCATCGGCATCATGAACATCATGTTGGTGTCGGTGACGGAGCGAACTCGCGAAATCGGCATTCGCATGGCAGTCGGTGCGCGCGGCGCTGACATCCTCCGGCAGTTCCTTGTCGAGAGCGTCGCGCTGAGCGTAATGGGCGGACTCGTCGGACTCTTCGGCGGTTACGTGGGCGGACGTTTACTCGGCCACATTACGGGCTGGAGTGTAGCGACGCCGCTCTCGGCGGTGGTGATCGCTTTCGGATTCTCGGCGGCGGTCGGGGTGTTTTTCGGATTGTATCCGGCGAAGAAGGCAGCGGCGTTGAATCCGATTGAGGCACTGCGATTCGAATGATCCGGGGACTAGGTACTCCCAGCGCGCACTAACGGCACTGCTGACTGCTGACTGAGTGCGCATTGGTAGACTGATACGTACTGCGGGCTGCAGACGGCCGCACCGCATGGTCCGCCGAGTGAACAGTGCGAACTCCGCACGGTTGACCGCAATCGGCTTGTCCGCAGTACGTCAGCAGTCAGCAGTGCAGTTCCGTCCGCGCTGGTAGTCCGCACGCTGTAATCCCCGTGTTATTCTGGGGCCAAAACTTCCGCCGCGGGCCGGTCAACTCTCGCATTTTGCGGCAGCGAAATCGGCTACATGGTATACCACTAACCGTCTAAGTCGTTGCGCTACATAGCGTTGCAAATTAGGGGCTTCGACGACGAAATTATTGACGTAATCGTTGCTGCTCCGCGGATCGGCTAGTCAAGCGCATGAACGGTGAATTCTCGCCGAGCCCAATAGGAGATGCAAATGAGCAGCAAAAAAGGTTTCACCCTGATCGAGCTTTTGATCGTTGTCGTGATCATCGGCATTCTTGCCGCGATCGCGATTCCGAAGTTTGCGAACACGAAGGACAAGGCCTACGTTGCCGCGATGAAGTCTGACCTGCGCAACCTGGCCACGTACGAAGAGCAGTACGCCGCTGATAACCAGGGCGCGTATTTCGGCGGTACCGCGACCTCCGCGGCTCCGCTTCAGGGCTTCACGCCTTCACAGAACGTCACCATTACGGTGACGAACGTTGCTGGTCCGCCGCCGGATTGGAGCGCCACCGCTGTGCACTCGCAGTCAGCGAAGACCTGCACCATGCAGACCGGTGTAATTACCTGCGTGTAATTACGCGTGATTCACAAATAAAAAGGGAGCGTCTTTGGACGCTCCCTTTTTATTTTAGCCGCAGCTCACTTCGGCGGGATTCGCAATCATATTCCGATAATTATCCGGATCGAGCTTCGCCCCCGCTGCCGCAAAATATTTCTCCCAGAAATCGCGGATCGCCGCGCCGCGAGCGCTGCTGACATCGGCACCCGCCACCACAACGCATACATCACGCAGCTGCGGAATCCTTTGCTGCGAAGCTAAATGCTTGATCCACGCATCACTCGGTATCTCACTCCGCGAAGTCATCGTGACGTCGGGCGTCTCGTTGATCATGTCCGACAACAACAGCAATGTCCGCCGCGTGTTCGGCGCCGGCCTCGAGTAATCAGCAGCGCGTACCAGCGTTCCGAAGATGTCGGTGTGCCTGATCTCTTTCGCTCGCGTCGAATCAAACAGGATCTGCGCCTGCATTCGAGCGATCGCCTTGAAATCGTCGAGTCGACGTTGCTCCGACGGTCCAACCTTCCCGGCGGTTTTCGGCGCTTTCGTGCTGTCCGACCATTGTCGAGCGGGGAGCTTACCGCCCTGGTACATCTCGACGAGGGTGAGGCGGTCCCCGACCTCCAGCTTGTCGATGAGCGCGTTGAGCAGTTGCCTGGATTCGCCAAGCTCCGCCGGCGTGCGACTCCCCGAGATATCGACCGCTACTATATAGGAGTGCGCCTGATGCGGCAGCGCACTGCCGTCGACTGACGAGCATCCGCCGATCCCGAGCGCCAGCGCTGTCACAAGAAGATTCTTGTTCATGTCGTCCTCGCCGCTGCGAAGTCCTGACTTCCCACGAACGAGAACCCGACGACCCGCGCGTACTCGCGGTTCAAAGTGTCGAGCTCAGTGACCAGCTGATCGAACTCCACCGGCGTGCGAAGCTCCACGTCCTCATCGAGCTCCGGCAGCGGAATGAGATATGGCTCGCGGAAGGCGAGAATGCTCGCCGGATCGATTCGCCGCTGCCGAGCGTTCTCTCC
>DASTGU010000193.1:0-14603 GCA_035718845.1 Gemmatimonadaceae bacterium | reverse complement strand
TTCAGCGAAGTGCAATTCGACTACGTGCGCTTCCCCGACGAGAAGAGACTGCAGACGGAAGCAACGTATCCGTTGGCCAACGGTCGCGTGCGGGCGCAGGTGATTCGCGAGCAGCTCGGATTTCTGCGCAGCACTCTCAAGCCGCTGCCGGTGCGGGTCACTGCGGACGTGTTTGGTTTGACGGCGACGGACACGACTGATATGGGAATCGGTCAGAAGTGGGAGATGTTCGTCGACCAGGTCGATGTCGTGCTGCCAATGGTTTATCCATCGCACTTTGCCCGCGGCACCTACAAGCTGAGGAATCCAAACGCGCATCCGTACGAGACCATCGACAATGCGCTCAAGGACGCGATCGAGCGCACCAAGCCAATCGCTGGAGCGGCGAAGATCATTCCCTGGTATCAGGATTTCACGCTCGGCCCGCCGCACTACTATGCGAACCACATTCGCGCGCAAAAGAAGGCCGGATACGACAACGGGTTCCAGAGCTGGATACTCTGGAACCCGAAGAGCAACTATACGGTAGCGGCGCTCGAGCCGCGCTCGTAAGACTTAGCTGCTGCCGTTGCGGCGAGCGGCCATCCGCTCTTTCATCGCCGCAAGATTCTTGTCGAAGGTGGCCTGCTGATCAGCGGTCAGCACCGCGCGGATCTCGGCCGCCTGCTTGTCCTGAAGATCGACCATCTTCGCGCGCGTGGCATCGTCCACGGAGCCGGTAGCCTGCGCCGCTTTGCGCAGTTCCATTTGCTGCGGCATGTACTTCTCGCGAATGGTCTTGATCTGATCTTTCTGAGCGTCGGTCAGATTGATGTCCTTGAGCAGCCACTCGCCCATGCGGCCACGCCCTTGTGCCTGTTGCGGTTGAGTGTCCTGAGCAGCAGCAACCGTGGTCATGCCAACGCAAAGGGCAGCAGCCAGCGTGGCGATGCGAACTACCTTCATCCTATCTCCTGATTGTGTGGGTGGACGTCTGTCCGCCGGTTATACGCGGATTCGAGTGAACGTGTTGGACCAAGCATCCTCACAACTGAAGTCGGCAGTTGGCAGCTGACCGTTCGCAGCGAGCAGTTGTTATACACGCATTCGAGGCGAAAGTCGCTTTGGGCGCGTGTATGAGAACTCCAAACTGCCAACTGCTCGCCCGCCGACTGCCGACTTTCGTTTTGACGTTGCCCGACGAAGCTAAATGATTTCAGAACAACGACTTATAGCAGGTCCCCTAGCGCCTAGGTGAAAACCTGCTATTCTTCCCGGCGCTGACCGGCCCGGCTCATGCGGCGGCTGGTTTTCAACGAGCTTTCTCCACTCGTTCCGAGCGCCACCTGTGACTGTACCTAGTACAACCCCGGAACTGGCGTCGCCCTTTACCGCACCGCCTGCCGAGCCGCTCTTCTTCCCGATGAGCTGGCTCATGGAGCACGCGTCAGAGCCAGTGAAGTACCGCGCCATCACCGAAGTGGCGCAAACCGCGAGCCCATCGTCGCCGGCATTGGGCGCTCTCCCTTACGCGCATCGACCGGCCATTCGGCTGGCCGTAACTCAAGCGCGCGACGGCATGTGGAACAACTCGGTGCTTTCGCTGCCAAGCCGCCACGCCACGGACTTCGCGAACATCGGTACCATTCCTGCCGTTCGCCGCCTGCTCGAGTACGGCTGGGCGCACGATTCCCCACCGCTGATTGCCGCGCGTCGGCTTCTGTTCCGGCTGCTCGCTGAAGACAACGATCCCAGCTTCACCTTCGAGCTCGGTACCAAGGTCAAAGACGAAGACACCACCCGGCGCACCCGCGGAATCTTCCGCGAAGCGGCCGCGGCGACGCTTGCGCAGATGGGCTACGAAAACGATCCGCGTCTGCGTGGTGCTGCGCGTCGCATCCTCGAGCGTACCATCAACTATCTGAATTCGCCGCTGGGCGAGAAGCCCTGGATCCGTGTCGGGAACTCACACGTTCTCGCGCCGGAGGCAGCGCCCGTCTCGATTTACACGCTGACGATGCTCGCCTACATGCCGATCTTCCGGCACGAGCACTTCAGTGAAGTCGAGCGCATCTACGACGCGATCACCCAGCCGCTGCCTCGACAGGACATCGTTCAGCTCTTTGGCAAGAAGATGGTCGCGCAGCCGCATCTAATCATGGGCGATGTGCTGCCTCACCGGAACGCCGTCGATGCCGATGTACCGTTCGCACTGCTCTGGCTGGAGACGATGGCGCGTCTGAACTTCCTGCGTCGCAATGACAACTGGATGAAGCTGTTCGAGCGCTTTGTCGACGACCGAGATCGCAACGGTGTGTGGCATCCGCACAAGGGAACAGATCGGCCGGCAACGTCGAACACGTGGGCGTGGTCATCGTTTGCGCTCGACGACGGCGGCGGTGCCGAATCGAAGTGGACCGACGTTACATTCCGGATCGGACTCATCGCTCGACTGACCGGCAGAGAAATTGAATTAATCTGACGGCGATGACCGGACGCAGTCGCCGTGGCTACCTTCGTCCCGGCGAGATGTTTCCCGCCGGTGACCCCGCCTATCGCGTTCATTATCCGCGGTTGCGCTCGGGTCTCACAATTCGCGCTGTCGAACGCGGCGATCTCGCAGCGCCGCCGGTGCTGATGATCCACGGTTGGGGATGCTCCGCGTACATCTTCCGCGACAACATGCCCGCTATTGCAGAAGCGGGCTTTCGCGCGATTGCGATCGATCTCAAGGGTCACGGACTCTCAGACAAGCCGCAGCAAAAACGCGAATACACCATTGAGTCTCTCGTCGCGCACGTCGATGAAGTAATCGACGCGCTGGAACTGCATCGGCCCACATTGGTCGGCCACTCGCTCGGCGGGTCGCTCGCGTATCATTTCGCGTCCCGATACCCACAGCAGGTGCGCGCTCTGGCGTTGCTGTCGCCAGTGGGGCTGATGGGCGTTCCGCTGATGAAGGTTTACCGCTTGCTGACGCCCGCGTTTTTGCTGCCCCTGATGCGGCGGGTCAAACCCACCCCGATCGTGAAGCTCGCGTTGCGCCGCGTCTATGGAAAACGCGGAAGTCCCACTCGGCGTGACGTGCTCGAATACCTCGCGCCTTCGCAGTTCCCGGAATACGCGGGTGCCGTGCGTGCACTGCTTCACACGTATGACTGGGAGGCCGCCAAGTCACGCGACTTGAAGAAAGTCACGCTCCCTGCCGTCGGAATATGGGGAACCCTCGACCACTTGATGCCGCAGGATGGAATGAAGATCTACGTTCCGTTGATACCGGGCATCGAGCTGCGTCGTATCCGGGATGCGGGACACGTCATCACCGAGGAGACACCGACCGAGGTGAATGAGGGTCTCCTCGACCTGCTCCGGCGCGTTTATGGCGGAAACTCTCATGTAACTGCGATTCCGAAACGAGTCGGGGGCTAGGTAGTTGCGGATATATTGATTGATGATGGAAGCGACAGCCGAGGCCTCGGTCTCATTCAACGATCTGAAGCTGGTGCCCGAGGTTCTCGATGCGGTCCGCGATGCGGGCTACACGCATCCGACGCCGATTCAGCAGCAGGCAATTCCGGTCGCTCTGGCGGGTCGCGATCTGATCGGGCTCGCACAGACCGGAACCGGCAAAACGGCCGGTTTTACGCTCCCCATCATTCACAACCTGCTGACCGCTCCGCTTTCAGCGAATGACGGCGAAGCGGCACACCGGGTACGGGTGCTGGTGCTGACACCCACACGCGAGCTCTCTGCGCAGGTCGAGGCGAGCTTCCGCAAGTACGCGAAGTTTACGGAGCTGCGGGTCGTTCCCATTTTTGGCGGCGTCGGACTGGAACCTCAGTCCCGTGAGCTGCGACGCGGGGTCGACGTCGTAATTGCGACGCCCGGCCGCCTGATCGATCACATCGAGCGCGGCAACGTCAACTTCGACGACCTCGAAGTGCTTGTGCTCGACGAGGCTGACCGCATGCTCGACATGGGATTCGCGCCGCAGATCAATCGCATCGTCGACGAGATCCCGCCGTATCGGCAGACGCTCTTATTCAGCGCAACGATGCCAGCCGAGGTCGAGGCGCTGGCGCGCAAGTATTTGCGGAAACCGGTGGTGGTGCAGGTGGGGCGGCGCAGTGAAGCGGCCAGCACCGTAACCCACGCGGTGTATCCGGTGCCCCGTGAGCGCAAAAGCCTGCTGTTGATCGAGCTGCTCAGAAAGCCCGAAATGGATTCGGTGCTGGTCTTCACGCGCACCAAGCATGGTGCCGATCGTGTGGTGCGTCACCTGGAGGATGAAGGGATCAGTGCCTCGGCGATGCACGCCGACAAATCACAGGGTGAGCGCACACGAGCCCTCGAAGACTTCAAGGCCGGAAAAATCAGAGTTCTGGTCGCGACCGATATTGCGCAGCGTGGCCTCGACGTCTCCGGCATCAGTCACGTCATCAACTATGATGTGCCGCAACAGCCCGAAGACTATGTCCACAGGATCGGTCGCACCGGCCGAGCGGCGGCAACGGGCGACGCATTCACCTTCATGTCGCCGGATGAGATCTCAATGGTGCGCGCAATCGAGCGTACCATCGGCCAGCAGATTCCTCGGATCTCGGTTGCCGGCTTCGATTTCGGAACGACAGCGGACGCAATCGTGCCCATGACACCGGGGAATGCGCTCGCCGATGTATCAGATCCCGCTGTCAGTGTCGAACCCGCCCCAGACGCGAAACCACGATCGTATCGGCGGCCGAGCTCTTTCGGACGACGACGCTGAGATTAGCCGCGCCATAACCGATTCCGGTTGGCGAGTAGGCCATGCTGGTGCGGTTTGTATATACCTGTACGCCGTCCTCGATACCTATATCACCTCGCCGTAACGTATCGCCGTCAAGTGTTACGCTAATAGTGCGCGCGACGGTATCGATCTCCACGCTCGCCGTCGCGCCGCGTGCTATCGCGATGTGTCGAGCCGCTCCGAACAGCGCTTCTATCTGCGTGACCGCAGCGCGGACTCTCATACGGTCGAGCAACCTCGTCATGGTTGGCATGGCGATGGCGGAGAGTACCGATACAACACCGATAACGATGGTCAGCTCGATTGCGCTGAACGCGCGTCGCATGCTACAACTCCTTCCAGATACGTGGTTCGCCCGATAGCATATGTCAGTAGCAAACAGCGCCGCTCATCCAATTGATGCGGGCGCATTCATACCGTTCCAGCGCACCATGAAAGCTTTTTATAGCGCGATTTCAATCGCGTGCGCGACTCTCGCCGCGTGTGCACCCGGCGCCAGGCAGCCAGCGGAAATCCAGCCGACGCCGGTTCCAACCGTGCCGCCGTTCCAGATGGATACCACCCTTACGCCGAATCGGGTGCCGGCGTTCAGGCAGGCGCCATTGATCGTTTGGGGTCCGGTACCGGAAGGCGTGCCCCACGCTGAGCGCCAGCGCACCTACGATCTACAGCACCAGAGCACGACGGTTCGCTTCGACTGGCAGACGCACGCCGTGGTCGGATCGACGACTCTCACGATCGGCGGACTCCCGAATGCGTCCCCTTTGCGCACGGTAGTGATCGACGCCGGCGACATGCGCATACGCAGCGTGAAGTCGGATGGAGGCGCTCTGCACTTCGATTACAGCGACAACAGGCTCGCGATTCAATTGCCGCGCGCACTGACCATCGATCAGAAGGTCTCCTTCACTGTCGAGTACGAGGGAGTGAACAGAACGAAAGGCGCGTATTTCCGGCCGGCGAAGCACATCGTGTGGACCCAGGGTGAAACGGAAGACAATCGCTACTGGGTTCCGACCTACGATTTTCCCAACGACAAGACGACGTGGGAGTTCTACATCTGGACTCGCAAAGGCGAGCGAGCTTTGTCGAACGGGCGTCTCGCCGGCTCGCGTGCCGTCGGCGACAGCATCGAGTGGCATTGGGTTCAGGACAAGCCGGCGTCTACTTACCTGATGACGTGCGTCATCGGCGACTACGTAGTGCTCCAGGATACTCCATGGCGCAATGTCCCAATTGGATACTGGACTTATCCCGACTCGGTTGAAGCTGCGCGACGTGGCTTCGCCCGTACGCCGCAGGCTGTCGATGTCTTCTCGCGCAAAACGGGCGTGGCGTACCCGTGGGCGAAATACGACCAGATCGTCATTCCCGAGTTTCAGTACGGCGGGATGGAGAACGTCAGCGCGACTTCACAGAACGACGCGGAGATTTTGCATCCGGTTTGGTCCGAGCCGCAGGCGAACAGCGTCGATCTGATGTCGCACGAGCTCGGTCACCAGTGGTTTGGCGATCTGCTCACCACAAAGAGCTGGGCGCACATCTGGCTGAACGAAGGCTTCGCGACCTTCATGGAAGAAATCTTCCACGAGGAAAATTTCGGCGCTGATGACGGAGCGTACGATCGTCTGCTGGCACAGGAACAGGCAATCGCCGGCGATCGCCGAGCGCGTCGGCCAATCGTCTGGGGCAAATGGGTCAACGATCCAATCGAAGTTTTCTTCACCGGCCACATCTATCAGAAAGGCGCAACAGTACTCCAGATGCTGCGCCACCAATTCGGTGACTCAGTCTTCTGGCGAGGCATCAATCACTACGCGACGTCGCACGCCTACGACAACGTCGTCAGCGACGATCTGCGTCGCGCATTCGAGGAAACGACGGGTAGCGATCTGAAACCCTTCTTCGACCAGTGGGTTTACGGTGCCGGCTTCCCCGTCTTTCAAGTCACGTCCAATTACGATCGGGCCGCAAATCGGCTTATCATCGATGCGCGTGAGGTGCAGGCCCGCGACAGTCTCACCGGATTCTTCGATGTCGATGTAGATGTCGAGGCGCGCACTGACAGTGGAGTGGTCCGCTTCGTCGTCCCGGTGCGAAACGGAACCGGTGAGGCCGGCGCAAATCTCAAGGCGCCGCCGCGGTCGATCCGCTGGAACAAGGGCAACTGGGTTCTCGCGTTGACTGACTTCCCGCGCTCTACGTCGATGTTGCAGTACGAGCTCGTCTACGACGATGACGTGCTCGGCAGAATCGAAGCAGTCGAAGCACTCGCCGAGCGGCCAGGCGATCGGAACGCAATCGATGCGCTGCGACGCGCCGCCCGCAACGATCGCTTCTGGGCCGTGAGAGCGCGGGCCGTCGACGCGCTCGGCGAGTGGGGAAGCGACAGCAGCAGGGCGATGGCCTCGCCCATCCGCGGCATCACCACGGACCTGATCACGACGACCCGCGACACGGATGCACGAGTCAGAGAGTCTGCCGCGCGAGCGCTGGGGAGGCTGGTGCTGAAGGGAACCGCGGCGCGTGACGTCGGGATTCGACTGCGACAAATCGCGCGCGATGATCCGAACTACATTGTGCGGGGTGAGGCGCTTGCTGCCGATATCAGACTGGAAAAGAACGCCGCGCTGCCGCTGGCCAAGCAGTTGATGGCGGCCGATTTGTGGGCCAACGTAATAAGACGACCGGCGGTCGCGGCGCTCAAAGCGATCGGCACGCCGGAGGCGCAGCAGCTTGCAGATCAATATCCGTCCAATGACCAATAACCACCGAACCCACAGATGAAGATCAGCATCGAATACTGCGTGGTTTGAAACTACCAACCGCGAGCCGCCAGTTTGGCGGCAGAGATCAAGCAGCGGTGGCCGGACGCCGAGCTGAAGATGATTCCATCGCGCGGAGGTCGTTTCGAGGTAATGGCGGACGACGTCCCGGTCTTCGAGAAATCAAAACTGGGCCGACATGCGAAACCGGGAGAAATCCTCTCGCTATTGGAACAAAAAGGCTGACATTATCAGCACTGTCACGGTGTATCAGTTTTTCGTCCTTCTGAGAGGACAACTGGACAGGTTCGTCTGGATCGTTCTAAGCTGTAAGTTCTTTTCTGGCAATTACTTAGCTCATCCGTTTGTATTTGGCACCGGCCGTGCACCCTAAGGGCGCCATGAAGCAGCACTTCCGTTCCGTTTCGATTCCGTCTCGCCTTCGTGCGCCGCTTGCCGGCCTGGTTGCACTCGTCCTTACTGCGGGTGTCGCTGAGGCCCAGCGACCGGTTCCGCAGAAGCCGCAGAATCAGCAGACTCAACGTCGAGACCAGGTCGTACCGCCGGGGTTTTTCCCGCCGGCAGGTATGTGCCGTATCTGGCTCAACGATGTGCCGGCCGGTCAGCAGCCAGCACCTACTGATTGCGCATCTGCGGTCAGAAACCGGCCCGCCAACGCCAGAGTGCTGTTTGGCGACGAGCCGCAAAAGGGCAAGAAAGGAAAATCAGACAAGAGCAAGTCGAGTCCTACCGACGAGCTCGTCGATCTAATCACGAAGAGGATTTCGCGTTAGGCGCGGCCTGACGCGTTTCCTCGATTCCGTGAAAAGGAGATTTCAACAATGAAGGGTTTAATTCTCGCCACCGCAGTCGCCGGTTTGGCAATCGTCAGTCCGCTCAGCGCGCAGGGTCGTGCTCGTACGAGTACGGTCAATGCCCAGTCGCGTCAGGACTGTCGCTATCAGCAGTCAAACCCGGTCGACGTCATCCTGGGTCGCGGCGTCAACACGAGCAGCAACTGCACCTACAACGGCAACAACAGCGTTGATGGCCAGTGGCGCCCGATAAGCCAGGACCGTAACGGGAACACGATCTATCAGCGCCGTACTTACGACCGCAACGGCAACATTGTCGTGCAGCGCGCGGTTCGCGACTCATACGGCCGGATGACCGTGATCGACAGCCGCACGTACAACGCGAACGGAAACGGTGCATACAACAACGGTCGCGCGTACGGCCACAACAAGATGAAGAGGCACAAGGACGACGGCGACGATGACGATCGTTATGAGAACGGTCGCAATGGGAACGGTCGCTATGATAACGGCCGCTACAACAACGATGCGAACTACCGTTACGACCAGTTCGGCAACCGCATCTACGTCGGGCCGACGTCGAACGATAACCGCGTGTACAGCGGTAGCTCCGAGCGCTATGAGCACTCGAAACAAAAAGAGCACGGCCGGGGTAAAGGCAAGAAAGACAGAGACTAAGTCTCTTGAAGTCATAGCGACGGCCCCAGGCGATGAGAGTCCCTGGGGCCGTTTCGCATCCGGTGCGATGTATGCACTTTTCACCGGCGCATGCAGCGCATCGTAACCGACAGATACCTTCCGCCGGATCGCCAGGCTTTCGTCGCTGCTGAACCGGCGACGGGGCGCCTGATCGTCATCGCGCCCACCCGAGCTGCCTGCGAGACGATCGAGCTCGCACTCGGCCTCCACATCCCAACCGTGCTCGAGAAACAGCACGGCCGCGAGATCCGTGAGCTCGCCGCTGCCGGCAAAGGCTTCGGCATCGTTGCCGGAACCGGCACCGGAAAAACGCTATCGATCCGACCGATCGCCGAGACGATTCTCGGCAGGACCGATCTCAAAGTCGGCGTCGTCAATCGCGAGCGCGAAGCGACACCGGAGACTCCGAGCTGGAACGTCATCGTCGTCACCACCGGCATCGCGCGCCGCTGGTTTCAGGACGGCGACATCCTGCCGACGGACACCCTCGTCGTCGACGAGATCCACCAGACATCTGCCGAGCTCGAGTTGTGCCTCGCACTCGGCAAGCGAGTTGGATGTCGATTTATCTGGCTGTCGGCGACGGTCGATCCGACTTTCTATGCGAGCTACCTGAATGCGGCGGCAGTGCTCGAGAGCTCCGCGTTCGATCCGGCCAAAGCCGCCGATGTGAAAGTCGTGCGCAAAGATCCGCTGACGTTCCTCGACGATCGGTTTCTCCAGCAAGTCGTAAAGGAGCGGCGTGGCGTGGGAATGTTCCTGCCGACGCGAGCTGGAGTTGAGGAGGCCGCCGGGCTGGTGCGCGAGCGGTTTCCGCGAATCAACGCCGCGTTTTATCATGGCGGCGAGCCGATTCGCATCATCCGGCCGTTTCTCGAAGGCGAGGAAACCAAACCGTATTTCCTCGCCATGACCGCAGCGGGACAGAGCGCACTCAACGTCCACGGCCTCGACACGGTGATCATCGACGATACGCGCTTCAGCAACATCATCGAGCGCGGGAAAAACGTGCTCACTCGGCTGCACCTCGGTGCGAATGAGATTCTGCAGATGGCGGGGCGCGTACACGGGCGGGTCGAGCGAGGGAGAGTCTTCATTCTCTCGGATCGCGATATCCACTTCGCATCGCTGAGACCGACCGCTCCTGAATTTCAGCTCGCCGGCGATTCGGAGCGTGTGGCAATGACCTGCGCGGATCTGGGCGTAGCTGCGGACCAGCTCGACTTGCCGGTCCCGCTCGATCGGGTGGCGTATCGAAAAGCAGTTCAACTGCTGGAGAAACGTGGCATCATCGAGAACGGGCGCCTGTCCAGGTACGGGAAGACAGTTGAGGCGATGCCGGTCGATCGACCATGGGCCGAGCTGCTCGTGAATGCGGATGACGAGCTGGTGCCTTACCTCGCCGTGATGAGCTCGATCGAATCGCTGCATCGAATGACGCGGGAAGATCGCGACCTGTCCGGCCTCGTTGTCGCGGGCAGCGATCATCTCACGTCATACAACCTCTACGCTGAAGCGTATTCGCACTGCGGATACATCGGTGAGGTGTACGGACTGCCGCGTCATCTGTTCGACGAAAGCATCGAGAAATGGGCGGAGCAGCGCGGCGTACTGGTCAAGGCAATCGAAGATGCAGCGCTGGCCACAGCGAGCATCTATCGCAGTCTGGGCATGGAGCTGCCGACCAAGATGGTGTACGCGCGCGATCACATTTTCCGCAAGTTCAGCGAGTTGCTCGCCCAGTACATGCCTTTCGATCTGGTGATCGACGAACAGACGGCGGACGGCACTGAAGCGCGCGTATCCAAGACCAGTGTTTGTGGCAGCTGGGGCCCGATCGCTGGCTCGTTGCGTTATTTCGCAGATCGTTCTGGAATTCCGCGGGCGGCGATCGAGGGGACCCAGATCCCGATGGAGCTGATTCGTCGATATGCGACGCGCGGGAAGTCGCAGCTGATCTACGACGCTCGGCGCAAGCACGGTCCGCTGATGATCAAGACATCCCTCGATTACTTCGGCTTCGAGCTGGAAAGTGAGCTGGAGACTGTCGAAGAGTTTCCGGCTGACGAAGCAGTCGCGGCGAGGCATCTACTCGCCGAGTCGGTCGCTCGTGGTGAGGCTCGGCATCTCGCGGTCAAAAAGAACCGCGATGCAATCGAACAGATTCGCGAAGCGTACAAGCGATCAGGCGGCGCGATACCTCGACTTGGACTTCCCGAGCTCACCACGCTCTACGAGCGGCAGTTGGCAGATGTGAATTCGATGGATGATTTCCGCGCCAAGCGTCTGGTTGTCGAGAGGAATGCCTTCGTCAGCCCCGAGCTGGCGCAGCGGCTCGAGCGGCTGCCGAGTCAGGTTACGATCCGCGATCGGGATATCGACATCGACTACGATGTCGAGGAGCGAAATGGCGATCGGACGGGCGTGGCGCGATTGCGTCTGCCGGAGAAGATCGCGCGCACCCTGGTCGAGGATGAGGTCCCCGCGCTCGATCGACCGATTCGGTTCGTGGTACTGCGTGGTCAGCGCGGCGCGGTGCGCGCCGATTCGCTCGACGAGCTCCAGGAGAAGCTCGCGCAGCCCTGGTCACCCGACGAGGTGGAGGAATCTGGCGACGATCGGGCGATGATATCGCGCGCGGAGCGTGAAGTGCGCGAGATTGCATCGGAGTTCAGACGGCATCGGCACGATCGCCCGCGGCATCGCGACGCGCGTCGGGGTCGGCGAGATCGGCCTCATGGCGAACGCGGTCGCCCCAACGAGCGACGTGGCAACCGACGGCGGCGCCGTGGTCGATAGAGCTGCGCACTGGCGTGGGTTCAACTCACTCGTATAATCCGCGCATGCCGAATCCACACTTTGCCGCGCACTTCAAGGGACATCAGCAGGTCATCGAGGCCTCGTTGGCCTCGCTTCAGCCATCGTGCGATGCCGCCGCTGACGCGATCATCTCCGCACTCGGTCGCGGCGGAAAGGTGCTGGCCTTCGGCAATGGTGGCAGTGCAACTCAGGCAAATCACCTCGTCGAAGAGCTGATCGGTCGTTTCAAGGAGACGCGACGTCCTTTGCCGGCGGTGTCCCTGGTTGCCGATAGCGGTGTCATCACCTGCATCGCCAACGATTTTGGCTACGGCGCGCTGTTCGAGCGGCAGGTCGAAGCGCTTACAACGATGGGAGATGTCGCTGTCGGCATCACCACCAGCGGCAAATCAGAGAACGTGGTTCGTGGGCTCAAGGCGGCCAAGGCCAAGGGGGTAGCGACCATTGCGCTTTGCGGCAAGAACGGGGTCGCCGATTTTGCGCCCGATCATGTCGTGGCGGTGCCGAGCGACAACGGCGCCTACATCCAGGAAGTGCATCTGATGGTGATCCACCTCTGGTGCATCGCGGTGGATGCAACCATCAAAGCCGGCGGGCTTTAGCGGGAGGCGGGAGGCGGGAGGCGAGAGGCGGGAGATGAACGAGCCGGATTTTACACCAGGCTCAGACGCGGCCGCTCTTCGGTAACTGCTAGCGCGTCCTCGCGATGGGCAAGCCAGCCAGTCGTTTGATCGCACACCAGCTCGACTTCCGTGCCGAGGGGCAGGGTGAGATTCGGCGCTTCGTGACCGGCGGGGAAATCCATCAGGATCGGCCCGTCGAAATCGTAAAGCAGGTCGAGGAGGAAATCCTCGAACTCGTCTTCCTCGCAGCGGTCGAGCGACAGATGGCCGAAGACAATGCCGCGCACGCCGCGCAGCAGGCCCGCTGAGCGCAAGTGAACGATCCGCTCGTCGACGAACGACATAGGGTCGCGGGTCTCCTCGAGGAATAGAATCGAGTCGCGGGTGTCGATCTCGTACGGCGTGCCGATCGTTTGCTGAACCAGCGAGAGATTGCCGCCGGTGAGGCGGCCGACAGCGCGGCCGGGTCGCACAGCGCGCACCCGGGGTCCACCCAGATTCATACTCGGGCGCGGCTCGGTCAGCGCGCTCAGCAGAGAAGCGGCTGTCGACTGGTCGGCCCAGAAGAGATCGTCGAGGGTGGGCCCGTGAAAAACTCTGACCTGCGCGCGGCGCATCAGCCAAAGGTGAAGGGCAGTGATGTCTGAGTAGCCGACAAAGATCTTTGGGTCGCGGCGGAAGACGTCGGGATCGAGATACGGAATAACTCTGACCGCGCCGTAGCCACCTGTGGCAGCAATGACGGCTTTGACGTCAGGGTTGCTCCACATTCTCATCAGAGTTTCAGCGCGCTGCTCATCTTCGCGCTGATGGAAGCGGCGCTCGCGTTCGACCCGGTCCTCGAGCATCACTTTGAAGCCGGCCTCTTCCATCTTCTGAGCGCCGCGAAGCAACCATGTTGGGCTGGGGGCGTATGATGGTGCGACGACTCCAATAGTGTCGCCTTTGACGAGTGGGGCGGGTCTGGACAAAACCGGTAGCCGCGGCGTCGAGGCCGGCGCGGTGAGGTTGAGTCCGAACGACGACGCGCTCTCGATGGGCGCGACTGTCGTTTCTGCGGGGTACGCTCCGAGTGATTCAGTCATCGTCGTTTCTCGAAGCGCATTAACGGTTGGCCACTACTAAATTCAAGGTATGTCGGATACGTCGATGAAGGCGCCTGGTCATATAGAGACGACCGCCTCCACCCATCGGAATATGCAGGCCAATACCCCAAACGGAACTGGGGGAGCCACGTATTTTCGGAAAGGTTTCGGGTTGAAATCCGAGATCCAGTCCGAACTGGATTCCGACTATACCGGCAACCTGGTTGACCTCCTGAAAGCTCAGGAGTACACCCTGACTGCCGGGGACGTGACCATCCGCCTGGCCAAGGAGTTCGGCTTCTGTTATGGGGTCGAACGGGCAGTTGAGTACGCCTATCAGGCCAGAAAGAAGTTCCCGGATCGTACCATCTACCTGGCTGGGGAGATCATCCATAACCCGCACGTGAACGCGAAACTGCGGAGTATGGGAATCAAGTTTCTTATGCCGGGAGGCGAGAGGCGTGAGGCGGGAGGCGAGAGGGGGGAGGCGGGAGGCGAGAGGCGGGAGGTGAGAGGGGGTGAGTCCCCAGGAATCGACACCGGAGCTGGGCATGCGGCCCCCTCTCGCCTCTCGCCTCTCGCCTCTCGCTCCATCGATTACAGCGCTGTAAAACCCGAAGATGTAGTCATCCTTCCCGCGTTCGGCGTCACGATCAAAGACTTCGAGACACTGCGCGCGTTGGGGTGTGTGATGGTGGACACTACCTGCGGGTCTGTGCTCAACGTCTGGAAGCGAGTGGAGAGTTACGCGCGCGATGGGTTCACCTCGCTGATTCACGGCAAGTATTACCACGAGGAAACCCGCGCGACTGCGTCGCAAGCCGAGAAATATCCGAACGGTCAATACTTCATCGTTCGCAATCTCGACGAGGCTCAGCTCGTTTGTGATTTCATCGAAGGACGACTGAGCGCGCAGGCATTGATGGAGCGCTTCGCGCACGCTGCCTCGCCCAACTTCGACCCGGCGCGCGATCTCCGTCGCATCGGTGTCGCCAATCAGACGACGATGCTCGCCCGCGAATCGCTCGCGG
>DASTGU010000192.1:0-19090 GCA_035718845.1 Gemmatimonadaceae bacterium | reverse complement strand
CACGAGCTGAGACACGTTCATCAATTTCTGGAGAGCTGGGCCTTTCCTTTCAGCTACCTCTGGCAATCCATCCGTTACGGTTACAGTCGTAACGCTTACGAGGTTGATGCGCGTCGCTACTCAGCGGCCCGTCTCAATGCCAACAAGGAATCGTGATTGGTTAAGCACACAGCGACTTCGGTCGTAACTATCGAGCGTTTCATCATCGAGCAGGAGAAGCTGCACCCGGAAGCGACGGGCGAGCTCTCCGGTGTGCTCTATGATCTCGCGCTCGCTGCCAAGATGATCGCCAACAAAGTCCGCAGCGCAGGCTTGGCGGACATCCTTGGCGCGACCGCACGCGAGAACGTGCAGGGTGAGACGCAACAGAAGCTGGACGTCCTTGCCAACGAGATAATCATCAAGGCAGTCGATCACGGCGGTCGACTTTGCGCCATGGCGTCCGAGGAAGAGCCAGGCATTATCGACATCCCGGCCGGGTTCCGCTGTGGGAAGTATTGCCTGCTATTCGACCCGCTCGATGGCTCCTCGAACATCGATGTCAACGTGCCGGTCGGCACCATCTTCTCCGTGCTCAAGAAGATCACCCGCGGCAGCCGCGGTGAGCTCGAAGACATGCTGCAGCCGGGCCGGCGTCAGGTTGCGGCTGGGTACGTCATCTACGGATCGAGCACCATGCTGGTGTACACCACCGGGCAGGGTGCGCACGGATTCACCCTCGATCCATCGCTCGGCGAGTTCCTGCTCTCGCATCCCAACATTCGCACGCCCGACGTAGGCAGATATCTGTCGGTCAACGACTCCTACTACAGCATGTGGGAGCCGGAAGTCCAGGGATTGATGAATTACTACCGCGGTCAGGATGGCAATCGCCAGCCGATGAACACGCGCTACGTCGGCTCTCTCGTCGCCGACTTCCACCGCAACCTGCTTGGTGGCGGGCTGTTCGCCTATCCTGCGAATCGCAAGAACAAGCGCGGCAAGCTGCGGTTGCTCTACGAGGCGAGCCCGCTTGCTTTCATCGTCGAGCAGGCCGGCGGTGCCGCCACCGACGGCCATCAGCGAATTCTCGATATCCATCCCACCGAGCTGCATCAGCGGACGCCGCTGTTCATCGGCAGCACCAACGATGTCGACGCCGCATCGGCGATGCTCGGTGCGCACAGAGGCGCGGAATCGCTTTCTCCAGTCGGATCGGTAGGGGCGTGATCGACCGCCGGCAGCGCGGCCGGCGCTCGTGAAGAAACGAGATTCCGGCGAGAGACTCTCGCCGTCCGGCATTCCGATCGATGTCGTGTATCGCCCCGACGACGTTGCGCTCAACTACGCGACTGACCTCGGCGATCCCGGGCAGTGGCCGTACACCCGTGGCGTGCAGCCGAGCATGTATCGCGGTCGACTTTGGACGATGCGTCAGTATGCCGGCTTCGGCAGCGCGAAGACCACCAACGAGCGATTCAAGCTGCTCCTCGACGCCGGTCAAAGCGGACTATCCGTCGCTTTCGACCTGCCGACCCAGATGGGCATCGATTCGGATTCGCCGCGCTCGCTCGGTGAGGTGGGGAGAGCGGGCGTCGCCATCGACAGCGTCGAAGACATGCACGTGCTATTTGATGGAATCCCGCTCGATAAAGTGTCGACGTCGATGACCATCAACGCAACGGCCGCGACCTTGCTCGCGATGTACATCGTCGTCGCCGAGGAGCGCGGGATCGGCCGCGACAAAATCACCGGCACGATTCAAAACGACATTCTGAAGGAATACATCGCGCGCGGCACCTACATCTATCCGCCCGAGCCAAGCCTGGCGCTGATCGCCGAGGTGTTTCGATTCTGCGCGGACGAAGTGCCGAACTGGAATCCGATATCGATCTCCGGCTATCACATTCGCGAGGCAGGTGCGACGGCGGTGCAGGAGCTCGCGTTCACTCTCGCCAATACCATTGAATACGTGTCGCGGGCGATCGGCGCCGGCCTCGCCGTCGATTCATTCGCGCCGCGACTGTCTTTCTTCTTCGCTGCGCATAGCGATTTGCTCGAAGAGGTCGCGAAGTTCAGAGCTGCGCGCCGTCTGTACGCCCGGATCATGCGCGAGCGCTTTCACGCGTCCGATGCGAGTGCGCGACTTCGCTTTCACACCCAGACCGGCGGCGTGACCCTCACGGCGCAGCAGCCGCTCAACAACGTCGTGCGCGTGACGGTTCAATCACTGGCCGCCACGCTGGGCGGAACGCAGTCGCTGCACACCAATGGCTACGACGAAGCGCTGGCGCTGCCGACAGCCGAGGCGGCGACTCTGGCGCTGCGCACCCAGCAGATCGTCGCATACGAGTCGGGCGTCGCCAACACCGCCGATCCCCTCGCCGGCAGCTATTACGTCGAGAAGCTCACCACCGAGCTCGAAACGCGCGCCGAGGAGCTGATTCGCAAGGTCGACGAGATCGGCGGGTCGGAGCAGGCAATTGCCGCCGGCTTCTTCCAGGAAGAGATCGCGCGCAGCGCCTATGAGCATCAAATGCGCGTCGAGGCGGGCGAGACCGTAATCGTCGGTGTGAACAAGTTCGTCGATGAAGCCGAGCCGCCAACGGTACCCGCCCCGGATTACTCCAGGCTCGAGAAAGCGCAGATCAAGGCGGTGAGAGCGATGCGGAGCAAGCGAGATCCCGAGGCGGTCAAGAAGCAGCTCGCCGGTTTGAGGGAGGCGTCGCGTGATCCGCAGAAGTCTTTGCACTTGATGCCGCTGATCATCGACGCAGTCCGTGCCCGGGCTACCGTCGGCGAAATCGCCGACGCGCTTGCGTCGAATTGGGGCTATTATCGCCCGAGTGTCTAACGAAGCTTGAGACGCACTTTGGTGCAAACTAGCTTACGTAAGCTGTTCAATTACAACGAAATGCCTACCTACGAGTTCCGTTGTCCAAACGGACACGACTTCGAAAAATTCTACCGCTCCATCAGTGCCGCGCCGGGCGAGGTTGAGTGCCCCGTTTGCGGCAAGATGGGGGAACGCCAGCTGTCTGGCGGTGCCGGACTCCTCTTCAAGGGGTCGGGCTTTTACATCACCGACTACGGCAAGGACGGCAAGAAGCCGCAGACATCGTCCGGCAGCAGCCCTAAAGGCACCGGCAGCGAGTCCCCGGCGGCCAAGTCAGATACCTCCCCGCCGGCGAGCAGTGAGAAGAAGCCGAGCGAGTCGAAGCCTGCGTCCGGCACCAAGCCGACGAAGGGATCGAAAGCCGGCGAATGACAGCTGCTGAACAAATTCGCGCCGAGCTGGTTCGCGCGGCGCGGGAGCTCGGTGCGCCTGCCGACGTGGATCCGCTGCTGGAGCGACCGCGCGAGTCGTCGCACGGCGACTGGGCGACCAATCTCGCGATGGTTTTGGCAAAGCCACTGCGCTCGAAGCCACGTGACATCGCCGAGCGTTTGCGCGGCGCGCTGAATCTCGGCGCAGCGGGAGTTTCGCGCATCGATATCGCCGGTCCCGGCTTCATGAATTTCTGGGTCGACGCCGGCCGCACCGCCGCCGGTCTGCGCGATATCGTGCGCGCCGATGAGTCCTATGGCCACAACAATTCGGGCGCGGGAAACGTCGTCAACGTCGAGTTCGTCTCGGCGAATCCGACCGGACCGCTGCACGTCGGTCACGGGCGACAGGCGGCGCTCGGCGACGCCATCGCGACGCTGCTCGAAGTCACCGGCTGGAAGGTGACGCGCGAGTACTACTACAACGACGCCGGTGTGCAGATCGATAATCTTGCGGCCAGCGTGCAGGCGCGCGTCGAGGAGCTGCAGGGCAAGCCGCTCCAGATTCCCGAGGGTGGTTATCACGGCGAATACATCCGCGAGATCGCCGAGCGCTATTTGAACGAAGGAAAGGGAATGTCGGTGCGCGAGTTTGCGATTCGGGAGCTGCGCAAAGAGCAGGATCTCGATCTGCAGACGTTCGGTGTAAGGTTCGACAAGTATTTTCTGGAATCGTCCCTCTACACCGACGGAATGGTCGAGAACACCGTGCTTGCACTCGTCCACTCCGGAAAAACCTACGAGAGCGAGGGCGCGCTGTGGCTGCGCACCACCGAGTTCGGCGACGACAAGGATCGGGTGATGCGAAAGCGGGATGGTACCTACACCTATTTCCTGCCCGACGTCGCGTACCACGTCACCAAATGGCGTCGCGGATTTCATCGCGCGATCGATGTCCAGGGCGCTGATCATCATAGCACTGTCACTCGCGTACGCGCCGGACTCCAGGCCCTCAACATGGGTGTCGCGCCGAATTACCCGGAGTACGTGCTACACCAGATGGTGACGGTGATGAAGCATGGTGAGGAAGTGAAGATCTCGAAGCGCGCGGGGAGCTATGTCACGGTGCGCGATCTGATCAACGAGGTCGGGCGCGACGCTGTACGCTACTTCTTCCTGATGCGGAAGAGCGACTCGCAGCTGATCTTCAACGTCGATCTCGCCGCGTCGCAGTCGGAAGAGAATCCGGTCTACTACATCCAGATGGCGCACGCGCGGATGTGCGGAATCTTCCGCGTTGGCGGCATCGATCCTCAATCGATCTCGGTCGACGACGTCGATTTCGGAGTTCTGTCGGAGCCCGAGGAGAAGGAGCTGATCAAGGCATTGCTCGATTTCCCCGCGCTTATCGCAGGGGCCGCGGAGTCACTCGAGCCGCATCGAATTGCCAACTATCTGCTGGAGACTGCGCGGCTCGCTCACCTGTGGTACCACAAGCACCACGTGCTCGAACAACCGGAAGAGATTACACGCGCGCGACTGGTGCTGGCGCGCAGCGCTCAGATCGTCTTGCGCAACGGTTTGCAGATTCTTGGCGTGACTGCGCCGGAGCGGATGTAGTTGCCCACATCCGTGTCGCGGTTACCATTCCTTCGACTCACATCATAACTCTGATCAGATGTCCGTACTCGTTGTCGGCTCTGTTGCCCTCGATTCAGTGGAGACGCCGTTCGGCAAGGCCGACGACGTGCTCGGCGGTTCAGCGAACTTTTTTTCAGCCTCGGCGAGTCTGCTAACTCAGGTGAGCGTCGTCGGCGTGATCGGCTCTGACTATCCAATCCAGAAGCTCGAGCCGCTGAAACAGCGGGGCGTCGACTACAGCGGTCTCGAGAAAGCGGAAGGCCAGTCCTTCCGCTGGCGCGGCCGCTATCGCCACGATCTCAATTCAGCGGAGACCCTCGAGACGCATCTCGGTGTTTTCTCCCACTTCAGTCCGAAGATTCCGGAGAAGCTGCGTAGCTCGCCGTTCGTGTTTCTTGCCAACATCGACCCGCGCCTGCAGCTCGACGTGCTCGAGCAGGTCAACCGACCAAAGCTCGTCGCGTGCGACACCATGAATTTCTGGATTCAAAGCCGTCGTCCGGACCTGCTCAAGCTCCTGAGCCGAGTCGATCTCGTCACCTTGAATGATGCTGAAGCGCGGCAGCTCACCGAGAAATTCAATCTGGTCCAGGCGGCACAATGGATCATGGCCCGCGGCCCGCGTCACGTAATCATCAAGAAAGGCGAGCACGGCGCATTCATGTTCACCGAGAACTCGATCTTCTTTGCGCCTGCGTTTCCGCTGGAGAGCGTCTTCGATCCTACCGGCGCTGGTGATTCGTTCGCGGGCGGCTTCATCGGCTACCTGGCTAACACCGGTGACTTGAGCGAAGCCAATATGCGTCGCGCGGTGATCTACGGGTCGGTGATGGGCTCGTTCGCAGTCGAGAAATTCTCGATCGATCGGCTTCTCACGGTGACCCGCGCTGAAATCGACCAGAGAGTGCGCGACATGCGCCGGCTCGTCACGTTCGAAGAGGCGTTACCCGCGTGACCGACGACGCGCTTCGTTATGGAAGCGCCGGTGTCGACATCGACGTTTCGAATGCCGCCAAGCAGCGCATTCGGCAGCTCGTTGAATCGACCTTCACCAGCGGGGTGCTCGGCGGCTTCGGCGGCTTTGGCGGCATGTTCAGACTCCCCTCGGGTCTGCGGAAGCCCGTCCTGGTATCGAGCGCTGATGGCGTCGGCACCAAAATCAAGATCGCCATTGAGTCGAATCGCCACGATACCATTGGTCGCGATCTCGTCAATCACTGCGTCAACGACATTCTGGTTCAAGGTGCGCTCCCGGCGTTCTTTCTCGACTATGTAGCGTTCGGCAAGCTCGATCCCGCCGTTGCCGAAGCTGTGGTTGCCGGCGTCGCTGCCGGGTGTCGGGAAAACGGGTGCTCGCTGGTGGGCGGGGAAACGGCAGAAATGCCGGGGCTATACACGCCGCCGGATTACGACCTGGCTGGTTTCATCGTCGGATATGTGGAGGAAGACCGAATACTCGGCGCCAATCGGGTCAAACCTGACGACGTGCTGATTGGTCTGCCGAGCGCAGGGTTGCACACCAACGGCTACTCGCTGGCGCGGAAGATCGTGAAGGATCGCCTCAAGCTCCACGTGAACGATCCTTTCCCGAACGCTGACGGGACTGTCGCCGATGTGCTGCTCGCGGAGCACAAATCTTATCTGCCGGCGCTGAAACCGGTTCTCGACCGGATCCACGCGCTGGCACACATAACGGGCGGGGGATTGCCTGAGAATCTCGATCGCGCTCTTCCGCCATCATTGGACGCGGTAATAGAGACGTCGAGCTGGAGGGTCCCGGACGTTTTCGGGGTCCTTATGGAAGCAGGAAAAGTTGAACGATCGGAGATGTATCGGACGTTCAACATGGGTGTAGGAATGGTGGTTATTTGCGCGCCGACTGATGTCAAATCTGTGTTGTCGGCGACGGAGCAGGCCGGCGTTAACGGCTGGCGTATTGGATCGCTCCGATCCGGCTCGGGCTCCGTATTACTCACTTGAGGAATTAATCGATGTTGAATCGTTTGTTGGTTTCGTTTGCCGCAGTCACCCTTGCCGCGACTTCCGTCAGCGCACAGGGTGTCGACACCCAGCGCTGCCCGCCTGGTACCGTCAGCAATTTGGGGGTGCCCGATCAGCAGCGCGCGACGCAGGACGCGTGTCAGAAAGCGATCGATCTCTTTCAGTACATGGCGCCGCAGCTTGGCACCATGATCGCCGGCGGTAATCCGACGCTCGGTCAGGGAAGCACTCTCGGTGGCCTCGGTCACTTCTCCGCGGGCGTGCGCGTGAACGTGTTGCAGGGAAGCCTGCCACAGGTTCAGAACGTCACGCCGTCAGTGACGGGCGCGACCAGCACCCAGTTCCAGACGAAGGATCAGTACCTGCCGATGCCGACCGCGGATCTGGCGATTGGAATCTTCAAAGGCATTCCACTCCCCCTCACCAACGTGGGCGGCGTCGATCTGCTCGTGAGCGCGTCGTATGTGCCCGAGTTCAACAACAGCGGTGTGAGTGTGAAGGTTCCAAACGGATCGCTCAAGCTTGGCTACGGCGCGCGCGTCGGAATCATCCAGGAATCGCTGCTGACTCCGGGCGTCGCGGTCAGCTACCTCGTGCGCGATCTGCCGACGCTCAACATTGCGGGCAACAGCGGTGGAGATTCGCTCTACGTCAACAACCTCAGTCTGAAGACCAAGGCGTGGCGGGTCACGGCGAGCAAGAGCCTGGTGTTCTTCAGCCTTGCCGCAGGTTTTGGTCAGGACAAATACGACGCGTCGACTGATATCGGCGCGCACGTTGCAGCTCGTACAGTTCCGCCGACGTCAGCAGCCAATGCTGGTCCGGTCTCACTTTCGCAGAGCCTGACGAGGACGAACATTTTCGGCGATCTGTCGATGAACCTTTTGCTTTTCCGTCTCAACGCCGAAATTGGACAGGTCTCCGGCGGTACCATCAACACCTACAACACCTTTAGTGGCAAACAACCAGCCGATTCAAGACTATACGGATCGGTCGGAGCTCGATTCGGATTCTAACGACGCCCGCGACGCGGAGTTCATGCGTCGCGCGCTTGCCCTCGCCCAGCAAGGCTGGGGTCAAACAGCGCCGAACCCTATGGTCGGCGCTGTTGTCGTTCGTGACGGCGTGGTCGTCGGCGAAGGCTATCACGCGCGCTATGGCGACGCGCACGCCGAAGCGCTTGCCTTGAGGGCGGCCGGCGAAAAAGCTCGCGGCGCCACCATGTACGTGACGTTGGAGCCGTGCAACCACTATGGGAAGCAGCCGCCGTGCACCGAGGCGATTCTTCAGGCGCGGATGAAGCGCGTCGTCATCGCGACCGCCGACCCCACCGCACTGGCGGGCGGCGGAGCGCGCCATCTTTCCGACTACGGCGTCGAGATCAAGTTCGGCGTTGAAGAAGCGGCCGCACTCGAGCTCAATGCTCCGTTTTTCTTCGCGGCGAAAGAGACGCGGCGACCATGGGTGACCCTCAAGCTTGCCCTCTCTCGCAATGGCAAAATGAACGATCCGTCAGGCGAGCAGAGATGGATATCGAACGAGCAGTCCCGCGCCGAGGTTCATCGCATCCGCGCAAACGTCGATGCAATAGCCGTTGGCGTCGGTACGGTCCGCGCCGACAATCCGGAGCTGACGGTGCGAGGGCCAATCAAGCCGCGGGTGTCGCCGATGCGCGTGATCTTCGATCGCAGCGCTGAAACGCCGCTCGATACCAGGCTCGTGACCACCGCGCGCGAAACCCCGACAGTGGTGTTCGCGCATCGTCCGCCAGTTACCCGGCTTGCCGCATTGCACAACGCCGGCGTCGATGTATTCGAGGCGGAGGACTTGCCGCAGGCCCTGGAGGCGTTGCGCGGTTTCGACGTTCAGCACCTTCTGGTTGAGGGAGGCGCAAGGCTCGCCTCAGAGTTTCTTCGCCAGAAGCTGGTAGACCGACTGATTATCTTTCAGTCACCCACCGATCTCGACGACAACGCACTGAGTCCGTTCGCAAATCTCAACGGCGATTACCGAGACTGGCTATCGAGCTTGCCGGTCGTGCGACGTGTTGAGTTCGGCGAAGACGTAATGTCGGCGTACGCGTTGCACGAGGCCTGATGTTCACCGGATTGATCGAGCAAATCGGAGAAGTAGTCGACGTCCGGCAATCCGATGCCGGACTCGAGCTACGCATCCGTTCGCCATACCCGGATCTGGTCGACGGCGAGAGCCTCGCAATCAACGGTGCTTGTCTCACGGTCCGCGAGCACGGCGACGATTGGTTCACCACTGCGGCTGTTGTCACGACCCTCGAGCGTACCACCATCGGGGACTGGAAGCAGGGCAGGCGAGTCAACCTCGAGCGGTCCCTGCGAGCATCCGATCGCCTCGGCGGTCATATCGTGCAAGGCCATGTCGACTTCGTTGCGCGCGTGACGGCGGTGAAACGCGCGGGCGATGCCGTCCTCATCGATCTCGACATCCCGCGCGCGTTCGAGCCCTTGTTCGTGCTCCACGGCTCGGTCGCAGTCGATGGCGTGAGCCTCACCGTCAACGATCTTGTGGCCGGGGGAATACAGCTGTCTCTGATCGAGTACACACTGCGGCACACCAATTTGGGTGACCTCACGCCGGGTGCTCGGGTCCATGTAGAAGCGGACGTTGTCGCGAAACACGTGCGCAGATTGATCGAGCCCTTTCTGCGCGAACGGTCACCGCTAGATTCACTCAACGACTTCTCGCTGGAGCACTGAAGCGGTTATGCAGTTTGGTACGGTTGAACAGGCGATCGCCGACATCAAAGCCGGCAAGATGATCATCGTCGCGGACGACGAGGACCGCGAGAATGAGGGCGACCTCATTTGCGCGGCGGAGCTCGTCACGCCCGAGATGATCAACTTCATGATCAAGAAGGCTGGTGGATGGATTTGTCTCGCCTTGACCAACCATCGGGCCGATTATCTCCAGCTGGATCCACAGAGCGAAGTCAGCAGTGACGAGTACCGGACCGCGTTCACCATCAGCATCGATGCCGATGAGCGATTCGGCGTTACCACTGGCGTCAGCGCCCAGGATCGCGCGAAGACGATTCGCGTTGCCGTCGATCCCAAGTCGGTGCCTTCGGATCTGCGCCGGCCGGGCCACGTTCCACCGCTGAGAGCGAGAGACGGTGGCGTGCTGCAGCGCGTCGGTCATACTGAAACAGCGGTCGATCTCGCGCGCCTTGCCGGACTCTCACCCGCTGGCGTGATCTGCGAGATCCTCAGCGAAGATGGTACCAGCGCGCGGCGTCCGGAGCTGGAGAAGTTTGCGCAGGAGCACGGTCTCACTTTTATCACCGTCGCGCAGGTCGTCGCCTACCGGCTGCAGACTGAGCGTCTCGTTCACCGTGTCGCGGAAGCCCGCCTTCCCACCGAGCTCGGCACGTGGAAAGTCGTCGGCTACCGCAACGACGTGGATGGTCACGAGCACATCGCGCTTGTCTTCGGGGATATCGACGCGGATCAAAGCACCCTTGTCCGCATGCACTCGAAGTGCCTCACCGGGGATGTCTTTCACTCGCTCCGCTGCGATTGCGGCTGGCAGCTCGAAACCGCGATGAAGATGATTGCAAAAGAAGGTAAGGGCGTCATCGTGTATCTCGATCAGGAAGGCCGCGGCATCGGCTTGCTCAATAAGCTCAAGGCGTACGAGCTGCAGGATCAGGGAATCGATACCGTCGAAGCCAATGAGCGCCTCGGCTTCAAACCCGATCTCCGCAACTACGGTATCGGCGCGCAGATTCTGCTCGACCTCGGCTTGAAGAAGATTCGTCCAATCACCAACAACCCGCGCAAGCTGGTCGGCCTCGAAGGCTACGGCCTTACGATTGATGAGCGCGTGCCGATCATCTCGATCGCACACGACGAAAACTCCAGCTACCTCGAAGCCAAGCGCGCAAAGCTCGGCCATCTTTTCGCTTCGTAACTCGTAGTCCCGCCTCCCGCCTCTCGCCTCCCGCCTCCCCCTATGGCCGAGTTCCACGGTTCGCCGAGCGGCGCTGGACGACGGATGGTCGTACTCGCCAGTCGGTTCAACGAAGAGATCGTAAGAAAGCTCGTTGACGGAGCCCTCGAAGCGCTTGTTAAGCACGGCGTTGCATTTGATGACATCGATGTCGTGTGGGTACCGGGTGCGTGGGAGCTTCCCATCGCAGCGCGGTGGCTGCTGGCGAGCGAGCGCTACGACGGACTCGTCGCGTGCGGCGCCGTCATTCGCGGCGAAACCGCCCACTTCGATTACATCGCCGGCGAAGCTTCGCGCGGACTCGCTGATGCGAGCGCCGACCTGGAGGCGCCGATCGGCTTCGGCGTGCTTACCTGCGATACCGACGAACAGGCCGAAGCGCGTGCCGGCGGCGCGCACGGCAACAAGGGATTCGATGCCGCCGTGGCGACATTGGAAATGATGGATTTGTTGAACCGTCTGGACCCCGACGATGCGGATTGAATCCCGCGCCCGCGCGCGCGCGTTGCAGGCGCTTTATGCGTGGGAGATGCGGGGCGAGCAGAATCTCGATCGTGTCGCCACGCAGGTCTGGGACGATCTCGCCGTTGCGCCCGAAGAGCGGCGCATTGCGGGACTTCTCGTGCGCGAGGTTCTCAACGCCGGCACCGAGCTCGACACGCGCCTTGCGGATCTCACCACCAATTGGCGGCTCGAACGCCTCGGCGCGATCGAACGCTCGGTGTTGCGACTGGGTGCCGCCGAATTGCTGAAGGGAGAGACGCCGCCGCGCGTCGCAATCCAGGAGGCGGTGCGACTCGCCGAGAGATTCGGTACATCGGCCAGCGCGAAATTCGTCAACGGAGTTCTAGACGCGTTCGCCAGACAGGCCGGCATGATCTAGTGCGCATACTCGTTCTCAATTGGCAGGATTTCGCCAATCCTCAGGCCGGTGGCGCCGAACTTCATCTCCAGGAAATCTTCAGTCGAATCGTCGCTCGGGGGCACAGCGTAGACTTGCTCTGCAGCGGCTGGGCGACCGTGCCAACGCGCGCGAATCTCGACGGAATCGACGTCTACCGCGTCGGCACGCGGCACACATATCCATTTCTGGCGAAGCGCTATTACAGCCGACATCTGGCGCGGAAGGATTACGACGTCGTCATCGAGGATCTGAACAAAGTCCCGCTGTATACACCGCTCTGGGAAACCAGGAACCTGGTAGCGCTGGTGCACCACCTTTTCGGCGGGACTGTCTTTCGTGAAGCCTCGCCGCCATTGGCAGCGGCGGTCTGGCTCTCGGAGCGGCCGCTCGGGCTTCTCTACCACAATGTTCCGTTCCAGGCGGTGAGCAAGAGCACCGCCGACGATCTTGTCCGCCGCGGCATTCCGCGTAATTCGATTCGCGTCATCTACAATGGAGTCGATTCTCATAGACTGACACCGAACCCGTCGGAGCGGGCGGTCAAACCGGTCTTCGTCTACCTCGGCCGACTCAAAAAGTACAAACGAGTCGATACCGTGATTCGCGCCTTCGCCAATCTGAATATGGACGAGGCGAGCCTGGAGATTGCGGGTACGGGCGACAATCGCGCTCCGCTCGAAGGCCTGGCCCAGTCACTCCACCTCGGCGACAGAGTGAAATTCCTCGGCTTCGTGCCCGAAGATCAGAAGGTTCACCTGCTGCGCCGCGCCTGGGCGTCGGTGCTCGCCTCGCCCAAAGAGGGGTGGGGAATCAGCAACCTTGAGGCGGCCGCCTGCGGAACGCCGGTGATTGCGGCAAATTCTCCCGGTATCCGCGAGTCGGTGATCGACGGTGAAACCGGTTTTCTCGTCCCGCCGGATGATCCCGAAGCGATGGCCGCGGCGATGAGAGGTTTGGTGCAGTCTCCCGATCTGGTTGGCGTGTTGGGCGCGGCAGCGAGGAAGTTTGCCGCGACTTTTACGTGGGATCGGTCTGCCGATGAAACGCTCGCGCATTTGGAGGAAGTAGTCTCAAGATGATTCACATCCGCGCGCTCTGATGCCCCAGGCCAAAGTCACCGTTGGACAGCTGCTCGATCGCCTGCGCGATTCACTGCAGCTCGAGGAGATCGAGCCGGGTACGGGCCATGATCGCCCGGTCGGCAACGCCGAGGTATCGAGTCCGGGGCTCGCACTCGCCGGTTACGTGAAGCGATTTTCAGCCGAGCGACTGCAGGTGCTCGGTGAGACGGAGATCACCTACCTCGCGTCGATGACGCCGTCCGCCCGACGCGAAGTTCTAGATTTGTTCTTTTCCTTTCCGATTCCGGCGGTGTTCATAACGAAAGGTCAGCGCCTTCCGCTCGGATTGAAGGACTTCGCCGCCAACGCCGGTATTCCGCTGATCCGCACCAAGCTCAAGACTGCGGAGTTCTATCGCCGCATCAAGCCGGTGCTCGAGATGGAGTTCGCTCCAACGGCTTCGCTCCATGGCTCACTGGCTGACGTTTTCGGTGTTGGATTGTTCTTCACTGGCAAGAGCGGAATCGGAAAGTCCGAGTGCGTGCTCGATCTCGTCGAGCGTGGGCATCGACTCGTCGCGGACGATCTCGTCATCACCAGCAAGCGCGGCAACGACGTGCTTATAGGCCGCGGTCACGAGATGCAGCGACACTACATGGAAATTCGGGGCGTTGGTCTGATCGACATCCCCGCAATCTTCGGCATCCGCGCCGTTCGGCAGCAGAAGCGCATCGAGGTCGTGGTGCAGCTCGAGGAATGGGATCAGCACGCTGTCGTCGATCGCACCGGCCTCGATGTCGAGACGGCCACAATTCTCGATGTCGAGTTGCCGAAGATCACGGTGTTCCTTAACCCGGGTAAGAACATCACGGTGATCGCCGAGGTAATCGCGCTCAACCACCTGCTTCGCTATTCGGGTATCAATGCCGCCGAGCAATTCAACGAGCGTCTGATGCGACGTCTCGAACGCGCGGCGTCGTCAAACATACGCCAGTATCTACAGGAAGATCATGAGTGAGATGAAGGAAGGCGGCTCCGAACGACCGCGCGCAATTGTAGTCGGGCACGGCGAATTTGCGGGTGGTCTGGTCTCCGCAGTCGGCCAGATCTGCGGCATGGCGGACAAGCTGGTGGTGCTGTCGATGATGGGCATGACACCGGAAAGCATTGAGGAAATGCTCCGCGATCAGCTGTCGCGGACCGGCGCGCGAGTGATTTTCACCGACCTTCCAGCAGGGAGCGCGACAATCGCCGCTCGCCGCATCGTCAAGGATGATCCCGAGATCGTCCTCGTCAGCGGCGTGAACCTGGCGACACTGCTCGATTTCGTGTTCAACAACGCTGTCTCTCCGACTGAGGCTGCACGGACAGCAGCCGAGCGAGGCAAAGCTTCCCTGATCGTGGTTGGTCGCTGATGGGGGTTCAGCTGTACCGCATCGATGACCGCCTCATTCACGGCCAGGTGGTCGTCGGCTGGGGTCAGCCACTGAACATTCGCTTTCTGGTGCTCGTTGACGACCTGGTGGCGTCGAGCGATTGGGAAAAGGATCTCTACCGCATGGCGGTGCCGCCGGAGATGGAAGTCATTTTCAACGACGTCGCCACCGCGGTGCGCGAGCACGCTAAATACGCGAGCGATCGACGTCCCGGTCTCGTCATCACCGGTGACATCGACAGCATGTACCGCCTCGTAAAAGGGGTGAAGGCAATCGGCAGTGTGAACCTCGGCGGGATTCATCACCGCGCGGGCCGCGCGGAGAAGTTGCGCTACATCTTCCTGACCCCCGACGAAGAGAAGCAGTTGCGCGAGCTCGAGGCCGCCGGAGTGGAGGTCACCGCGCAGGACGTGCCTGCGTCCCGTCCGGTCCCGTTACCGGAGGTTCTCCAGGGTGCGACGCGATGACGCTGCTCGAAACGCTCCCGCTCGCGATGCTTGGCGCATTGCTCGGCCTCGACGTGGTCAGCTTTCCGCAAGTGATGATCTCGCGTCCGATTGTGGCCGCAACGGCAGCCGGTGCTTTCATCGGCAACCCGCCCGCGGGACTCTTGATTGGCGTCGTGCTCGAGATGATTGCGCTCGACACATTGCCGTTCGGCGCCTCGCGATATCCGGAGTGGGGTTCGGCAGGAGTCGTTGGCGGCGCGCTGTTCGCTTCGCAGCCGAGTGGGATGCCGGGCGCGCTGCCCGCATCGGTTCTTGCCGCGTTACTAACCGCGAGCATCAGTGGCTGGAGCATGGTGGTGCTTCGCCGTCTGATTGCATCGCGCCTGGAGCTGCTGCGCGATCAGCTGGAGGAAGGATCCCGGAACGCGTTGCTGTCGTTCCATCTGTCGGGCATGTCGATGGATCTCGTGCGCGGCGCTTTGGTGACGACCCTCGCGATGTTGATCTTCGCGCCGATCGTGAAGGCAATTGTGGCGATTTGGGGAAGCGAGTCCGCGGCGTCACGCGCGGTCGTCGTGGTCGTTGTTGCAATCGTCGCCGGCGCCGCGCTGTGGAAGGTTTTTCACGCCGTCAGCCACGTGCTCTGGTTTCTGCTCGTCGGTTTGCTGGCGTGGACCTCGATCCTGCTGATGCGATGACGGCACCCAGCGAAACGTCGTTCAAGCTCCCGCTGCGAATCAAGCTGGCGATGTTCTTCCGCCTGCTCGCGCTGCAGGGCTCGTGGAATTACGAGACCTTGAACGGTACTGGCATCGGCTTCGCGATGGAGCCGGCCCTGAGCCGACTGCCGGGCGGGCGCGATGGGCCGGCCTATCGGGCTGCGCTTGCGCGCCAATCGCGCTACTTCAACACGCATCCGTATCTGGCGGGCGTCGCTGTCGGCGCGCTGACGCGCGCCGAGTTGGAGGGCGTCGACCCAACTCGCATCGAGCGCTTCCGCACTGCGCTGCCCGCCCCCTTGGGCAGCGTCGGCGATCGTCTGGTGTGGGCGAGCTGGCTGCCGTTCTGCTCACTCGTGGCGCTAGGCGTCTATGGAGCTGGTGGGTCGCCGCTGGCTGTCGTTGGTACATTTCTGTTGCTGTACAACGTCGGCCACTTCGCGCTCAGGGCATGGGCACTACACGTCGGTCTTTCTCGCGGCCTCAACGTCGCAACGGCACTGGGGAATCCGGTGTTGCGGCGAGGGCCGCAGTACATCGCGTGCGCGGCTGCGCTCGCCGCCGGGATTGCATTGCCGCTGGCCCTGCAGCGAATCACGGGGCCGGGCCGGGCGCTGGCTGGCGCGATCGTCGCGACATCGCTCGTGGGAATTCTGATTCTGGCCGGGTTGCGAGAGCGCGCAGAGGGTTGGCGCATCGCGCTCGGCGTATTGGCGGTTTTCGTACTCTACTCGGTGCTGACCTGATGCCAGAGCGCGAAGTAAGGATCGTCAACAAGCTGGGGATTCATGCACGGCCTGCCGCGGAGATCGTAAAGACCGCGGGCAAGTTCCGCAGCAGCATCACCATCGTGCGCGACGATCTCGAAGTGAACGCGAAGAGCATCATGGGAGTGATGATGCTCGCTGCCGAGTTCGGAGCGACGATTGTGCTGCGCGCGGTGGGTGAAGATGCGGAAGCAGCGCTCGATGCATTGTCGACTGTGATCGCCAACAAGTTCGGAGAGAGCTAGTGGCTAAAGGGATCGCCGGAATGCCGGCGTCGCCGGGAATCGTCGACGGACCAGTGCACCTGCTGCGCTGGGAAGTCCCGGACGTCCGGCATCGCATCATTCCTGACGAGGCGATCCCCGGCGAGATCAAGCGCTTCCACGACGCACTGGGAAAGGCGCAGGAGAAGTTGCGGCAGGTACGCGCCCGCGCCGAGAAATACGCGGGAGCGGAGGAAGCCGCGATCTTCGACGTGCAGATCTCGATTCTCGAGGACGCCGAGCTGGTGCGTCAGGTCGAAGAGCTGATACACCAGAACCTCGGCGCCGAGAAGGCGTTCGACCTCGTGATGTTCGAGTGGCGGCAACAATTCGCTCACCACGCCCGGCCGCTGCTGCGCGAGAGGGTCGGCGATCTCATCGATGTCCACATTCGGCTGCTGTCGATCCTGCTCGGACTGCCGGATCACGATCCGGTCGATCTGCCCAAGGGCTCCAACAAGATCCTCGTCACGCACGATCTGACACCGAGCCTCACGGTGCAGCTCGATCGCGAGGCAATCATCGGGATCGCTACTGACGCGGGAACGCGCACCTCACACGTCGCAATCCTCGCCAGGTCGCTTGGACTGCCGGCAGTCGTCGGACTCCGGAATGCCACCGAACAGCTCACCGGCAGCGAGCACGTCATTCTCGACGGCACGTCGGGCGTGCTGGTGGTCAATCCGACGCCGAGCCAGATCAAGAAGTATCGCGAGCGGCGCGCGGTCGAAGCGCTCGAGGACAAGGAGCTGCAGGCGCTTGCTGCGGCGGAATCAGTGACGCTCGATGGTCACTGGGTCACTTTGCGCGCGAACGTCGATTTGCCGGAGGAGGCAGAATTCGCCGCCCACAGCGGCGCCGAGGGCGTCGGCCTGATGCGCACCGAGTTTCTGGTCGTCGGTCGCGCGACAATGCCCGACGAAGAGGAGCAGTACCGCGCCTATCGCCACGTCGTCGAGGCGTTCGGCGGACGGCCCGTGGTCATTCGCACTTTCGATGTTGGTGGCGACAAGCTCCCCGTAGGCGGCTATCCGACCGATCCGAACCCGTTCCTCGGCTGGCGCGCGATCAGGATGTGCCTCGACGAGCCTGAGCTGTTCAAGACCCAGCTGCGCGCATTGCTGCGTGCGGCGATGCACGGCGACGTCAGGATCATGTTCCCGCTCGTGATCACGCTCGATGAGGTAAAGCAGGCGAAGCATCTACTCAATGAGGCGGCCCGCGAGCTCGATGCGCGCGGCGTGCAGTATCGACACGATCTCCCGCTCGGCGTGATGGTCGAGACGCCGGCAGCGGCGATCTCGGTCCACACCCTCGTCGACGACGTTTCGTTCTTCAGCATCGGCACCAACGATCTGGTGCAGTACACGCTGGCTGTCGATCGCGGCAGCGCCAACCTCGCGTCGCGGTTCACGCCGCTTCATCCGGCGGTGTTGGCGCTGATCAAGCGCATCGTCGATGTCGGCGTAACGCACCGTCTCGAGGTCGCAGTTTGCGGTGAGATGGCGTCTCAGCCGCTGATGGCCTTCGCATTGATCGGACTCGGTGTGCGCTCGCTCAGTGTGGCGGGGCGTGCGGTGCCCTTGGTCAAGCGTATTGTGCGCGGCGTCAGCGTCGGTGTCGCCGCCGAAGCCGCCAGTGCTGCGCTCGAATCCCGCACTGCCCGCGAGGCTGAAGGAGAGCTCAGGCGGCGCTTGATGAGCGCGTTTGGGAACGCGTCCTTCCTGCGCGATGGGTTGCCCGACGTCGGCGATGGAAATATCTTCGAAAGCTCCGGTGGAGTGAAAACATCCTCGGCGCGGGAATAGTACGGCCCGCGACCGTTGCCACCGCTCATCATATATCCCCTAGGGGAATTTCGTGCTCGATCGACATCTCTTTACCTCGGAGTCCGTTACCGAGGGCCATCCCGACAAGGTCGCCGACGCGATCTCGGATGCCATCCTCGATGCAATCCTCAAAGATGATCCACCAGCTCGTGTAGCCTGCGAAACGCTCGTCACCACCGGGCTCGCGTGCGTTGCTGGTGAAATCACAACCAAGACCTACGTCAACGTTCCTGAGATCGTTCGTTCGACCATAAACCGCATCGGCTACAACGACGCGGTCTATGGGTTCGATGCCAAGACGTGCGCGGTCATCAGCACCATCGACAAGCAGTCCCCTGACATCGCTCAGGGCGTGGACACGGGCGGCGCCGGCGATCAGGGCATGATGTTCGGCTACGCCACCGACGAGACGCCGGAGCTGATGCCGATGCCGATTCAGATCGCGCATCGGCTGACCGAACGGCTCGCCGAGTACCGTCGCTCGAAGGACGGCGGCTGGGTGCGGCCCGATGGAAAGGCCCAGGTCACTGTTCTTTACGAAGATGCGCTACCCGTTGGCGTCGAGACCGTCGTTGTCTCGACCCAGCACGCCGACGACGTATCGGCGAAGAAAATTCGTGAAGCGGTGATTTCGGAGGTCGTCGAGCCAGTGATCCCGAAAGAGCTGCGTGACAAGAACATCAAGTATCACATCAACCCGACCGGTCGCTTCGTAATTGGCGGACCACAGGGTGATGCCGGACTCACCGGGCGCAAGATTATCGTCGATACCTACGGCGGAATGGGGCGC
>DASTGU010000191.1:0-7828 GCA_035718845.1 Gemmatimonadaceae bacterium | reverse complement strand
CGCGCCTCCTCTTCCTATCCAATCGCTCGCCACGGAACTGGTGGACGATGTATACCATGAACGTGGACGGGACTGGAGAACGACAGCTGGCGGGCGACAATGCCTGCAACACAAACCTTGGGGGAGCGCGCCTGTCACCCGACGGCAATCGCATCGCATATCACTGTGGCAGCGCGGGTCTCTACATAATTGGCGCGGACGGCGCGGGGACCGGGATTCATGTAGACACTTCGATACCCGCGAACGGCACCGCTGATGGGAACCCCGTTTGGTCGCCCGCTGGTGACCAACTCGCGTTTTCCAGCAATCGCGAAAGTACCTTTCAGGAATCCATTACTCACGTCTACACAGTGCCCGTGACAGGCGGCGTACCAACGAAGATCACCACGGATACACGAGGCTGGTTTCCTGCTACATGGGGAATGGTTCGATAGCGACTCACTTTTTTCTTCCCTCCCAATTGCGAGGCACATGAGCGCACCTGAATCGCAGTCCGCGACCACTGCCGCCGAGCACCCGCACCTTCACCGCCGATTCAACATGCTGAGCGCTACTGCGCTCAACATGACGAACATGATGGGAGCGGGACCGTTTATCACGATCCCGCTTCTCATGTCTGCCCTCGGCGGCCCACAAGCGATGCTGGGGTGGATCGTCGCACTGGTTATTGTGATCTGTGACGGCATGGTGTGGAGCGAGCTGGGCGCGGCACTCCCGGGCTCGGGCGGATCGTTCCGCTATCTGCGCGAGGCGTTCGGGCCGGCGAAGTTCGGCCGGTTGATGGGATTCCTTTTCGTCTGGCAGTTCGTGCTGAGCGGACCGCTGGAGATTGCGTCGGGCTACATCGGCTTCGCGCAGTACGCGCAGTATCTGTGGTCCGGACTGACGCGGCCGTGGGTAATCGTGCTCGTCACGGTAGTTGGTTTGATCAACATCGCCCTGCTGTACCGCCGCATTCAGTCGATTGCCAAGATCACGGTGTCGTTGTGGGTCGGCACTTTGATCACAGTACTCGCCGTGATTCTGACCGGCGCGACGCACTTCAATTCATCGATCGCGTTTGATTTTCCGCCGGGCGCGTTCAACTTCTCGCTCGGCTTTTTCCTCGGGCTCGGCGCTGCCACCCGCATCGGCATCTACGACTACCTCGGCTACTACGATGTCTGCTACATCGGCGACGAGGTGCAGAATCCTGGCCGGGTAATCCCACGGTCGATTCTGATCAGTACGGTTGCGGTGGCGATCATCTACATCGGAATCAACTTCTCGATCATCGGCGTCGTACCCTGGCGCGAGTTCGTGCCGGCGGATCAGCATCCCGAGTCGAACTTCATCGTCTCGGTGTTCATGCAGAAGATCTTCGGCGGGACGGTGGCGACGATCTTTACGCTGTTGGTGCTCTGGACTGCATTCGGGTCAGTATTCGCGTTGCTGCTCGGATACTCACGGATTCCGTACGCAGCAGCGGAGAGCGGCTACTTTTTCCGCGTTTTCGCCAGGCTGCATCCGACGAAGGATTTCCCGTATGTGTCGCTGCTCGTACTGGGTATACTTTCAATCATCGCCGGATTCTTCTCGCTGGGGACGGTAATCGACGCGATGATCGTGACGCGCATCGTCGTACAGTTCATGGGTCAGATCGTCGGCCTGATGCTGCTGCGGAAGCACGCGCCGGACATGGAGCGCCCATATCGGATGTGGCTGTACCCGATCCCAGCGCTCATCGCGCTGCTCGGCTGGATTTTCGTGTTCGCCACGACGCAGTTGCAGGTAATCTTCTTCGGCATCGCTCTTCTGGCGCTGGGATTCGTGGCGTTTCTTCTCTGGTCGTGGAACACCAAACGTTGGCCATTCGGTCTCGCGGAGGCGGCATCGTGAAGCGGTTTTCTCACTGGGCTCTGTTTCTCACTCTCTCGATAACAAGCGTAGCGACCGCGCAGGAGCGGTCGATGCTGAATGGGCGCTGGCTGCTGCAGTCGTCGGCGAAAGCCGGCACCGACGGTGCGACCATCTCGTCGACCTCATATCACCCGACCGAGTGGTACAGCGTGAGCGTGCCCTCGACGGTGGTCGGTGCGCTGGTGGACGCCGGGGTGTACAAGGATCCGTTCTTCGGGATGAACCTGCGCGACATTCCGGGCACAAGCTTCAAGATCGGCGCGAACTTCGTGCATACGGCGATGGATCCGAGCAGCCCCTACGCCGTACCGTGGTGGTATCGGACGACTTTCCGCGTCCCCGCTTCTATGCGTGGCAAGCGCATCCGTCTGAATTTCGACGGCATCAACTATCGAGCGAATATCTGGCTCAACGGCAAGCGCCTCGCTGATTCTTCGGCGGTTGCTGGAACGTACCGGCGTTACGAGCTGGATATCACGGATGCGTTGAACAAGAGTGGTGAGAACGCACTCGCGGTCGAAGTTTTCGCGCCTGATACGCCGGACCTGCAAACGACGTGGGTCGATTGGAATCCGTCGCCGCCCGACAAGGACATGGGGATCTGGCAGCCGGTCTATCTCGCGTCGAGTGGACCCGTGGTGATCCAGTATCCGGCGGTGATCAGCCACGTCGACACCGCAACTTTGAAATCGGCCGATCTCACTGTGGTGTCGGGGCTGCACAATCTGAGCTCACAATCGGTGTCTGGCACGCTGCGCGGCCGCATTGGAACTGTCTCGTTCAGCAAGCCGGTTACAATCGGCGCCAACGACAGCGCGCTGGTAAGCATTACACCCTCTGACGTGCCAGCGCTGCACTTCACCAATCCGCGACTGTGGTGGCCGCTGGAGCTGGGCTCGCCTGAGTTATACACGCTCAACATCGAGTTCGTGACCAACGGGCGGGTCTCCGATCGACAGAGCCAGCGATTCGGCATACGCGAAGTGACTTCGGAATCCACGCCGAAAGGTGGCAGACTTTTCCGCATCAATGGCCAGCGCATTCTGATTCGTGGCGGCGGTTGGGCGCCCGATATCTTCTTCCGGCCGCAGCCCGAGCGGCAGGACGCGCAGATGAAGTATGCTCTCGACATGCATCTCAACACGCTCCGTCTCGAGGGCAACTACGAGAACGACCGCTTCTTCCACCAGGCTGACAGCCTCGGCATTCTCGTCATGACGGGTTGGGTCTGCTGCAGCCCGTGGGAAGAGTGGCCGAAGTGGAAGCCGGAGCAACATCAGATCGCGGCGATGTCTCTGCGCGATCAGATCCGCCGACTGCGCGGTCATCCGAGTGTGTTCACGTGGCTGAACGGCAGCGACAATCCGCCGCCGGCAGATGTCGAGCAGATGTATCTCAATATCGAGCGCGACGAGCTGTGGCCGAATCCGACGGTCTCGTCGGCGAGTGCCAAGCCGGCGCAATTCTCCGGTGCCAGTGGTGTGAAGATGACCGGCCCGTACGATTGGGTACCGCCTGGCTACTGGATGCAGGACAGCACCCACGGCGGCGCGTGGGCCTACAACACCGAGACCAGCCCGGGCGCAGCGATCCCGCCGATCGAGAGCATGCGCAAAATGGTTCCGGGCCAGGATATAAAGTGGCCGCTGGACACGGTCTGGTTTTACCACGCCGCTGGCGGACAATTCACCAAACTGCTCGACCGCTTCAATGTCGCCCTGTCCCAGCGATACGGGTCGCCGAACACCGCCGAGGATTACACGGTGACCGCGCAGCTGATGACGTACGAGGGTGAGCGCGCGATGTTCGAGGCGTATCGCCGCAACAAGTACGTCTCGACGGGTGTCATCCAGTGGATGTTCAATAACGCCTGGCCGTCGATTTATTGGCACTTGTTTGACTGGTATTTGCTGCCTGCGGGCGGCTACTTCGGCACCAAGAAAGCGAATGAGCCTGTACACGCGATCTATTCGTATGATGATCGCACCATCGCGGTCGTGAACGACAACAAGCCGCGCGCGCCGGTCCGTGGCGTACATCTGCGCGCGCGCATACTCGGCCTCGACAATTCCGAGAAGTTCGCCAAGGACACGGTCATCGACATTCCGGCGGATTCCACGCTGCGCGTCTTTCGTTTGCCGCAACCCGCGAACCTTGCCACGCCAGCGTATTTCGTGGATTTGAGATTGACCGGCTCCGATGGCCGTCCAATCAGCAGCAATTTCTACTGGTTGTCCACCAAGATGGACGCGCTCTCCGATTCATCGACGTGGTACATGACGCCGGTGACCAATTACGCCGATTTCACATCGTTGCGTAGCATGCCGCAGTCGGCGGTGAGCGTGAAGGCGAGCTCCTCGCGCAGCGGCGGCGCGGGCACGACAACGGTGACGGTAAAGAATCCAACCAATGCAATCGCGTTCTTTTTGCGGCTGCAGGTCGTGGGCAAGGGCGGGGAAGAGGCGCTGCCGGTGAGGTGGGAAGACAATTACATCACGCTGCTGCCCGGTGAGTCGCGAACTTTAACCGCGCGCTACAACGTCCGCGATCTGGGCGGGGGTTCGCCGCGGGTGGTCGTGACCGGCTGGAACATCCATCGGGCAACGGCGCCATAGAGCTCTGCGCTGTTGAAGTACAGCGTCCGCCGTTATCGCGATTCCGACTGGGAAGAGTGGCTGCGCATGAGCGTGGCGCTCTTCCCGGAGTACGGCGCCGGCGATCTTGCTAAGGGAATGCGGGATTTCCGCCGGCGATCCGACGGTGAAGTGTTCGTGATCGACCGCGAAGACGGACGATTGGGTGGCTTCGTCGAGGCAGGGTCGCGTCCGTACGCGGAGGGATGCGACACCAGTCCGGTGGGTTACGTCGAAGCGTGGTACGTCGACGACGATTTGCGGCGCCAGGGCTACGGCCGCGCGCTGCTGCAAGCTGCTGAAGACTGGGCGAGATCGCAGGGCTATCGCGAGATGGCGTCCGACGCTCTGACTGATAACGAGACGAGCCACCGTGCGCACGAGGCGTCGGGCTACGCCGAGGTCGAGCGGATCGTCACGTTCCGCAAGACTCTGTGAGACGGAAGCGCGTCGTGGTCAACGACCTCATGCAGCGCGACTACGTGTATTTCCGCACCGAGCCAGCCGGCAGGAACTTCGATGCCGGATTCGAGCCGCAGCTCACTCCCAAAGAAATGCTCGAGCTTGGTGTGTTCGGCGGCAAATACATGACCGATTGTCGCGCCGAGTTTCCAGCGTCGTGGTTCAGAAATGCGAAGCTCTCCCCTGATGCCGCCGATCGCCACCTCAATTTCTTCGGCGTTCACGCCTCGCAGCCACTCAAAGTGTGGAGGCGCAAAGGCTGGATCTACGAGGAAGATCCGCGCGGCTGGTTCCAGTGGTATTGTCGCTACTATATGGGACGCCGGTGTCTCGACGACGATCGCCAGATCAAACGTTGGCGCGCGATACGCCGGCACGTTGCGCAGATCGAGAAAAACTGTCGCCGCCGTGATTTTGATTGTCATCGCCGGCAGCGTCAGGCGTTACTTCACTGGGCGTACGACTCCCGCAAAATCTGAGCGGAGCCGTCTCTCTTGCTGATCAAACGCTATCTCATTCCGAGCGATTACTCGCCTGCAAAGACCTGGCAGCTCGTCGAATGGTGTATGCGCCTCGGCGCGAACGAGTTTACCATCGACTTTCTCTCGAGCAGACCAAGTGGCGCTGGAGACAGGTGGGAGCAATTCGAAGAGGTAGTCGCCCCACTGTCCCTCGGTGAGTCGATGCGCGAGCGAATGAGCGGCCGCACGGCCGACGATCTTTCTCGTCCAACTGAACGATGGGTGTTGAACGAGACGTCGATCGATGCGCTGAAGGACGCGCTGCAAGAAGGCCTCTTTCAATACGATGCCTCGCAGGACGGATCGTTCGAAGATCCGATCCTTTACCGGGACGGAGAGCTAATACTCGGCGTGCTCTCCCACGAAGCGTTCGCCGTGCTGCGACTCACCGCCTCCGAAGCAGAGGAGCTGGAAATCGCCGGCTTTCCCAGCCATGAGTCCCTGCCACGGATTGGGTGATCGAAGCGATCTCAATCTTCGCCTAGACTGATGCCGCCAGCGCTGCTTCTTCCTCGTTCATCTCTGGCACAATGTCAGCGAAGAGCGGGGTGCTGAGATAGCGCTCGCCCGTATCCGGCAGCATCACCAGAATGGTCGTGCCTTTCGGCGCGCCATTGGCAACCTCGAGCCCTGCCGCAAACGACGCTCCGGCGGAGATGCCAACGAAAATTCCTTCCTTCTGTGCCAATTGCTTGCTGCAATTCATTGCCACAGGGCCGGGGATAGTGATTATGCGATCCACGAGCGACATCTCTACCGCATCGCCGGTGAGCTTGGGAATGAAATCGGGACTCCAGCCCTGAATTGGATGTGGCTTCCACGACGGATGCCGGCTGGCTGGTGAGCCGTCAGGATTTCTCTCCTGCGCCGTCTTACTGGCCACCATCGGTGCGTCGGCTGGCTCGGCGAGGATAATCTTCACCTCCGGGCGCTCTTTTTCGAGCACTCTCCCCACTCCCTTCAGTGTGCCCCCGGTCCCAAATCCGGTCACCCAGTAATCGAGACGCTCGCCATTGAAATCGTTGACGATCTCGCGCGCAGTCGTGCGTGAGTGGTAATCGGCGTTGGCTTCATTCTCGAATTGCCGCGTCAGGAACCATCCATTCTTCTTCGCCAGCGCATTGGCCTTCTTCACCATGCCGGTGCCGCCCTCAGGCGCGGGCGTTAATACAACCTTTGCGCCGAGGAAGCGCATCAATTTGCGGCGCTCAATGCTGAATGATTCCGCCATGGTGACGACGAGCTGATAACCCTTCGCGGCGCAAACCATAGCCAATCCAATTCCGGTGTTACCACTCGTTGCCTCGACAACCGTTTGGCCGGGCTTCAGCAGACCCTTTTTTTCCGCATCCTCGATCACGCCCAGTGCGAGACGGTCCTTGACCGAGCCGAGTGGGTTGAACGCCTCGATTTTGACGTACATGTTCACGTTCGGCGGAGCAATGCGATTGATCTTGACGATCGGAGTTCGACCGACCGTCTCGAGGATGTTGGCGAATTTCGTCATGGTATCTAACCCGTGAATGTCGCGGCGACCTGCTGGAGACAAACTATTCCCGGCCCGCCGAAGTGGTGTAACGTATCTGTGAACATGAATCTCTGGCAAATGAGACAGGTAGCCGGCGTCGTGCTGGGCGCTTTGTCATTGTCCGGCAATCAGGCGATTGCGCAGACAACCGCCCATGTCGATAGCGTCGGTGCATGCGACTACCGTCTGTGCGCACTGACAATCGTGCCCACCTGGAACGGGCTGAGGGTAGTGCGTGGAACATCCGGCGCAGCTGTGGCGAATCTCAATTTCTTCTTCCCACGCGACATTAGTCACGCACTGGCGCCCGACGGTCAACGCTCCAGCGGCTCGGATTCAGCGGTTGCCGCCGCGCATCGTGCGGTCAAACTGCGTCGCATCGCTTCGGCTTTTACCGATGTCGGCCTGCTCGGTGTCGCCGTCGCCGGCGTGCGATCGCTAAGATCGGCGTCCAACAAGCACACCAATGGTGTGGTGGCAGCAGCTGGACTGGCTTCGCTTGGTCTGTCAGTGCCGTTTCAATTCGCAGCCGATGGCGCTTTGAGCCAGTCGGTGTGGTGGTACAATTTGAGGTACGCAGCGAAAGGGGAGCGGACGACGCCGTGACCGAAAAAGCACCTTTGAAGCTGGATTCCCAGGTTGCGGCGTTCTATCAGCTAAATGCCGAAGAGACGCGGCTGCAGTTTGGTCCGGGACCGCTCGAGGAGGCACGCACGCGCGAGCTGGTCGAGCGTCACCTTCCGAAAGCTCCGGCCGAAATCCTGGACATCGGCGGCGGCGCGGGC
>DASTGU010000190.1:0-7676 GCA_035718845.1 Gemmatimonadaceae bacterium | reverse complement strand
CCGAATTCCGTAATCACGACGTTGTTGGCGATGAGCAGGGCGGTCTCGTCGAATGGCGTGCGCAGCGCGCTGGCGCCGACGGTCAGGTCACGTCCGATCTTGCCGGACAATCCGCCTGCAATGCTCCAAAGTGTCTTCTTGGGAGGGGTAATGAACGTCGACGTGTGAGACGTGATTCCGCCTTCGCCGCGCAGCTGCCACGACGTGCCGATGGGCTGCCAGCGCGCAAAGAGGTTGAACGCATCGGAGCGGGAATCGATCGCGGCAAAGTTTGCATGGCGATCGGTGACGCGCGCGCCGACGACTCCCTCCCACCACGCTCTGCCGGTATACTCACCGGACAACAGCGTCGACCGGTTGTTGTCGCTGTCGTTGATCCCGGTGCCCGTCACCGTCACGCTCGGGCGTAAATCGGCCTGCACCCAGCGCATCAACGCGCGTGCGTCCCCGTAGCTTGGGTTTGCGCGTAGCGCCTGCTGCAATGCCGATTCAGCATCGGTCTGTCGACCTTCCCACGCGAGTACCTGAGCGAGGCCGGTCAGCGCCTCTGGATCATTCGGATCGGTTTCGAGCACCCGCCGCCAGGTTGCCTCACTGCGCTCGAGATCGCCGCGCCACCCGATCACCCGGGCGAGGCCTTTCGTCGCCGCGGCATTCCCGGTACGAGACAACTCAGCGTAACGCGCCTCGGCTTCATCGAGTTGGCCGTTCCAGGCGAGGGTTCTCGCGTACGCGATGGCGGCGTCGCGATCGGTCGGATTGTCACGCAGCCACACGCGGTACGTGTCGAGAGCTTCCCTTGTGCGACCCGCCCACGCCAGGGTTTGCGCGCGATCAACAGTAGCGTCACGCAGGCGCTTGCGAGAGGCGATCAGACCGTCGTAGATGGCGATGGCTGAATCGTAGTGCGCGCCCCACGCCAGCGTGCGCGCCAGAGCGAGACTACCCTCCGCGTCGCCAGGTTCCAGTCGGATGTATTGGCGATATAGACCGACGGCCTCGTCGAGCCGATTGTCCCAGGAACGCAGCGTGGCCAGACGGAAAACCGCGATTGAAGCTGGCGGGCTGTCGTGAGTAACTACCCACTCGTAGAGCTGGGCGGCCATGTCGTACGATCCGGCTCGGTACGCGCTCTCGGCGCGCGCCAGCGCGATGCTGCCCTCCCCCTGCCGAAGACCGGCGGACGCGGAGACTCCCGACGCGACGGGAGCGTGGTTCGCGGTGGCGCACGCCGCCATTGCGACTAATGCGAGGGGCGCGAAACGAGAAGCGGATTTTGTACGCATGACAGCCGGGGCTATTTGTCGGTAGGGACTCGAGCGCCTGGACTTCCAGGGATTGTCCCTATGAAAGGACGAAATAGCGGTCGCCGAATAACGGTTTCGTGAGGCTGACAACCAGGGCGCTAGAGCACGCTCCAGAAGTCTCGACCGACGTCAACGGAAAACGTCCAGCGCCCGTCTCGCAGGCCTCGCGCGACGTCAAACCGCAGCACGTCAAAGACGGTCAGCGCCCCGACGCCGAGCGCCGGGTACCAGCCTTGTCGTGGCGCCTTGAAGGTCGGGGACCGATCGACCCAGACAGCAGTCGCAAAAGGCGCGAGTGTGATGGAGCCGGGTGTGCGACCAAAGCGTCCCAATGGGATCGGGACAAAGGGCGCCAGGAATCGGTACTCGAGGCGCTGACTGAGCGCGCCGCGACCGACGAATTCGTGGAATTCGTAGCCCGGGCCCGTTGTTGGACCACCGAAGTACACCAGATGCTGCGCGGGGACCGTGTCGTTACCGAGGATTCCAGCCGCCACGGTGTGCCAGACAAACCGGCTGTTGCCGAACGGCTTTTGCAGATCGAGCATCAAGCTTGGTCGCAGGAAACGCCCGCGAAAGGCATCCGCGAAACTTTCGCGCCGAATGCCCGCGACGTCGAGATGAGCAGCCATCTCGAAGCCGCCCCAGGTAAGCGCCGTCGGATGATCGATTCCCAGCGTCAGCCGCGTCTCGTGCAGCTCGAGAGCAGGAATCGTCGGCTCAAACGTGCCGCTGGCGGGACGCGCATGAACGGCGAGCGGCTTCTGTCGCTCATACGCGAGCTCGAACGACGGTCGCCAAGCGAGGCCACCGAGCGCGCCACTCAACGACAACGCACGAGCGTCGTAGAGATCGGTGTAATCGCTGCCGAATTCCTGGGCCGCGATGCTGTTCCGAACCAGCGACGTCTCATCCTCGTCGCTGACATCGCGGTACTGTCGCTCGCCCGCGAGTGTGAGATACGATCCCGCGCCGGTGCGGTACTCGAGCGCGCCCCTACCCTTCCATTGCTTGTCGCTGAAGCCGTAGCGGCCTGAACCGGCAACAGCGAATCCGGCTCCCAGACGCTGAATGAGGCCGGTGCCAAGCGCGAGACCCTCGACGCGATTGAAGCGTACCATGTCCGACAAGTGACGGGCGGAGAGAGCGAAGCTGCGACTGCGTTGCAGCGCCTGCTCGCGCACCAGTGCGCGCGCTTCGTCCTGCACCTTCTTCACATCCGCGTCGGTCACCGCGCGCACATCGGGTGGCAGCGAGTCCAGCACTTTCCCGACGAATGGATAGGGCTTCATCGCGCGCTCGGCTGGCGGCGCCGCCACGATCTCAGGTCCGGCAAAATACGCCGCCGGAATTCCCTGGTTGATCTCGTAGCAGCAAATCTCCCAGCGGCCGCGAATGATGCCGCGCGCGGGATAGTCGAGCCACGATCCGGTGCGTCGGATCTCGATCTCCTGACGGCGCGGCAGCCAATAGCGCCCTTCGATCAACGCGTTCTCCAGGACGACGGAAACATCCTCGAGATCCTTGTCGATCAGCGCAGCGCGCGTGAAGCTGAAGGTCATCCGCACGACGTCGCTCGACCCTCGATCGATGTACACCGAGCCGACGGTGCGCGGCTGGCGATCATCCTTGGGGCGAACGCGCACCTCGTAAACATCGAGCACGCGATCACCCAGTCGGATCTGCAATGAGTCGCGGATTGCGAAGTCGTACACCTGCAGTCCGGTCGGCGATAACGGATGCGGAACGTCCCGCACTTCATCGCCTTCGCCAATCCGGATGATATTGCGGAAGTTGTTTTGAACGATGCCGAGGTGGTCGCGGTGGTAATTGATGTCGGTTGGCAGGAGCAGAGTGTCGCGCCGACCCATGATGCGCTGCTTGCTCAGGTCGGGCGCACGCCAGTAGACTTCCAGACCCAACTCGTCCGCCTTTACGATCTTAGGTGGCTCCGGAAATCCCTCTCCAAATTGCGCCAGGAAAGTGACGTAGCCGTGCGCGGTCGCTTTGTAATCAACGAGGGTAGTGTCAGCGATCTGACTCGCTCTGCGTTCCGTCGCGGCAGTGACGAGCGCGAGCGTGCGCGGGTCGTTCCAGACCTGCTGCGCCGGGAGCTCGCTAGCGCAGAGAGCTGCGGCAGACAAAACGGCGACCAGTCTCATGGGAGAAAATTAGTCGTCCGCGCTCCAGTGAGTGTCCAACCCGGCGTACCTCGATGAGCTTCGAGGAATTCAAGCAGCGCGCACAAACCGCGACGCTGGTTCCCGTCTGGAAGGATTGTCTGCTCGACACCGATACTCCTGTCACTGCGTTCGCCAAGATCAGGCGAGATCCATTCGCCTTTCTGCTGGAATCGGCGCCCGCCGGCGGAGAGACGTGGTCGCGCTACACATTCCTCGGCACGGAGCCGCGCGCTGCGTGGAGACTCAGGGCTGGAGTCGTCGAAGACTGGACGCCAAAGCGGGGTTGGCACAACGCGCGACGTCCCGATGATCCACTCGGCGATTTATCGAAGCTGATCAACGATCTTCGACCGGCAGATGTGCCCGCACTCGGTCAGTTCTGGGGCGGAGCCATCGGTTATTTCAGCTACGACACTGTGCGCCTGATCGAACGGCTGCCCAATCGTCCGCCCAATGGCATCGCCGTGCCCGATGCGCTGTTCATATTCACGCGCTCGCTGGTGATTCTCGACAACCTGCACGGCAGCGCGCGGCTCGTGATTTCTGTTCCCACGAACAACGGCGCCAGCGAGAAGGATCTGCGCGCCGCCTACGATGAAGCCGTCGACGATCTCGATGATCTGCTGAAGCGGCTCCGCCAGTCGTCGTCGGTAAAGCCGATCGCGCCCGACTTCTCGGCGAAGCCAGTCGATGGCAGATCGAGCATGAGTCGCGCGGATTTCATGGCCGGCGTCGAGCGCATCAAGGAATACATTCGGGCTGGCGACTGCTTTCAGGCGTTGTTGGCGCGGCGCATTGACGTCGACGCCGATTTCGCGGCGGGCGATTTATACCGCGCCCTGCGCGCGATCAATCCGTCGCCGTACATGTATCACCTCGTGCTCGACGGGGTGGAGATTGTCGGCAGCTCACCCGAGCTCCTAGTGCGCGTCTCGGACGGCAAAATCACCCTGCGCCCAATCGCCGGGACCCGTCCGCGCGGTCCAACCGCTGAAGACGATCAGCGATTGTCCGACGATTTGCTCGCCGACGAGAAGGAGCGCGCCGAGCATGTGATGCTGGTCGATCTTGGCAGAAACGACGTCGGCCGAGTCGCCAAGTACGGAACTGTAAGAGTCACCGAGCTGATGAGAGTCGAGAAGTATTCGCACGTGCTGCACATCGTCAGTCAGGTCGAGGGCGAGCTCAACGATGGCATGTCAGCGCTGGACGTCTTCTGCGCCACGTTTCCCGCGGGAACGATGACCGGTGCGCCCAAGATCCGGGCGATGGAGATCATCGACGAGCTGGAGCCGGTTGCGCGCGGCCCCTACGCAGGCGCACTGGGATACATTGCTGCCGGTGGCGGACGCATGGATCTGGCGATCACCATTCGCACCTGCATCATCAACAATGGCACTGCGTCGGTTCAGGTTGGCGCTGGAATCGTTGCTGACTCCGTACCCGAGCGCGAATGGGACGAGACGATGAGCAAGGCAAAAGCATTGCTGAGCGCGATCGCGGCGGTGCGCGGAAGGTCGTGAGATGATCGTCACGCTCACCATTCCTTCGTACGAGCGGTTCGAGATCAACGGCGCGCGCGTTGTCGCGGCGAAGAGCTGTTCCGCGAGCATCCGCGAAGTGCTGGAGCGAGAAGCCTTGTACGACTTCGCCGCGCGTCAACCTGATGCTGTCCCGCTCGTTGGCCGAGCGCCGGTGTTTGCGATCAACCTGCCGGGGAGCTGTGGCCGAGCAGTGGTGCGCCATAACATGCGCGGCGGGTGGATGGCGAAGCTCTCGAAGGACCTTTTCTTTTTGCCCACTCAGGGCTTTCGCGAGCTGATAGCGTCGCTTCGGCTCCGCGCCGCCGGTGTCAGCACACCCGAGGTGCTCGCGTATGTATCCTATCCGAAGAACCTCGTGTTGCGGCGGGCGGACGTCGCGACCCGCGAGATCCCGAATGGACACGACCTGTCGGTGGCGCTCGCCAGGATCACCGATCATCAGCACCGAATTATGGTGCTCGACGCCGTCGTCGCGCTGCTCAGAGCGTTGACGCAGGCGGGCGCGCATCATCAGGATCTGAATCTCAAGAACATTCTGCTGACCGCCGGCGAAGGGCCGGGACTCGACGCCCATGTGCTCGACGTCGATCGAGTTCGATTCAGCGCGCCCGCTTCGCCGCTCGTCGCGCAGGCAAATCTCGATCGGCTCATTCGATCGCTCCGCAAATGGCGCGATCTGCACGAGCTCCCGTTCTCCGCCGAGGACGAAGAGTATCTGCGACTGAGGAGCGTGGAGTGAGCGCGCAGGTCGCGTCCGTGGTGCCCGACAATATCTGCATCGTGATGATGAGCGCGGTTGGCGATGCGGTGCACGTACTGCCAGTCATCAACGCGCTCAAGCGAGTGAATCCGGGGACGCGCATCACATGGATCCTCCAGCCCGGACCGGCAACCCTGGTGAGGGGCCATCGTTCGGTCGATGAGATCATTCTCTTCGATCGCACCCGCGGATTGCGCGCGTTCTCGGGCATCGCGCGGGAATTGTCACGCCGCCGCTTCGACCTGGTGATCAATCTCCAGGTCTATCTCAAGGCGGGGATCGTCACCGGTTTCGCGAACGCGCCGGACAAACTCGGCTTCGACCGTGCGCGCGCGCGTGACATGAACTGGCTGTTCACCAATCGCAAGATTCCGAAGCGGGACGTCCAGCACGTGCAGGATCAGTACTTCGAGTTTCTCGCCGCGCTCGGCGTTTCCCCCCAGCCAGTGGTATGGGACCTCGGCCCATGGGATGAAGAGCGCCCGTGGCAACAGAGCTTTGTCGAATCGATCGATAGGCCGATTGCATCGATCGTCGCCGCGACCAGCAAACCGGAAAAGGATTGGCCAGCGGAGCGATGGGCCGAAGTCGCCGACGCTCTGCACGAGGATTTTGGTTTGCAGGTCGTACTGGTCGGCGGTCAGTCGGACCGCGAGATCGAGGCTGAGCGTGTGATCCTGGCGCGCACCACCCACAAACCGCGGTCCGAGCTCGGAAGCGGGCTTCGCAAGCTGGTCTCGATCCTGGATGCGTCTTCGCTGGTGCTGTCCCCTGATACCGGGCCGCTGCACATCAGTGTGGCGCTGAATCGGCCGGTTGTCAGCTTGATGGGCTACACGAATCCAAAGCGGACTGGCCCGTATCGACGCTTCCACGATCTGATCATCGATGCGTACGGCGACCCGGGCGAAGAGTATCCGATTACGATGGAGAACCGGCCGAACCGCATGCGCCTGATCCAAACGCGCGACGTACTGGAGAAGGTGCAGCTGTGGCGCCAACGGTATGAGCGGGCGGAGCGATGACTCCGCGAAAGTCAGAAGGATCGAAGAGAGGGCCGGCGATCAAGATCCCAATCCGCGATCAGACTTCAGCTGGTGGCGTTGTTTTCCGACGCGTCGGCGATCGCGTCGAAGTAGTGATCATCGCGGTGGGTCCGAACAACCGCTGGCAGCTGCCCAAGGGTCTCGTCGACAAGAACGAGAAGCCGGAGGTGACCGCAGTCCGCGAGGCGCGTGAGGAAGGAGGCGTGACGAGCGAGATCGTCACTCACCTCGACACCGTCGACTACTGGTACGCCGGCCTGGAGAACGGCATCAGAGTGCGCTTTCACAAGCGTGTGCACTTCTACCTGATGCGATATCTGTCGGGCGATACGAAAGACCACGACTGGGAGGTCAACGAGGCACGCTGGGTGCCCATTGAGGATGCGGCGGCGCAGCTCGCGTTCGACAACGAGAAACGCGTCATGGAGCAGGCCGCGGAGTTTATCGGTCAGTCAGCGGCCGGCAACGTCTAGCTCACCGAACCTGTAGCGCACGCCGAGGTCGCGCATCAACATCACCACCCGCGCAAGCGGCAGCCCCATCACCGCGAAGTAGTCCCCGTCGACGCACTCGACGATGGTCGCGCCAAAACCCTGGATGCCGTACGCGCCCGCTTTGTCCATTGGCTCACCGGTCGCGATGTAGGCATCGATTTCGTCCTCGCGCAAGCGCCGAACCTTCACTTTCACTTCCTCGATCGCCGACCGAAGCTTTCGTCCGCGCGCCACCGCTACCGCAGTGATCACGGTGTGCTCGCGTCCGCTCAGCATCGACAGCATGCGTCGCGCGTCGTCATCGTCGAGCGGTTTCTCCAGAACCTTGCGATTCACGACGAC
>DASTGU010000189.1:0-23895 GCA_035718845.1 Gemmatimonadaceae bacterium | reverse complement strand
TTGCCGCGCTTCTTCGACCGACGCACCGCGATGTCGCCGCCATCCTTCGGGCACTTCACACCCGTCGGCATCGAGCGAGTGCCGCGGCACTTCGGGAACTTGCTGCAGCCGAGGAATTCTCCCGAGCGTCCGTGACGGATCACCATCGGTGCGCCGCACTCATGACAGATCTCGTTGGTCGGCTGCGCGGGCTTGCGATCGCCACGCAGCGGACGCGTGTACTTGCAGGCCTTCGGATGATTCTCGCAGGCAAGGAACGGCCCGAAGAATCCACCGCGCGGAACGAGCTTGCCGCCGCAATCGGGGCAGCGCTCTTTCTCGACGGCCGTCAGATCGTGCGCTTCACCAATCAGCGCTTCGATGTCCGCGCCCTTCACCGATTTGTCGAAGGGCCCGTAGAAATCCTTGAGCATCTTCCGCCAGTTCACATCGCCTTCCTCGACCTTGTCGAGGTCGGTTTCCATGTGCGACGTGAACCTGACGTTGAACACGTCAGGGAAGCTCTTCACCATTACCTTCTCGACTTGCTCGCCGAGCGGCGTCGGGAAGAACCGCCGCTGCTCGAGATTCGCGTAGCGTCGATCGACCAGCGTCGACACGATCGAGGCGTAGGTCGAGGGACGGCCGATCCCCAGGCGCTCCAGCTCTTTGACGAGACTCGCTTCCGAGTAGCGCGGTGGCGGCTCGGTGAAATGCTGAGAAGGATTGATCGATTTGACCGGGATCTCCTCGCCCTTTTGCACCACCGGCAAACCCTGCTCTGCCTCGAGCGGTTTCCCTTCCTCGGCTTCGCGCGATTCCTTGTACAGCTTCTGGTAGCCGTCGAACTTGACGACGCTGCCGGTCGCTCTGAACAGGAAGCGATCGAACTCGAAGTCGATTGTCGTCGTATCGAAAATCGCCGGCGACATCTGCGACGCCATGAAGCGCTGCCAGATCAGCTCGTAGAGCCGCAGCTGGTCGGGCTTGAGCGACTTGCGAAGGACAGCGTGGTCGGGCCGACGCGTCGGATCGGTTGGACGAATCGACTCGTGCGCGTCCTGCGCGTTCTTCGACTTGCCGTCCGAATACAGCCGCGGAGCATCGGGCAGATACTCGGCGCCGTACATCATCTTCACATAGTCGCGCGCCTGCATCGCCGCCGAGGCTGCGACGCGGGTCGAGTCGGTACGCATGTAGGTGATGAGACCGACCGCGCCTTCGCTGCCGAGCTCGATACCTTCGTAGAGATCCTGCGCCAGGCGCATGGTGCGCTTGGACCCGAAGCCGAGCTTCTTCGCTGCGTCCTGCTGGAGCGTGCTGGTGGTGAACGGCGGCGCCGGATTCTTTCTGCGCTCGCGCCGCTTGATCTCGCTGACCTGGAAAGTCTTCCGTGATCTAAGCGCGTCGAGAATCGCCTTCGCCTCGCGCTCGTTGTTGATGATCGGCTTCTTGCCGTCGAGAAGATGCAGCTTCGCGGTGAACTGCTGGCCGTCTTCCTCGAGCAGTGCTTCGATGGTCCAGTACTCGACCGGCTTGAACGCGCGGATCTCGCGCTCGCGCTCTACCAGCAGGCGAAGCGCGACGGTCTGAACGCGTCCCGCCGAGATTCCTTTCTTGACCGTTTTCCAGAGAACGGGGCTCGCCTTGTAGCCGACGAGCCGATCGAGCACGCGACGCGCCTGCTGCGCATCGACTTTGTGTTCGTCGATGTCGCCCGCGTTCTGAATGGCGTTCTGCACCGCGTCGCGGGTGATCTCGTGGAACAGCACGCGCCGCACCGGCACGCCGTTGCGTGATTTGATCTGCTGCGCGACGTGCCAGGCAATCGCTTCGCCTTCGCGATCAGGGTCGGTCGCCAGAAATACTTCGCGCGACGTCTTTGCCGCCGACTTGAGCTCGGCGAGGGTTTTCTCCTTGCCGGGAATCGTCACGTACTCCGGCTCGAAGCCGTTTTCGATGTCGATACCCATTTTCTTCTCGGGCAGATCGCGGACGTGACCGATGGTCGCACGGACGCGATACGAGCGACCGAGGTACTTGCCGATCGTTTTTGCTTTGGCTGGAGACTCAACGATGACGAGCGATGTACCGCCGCCAGGCTCACTACCGTTGCTCTCTTCGATGATCTCGGGCTCGACTTGCTTCGCTTTCGAAGCGCGCGCGGACGTCTTGGTCGCGCGTTTTGCCTTCGCCGCTGTTTTTGTTGCTGCTTTAGTAGTCTTGGCTCGCGCCATTTTTTTTAGTGTACCGTATTGTTGTCGCCGCTCGGGGACGAATCTTCCAGGCCAGTTCCCTCGAGGAGTCCGCGCAAATCGTCGAGTGCGATGCGTCCGTCGAATTGCATCAGCGCGCGTTCGATGATGTGCTCGAGCTCCAGACCACTGATCGCTCCCGAACCGCTGAGCGAGAGCAGATGACCCCACGCTTCGGGAGCAAATCGCCCCCGCTCGTGCGGGCCCATCACGCGAAACGTGGTGTGTGAAGGAGTTCGTTCGTCCATTGCGGTCTATTTTGCGGTCGAGGCCTGCTCGACCACCTTCGCTATAAGTTGTTGTCTTGCAAGGCGTTCCGTGTCTATCACAGCGTCTGCTGTCTCGTACAGAGCCCGCCTTTTTTCGTACAGCTCCCGGAGAGCTACCACCGGGTCGCGTCCGGCCAGCAATGGACGCGTCTCAACCCTCCTCAGTCGGCGAGCGACCAGCTCGGGTGACGCTCTAAGGTATATGATACGTCCAGCCGAACGCAAAAGTTCGACTGCACCAGTTTGTGTAATCCACCCTCCGCCCGGCGAAAGCACCATTCCGTCGGTGGTGCTGAGCTCACGGGTGAGCTCCAGCTCCATCTCACGAAACGCATCTTCACCACGCAGCCTGAAGATGTCCCGCACGTTCATGCCTGCGCGTTTCTCGATCTCAGCGTCGAAATCAAGAAACGGTCTGCCCAGCTGACGCGCCGCTGCTTTTCCGATCGTCGTCTTACCAACTCCCGGTAACCCGACGAGGATCAGATGCGGCGAAGACTTCCTACCTGCCCTTTCTGTCACTGAGCGCCGCAATGTAACCCGAGTAATTCCGCCGCGTCTCGGCCAGCGAGTCGCCGCCGAATTTCTCGAGGAACGCCTGCGCCACGATGAAAGCTGTCATTGCCTCGGCGATTACCCCCATCGCTGGAACAGCCGTAACATCACTTCGTTCCGCGACCGCCTGCGCCGGCTCGCGCGTTTTCATCTCGACGGTGCCAAGCGGTCGCATCAATGTGCTGATCGGTTTCATCGACACGTGCAGTACGATCTGCTCGCCGTTTGTGATGCCGCCCTCGAGCCCGCCCGCGCGGTTGGTTCTGCGACGAACTCTGCCGGCTTTGACGTTTTTCTCGTCGGGATCGATCTCGTCATGCACGTCCGAACCTTTTCGCTTCGCGGCTTCGACGCCCAGTCCAATCTCGACAGCTTTGACGGCGGGAATCGACATCAGCGCCGCGGCGAGCCGTCCATCGAGCTTGCGAGACCATGAAATGTGGGAGCCTAGACCTACTGGAACCCCATCGCAAATGATTTCGGCGATTCCGCCGAGTGTGTTCCCCTCGGCTTTGGCGGCGTCGATGCGGGTGATCATTTCTTTTTCCGCGTCGGCGTCGAGTGTACGCAACTGGGATTGATCTGCGGCGGCGTTGAGATCGCCCGGCAACTTTGCAGGCCGTTTCGCATCCACGCCGCCGAGGTGAATGATGTGGCTGCCGATGGTGATATCGAACTCGCGGAGGAATTTCCGGCAGATTGCGCCTGCTGCTACGCGCGCAGTGGTCTCACGGGCAGAAGCGCGCTCCAGCACGTCACGTGCGTCGTCGCGGTCGTACTTGAGCATGCCCGAGAGATCGACGTGTCCCGGCCGAGGGCGCGTGACGACGCGCTTGCGATCGGAGTCGCCCTCGCGAGGAGCGGGATCCATGATCTCCTGCCAGTTCTTCCAGTCACGATTCTGGATCGTCATCGCGATCGGCGAGCCCAGCGTCTGGCCGGCGCGAACACCGGAGAGGAACTCGATGTGGTCCGACTCGATCTTCATGCGTCTGCCGCGCCCGTAGCCCTGCTGGCGGCGCGCCAGCTCGACGTCGACGTCGGCAGCCAAAAGCGGAAGCCCTGCCACCATGCCTTCCAGGATGGAAACGAGAGCGGGGCCGTGCGATTCGCCGGCGGTCGTGATTCGGAGCATGCGTACAAAAGAATGGCCACATGCCTCGATTACAACCCCTTATCCAAATCGAGAGGTCCTTCAGGCGGCCACCGCTCGGTGTCTCGTTTTTCGCAACAAGACTACCGCATGGGCGAGATTCGCGAAGTGTATCGGTCTATCGCGCGACGCATGAAAAAATATCGCGACTCGCGTCGGCGTGTGGCCATGGCTCAATCGCCCCGAGTTGAAAACGACTTGATCGCGCCACGATCAAGGTACACGACCTCCGAAAGATTGTCGCCCCAAACGTGAATTGCATCCGTATGAAGATTTAGAACCACCTGGCCGTTATTTGGACTCACAATTTGTTGCGATTTTTCCAACTCGATGAACTGGCTTCCCAGACTCGTGGGGGTACCCGGGTCAGGTCTGGAAACGAACATCAGTCGTGGTTTACCACTCGTGGTAGAATCGTTAAGAAGCAGGATTAGTGCGGGCGTTCCAGCCGACGTTCCTACTATTGCAACATCCGGCGTCAAATCGCCGTCGAAATCCCCTATCACCACGGACAATGGTTGTTGCCGACTAGCTAATCTCGGATTGTAGGAGGCTTGCTGTTGTGGAGTAAAGCCAGGGAGACTGTCATTCAATAGGCGGAAGAGGGTGACTGGCAACCGCAACACAAACTCGTTTCCCACCCTCGAAAGTGATGGCTCTCGCGCCGAATCCGCCGCGATGGTGGGGCCGCGAATTACGGGGGATCCTAAGCTCGCAGAATCGGCGCGCGCGCTCGTGTCGGTCGACGAGGTGGTGCCCATTCGTGATGCCATTGCGCCTTTCTCGGAAGAATTGCGACAGCTTATCAGAATTCCGCACAGCAATACGCTACACCAAATGTCGATTCCTAGAAAACGCCGAAGCACAGATCTCATAACGCCTCTTTTGATAAAGGCGGAATACGCGAGCAGCATAGTGCGGTTACAACTCTTGAAATTCCGACGCTTCCCTTCTTAAGGGAGAGACGACTTTACGATGTCGGCATTACTGCGTAGTAACCAGTAAGCAGCACTGGTTACGCTAGATGCGGGAGTACCGCTGTCTGAACCAAGCCCCGCCTTGAATTGGTCGAGCGATGACTGGGCCTGCGCTGTTTGTCCAGATGCCCGGTAGGACTCCGCCAAATCTATATCGTTCAGGAGTTGCGAGCAGAGTCCGCTGTCGGATATCCACATGAGCGGACTGGCGCAACTTGATTGCGTTAGCGCTCGCATTCGCGCAAGTAGAGATTGCGCCGATCGGTCCGTCGGCCAACCTTCAACTCCGACGACGCTGAAGGAGATTGACCGCGTGACAATTGGATCTTCACCCGATGTCGGAGAATCGTCATCACAGCAATCGGGAAGCGGCCAGTTGCCCTGCGCCCAACTCGTCACGATCGCTGGGATGCCGACAGACTCAAATTGAAGAGCCGGAGATGTGGCACCCGGGGCTAACGGAATCAGACTGCCCCAGAAGGCGGCCGGCTGCGTTCCGCGTATAAGGGTGTCGACGACCCAGAGCGAATCCGGCTTTGTAATTGAGCGGACTCGACTTGGCGCGTCCACGATGAAAGCAAGGAGTGAATCCTGACTCCTTGATTGACTGGAGAGGGTGTACGTCACCTGCATTGTATCACCGCGGACGATTAACGACGTGACGGCTACATCGATCGTAAGCCTTGTTCCGGGCGTTTGGCCGGGTGCTGGTGTAGCTAACGTCACAAACGCAAAAGCGAGCAGTTGATTCTTCATGGTAATCGGCTAGTAAATGAGGTGAAGGTGAGGAAGAACACGCCCGCCAGGCTTATGCTCAATGATTTTTTTTGGTCCGCCGGCAAGATCCATCCAAACCATTTTGACAAAGTTCTTTTGAGGGTCCGTCAGGGTTGGCACAGGATGCTGCGGGTCGGAATTGTCGTACGTCTTCAAATCCGTATTATTTCCCCATCGATGGCCTACGTGATCTATCGTCCAATGAGCGTTGATATCGTAGAGCCCGCCCAAAGGGAGACTAGAATCGTTGAACGTGAGCTTTTCAGTCGGCCACTGACGAGCAAAGTACCAAATCAATCGGTTAAGGTTGGCAATGTGCGCCGACGTCGCCCAGTGATTGCTGGGGTGTTCCGGCCTGTCGCCAGTTAGATCCGCCGTCGATCCGGGGTTGAACTGTTGAAGGCCGTCGACCTGCACGTCTATCTTCTTTTTGGCCGTGCCGGCACCACTACTCAGCGCTTGAATCCAGACCGGCCCACTCGGGTCGGGGGATCGATACACGACGGTTGCAATTCCAGTTGTATTTCCCGTATTGACACTCACAATCGTGCCGGCGGGCGGAAACGTCCCTGGCGGTTTGGGATAGGTAGAGGTGTTCTGATGTGCGTGACCTGCCGTTCCTTCGACCGCACTTAACCGCAGCTGCACCCACCGATTCTTGAGCGTAACCCCGAGCGTATCGATGACCGAAACCTGAAGCGTTTGTAGCTGATCGCTCGGGTAGTGCACGTCAGCAGTGGTTTGCGTCACCGAGGGGAGCATCTTCGCTTGCGGCACAATTAGTCGAACTTGCGGACCGACGACCTTCAGAGTGTCGGTCTGCGGAACACCATTGACACGCGCGTTGACGATCATCATTCCGGTCTCATAGAGAGTGACGGAGCACGTGTTGCTTAAACTCGCTGTGGGCGGCACGGGGCACTGCGCGGTAACCGAACCCGACGAATCACTTTGACTTGGCACCCACCGCCAGGATAGTGCTTGAGTCGGAACGGTGATTCCACGATATGTCGTCGGAGTCGACGACACTTTGAATGTCGTGGATCCATTTAGCGGATCTGGCAACAGTATTGTCTTAGGGGCAACCTCCGTGACGTTCGGCGTCTTCAGCCTTATCGCGGCCGCCAAGGGAGTGAGTGTGAACACCTGCTGACGGCTCACGCTGTGGCATGGCGACCCATTTGGACAGTTGCAGTTGGTGGTCACACCGGGTCCACAGTCAGGAGGGTCGGCTGGTGTTCCGCCACGCGTCGCATAGACCTTGGCGTCGTTAGAGGCATCCGTTCCGCCGACAAGAATGGTGTCTCGCCATTCATTCGCCGACTGGTAGTATGGCGGAGCGGTGAGGCACGATGTCCCACCCACGCGCAGGCTCTGACTCGTAATCAACGCACTCCAATCGCACTGATTGCCGGCGTCGTCCCACGTACCCCGATAGTCGACTTGGGCAGGATGTTCCGGGTCAGGCCCTATCGACACCCGAAGAATCACATTCTGTTGACTCGTTATGTCGAGTTTTCCTTCAATGCTCGCCTCGACTAACAGCCGCTCAATAAACGGGAAGTAGCCCAGTTGGACGGGTAGTGTTGGCGAGGACGCTTTCGCACCTAGAATTGCCTGGACGGGCGCTAGAGCTTGAGCGTCCTTGGCTGGTTGGGGAACTAAGAGCGGCCTTTTAGGAGCTGTCGCGTCGCTACATGAACTAGCTGACCACGCGAGTGCCGCAGTCAATGTCAGGCTGGCGAAGCGTGTCCATAACCGTGAGTTCGGCGCGAATTTGATTCGGCGCGATACTATTGGGATCATGCGCGGCGTCGTCCCCTCATCAAAGAATTAGGTTACACCCAGATAACTTTACGAGCGCCTAACCTGTGGGACGGGCCCACCTCCGTAAATGTCTGTTTCTTATCTCGAAAGGGCGTTTTTCTATCACCTACGCGAGTTGCCTCATTGGCCTTCGTCGAGAACGTCCGAGTTTCCTTCGACGCCGCCAAAAGCAAAAGGCCCGACCAATCGGTCGGGCCTTTTGCGCAGCCACCTTCCGAGATTACGGACAGGTTGTCGTGAATGTGTTCGGCAGTTGTGCGATTACAACTCCCCGCGCCGTAGCCCCGACAAGCACGAGTTGTCCCGTTGCGGATCTATACGCGGCCTTGATCGGACCGATGATCGGGTCGCGAATAGGGATCGTCGACACTCTCTGATAACAGTGCGTGTCGAAGATATCAATCTGTGGCTCCGACGACGCAGCGAAGAGCAAACGCGTGAGAAGCGGGAACGAATTCGGCCCCGTGTTGAGCGGGTGGAAATCAAGTCCCGCGTTATTCACCGTGGTGCTGAGAATACCCTGCAGGCGCAGTAGCGGATTCAGGATATACGTAGAGTCTGCACGAATCGCCGAGAGGGATCCGTCAAAATTGATCGCCACTCCCTTTACTTCAGCGAATGTATTGGCGATGAAGTCTGATACAGCCGTTGACGGCGAAACTCCGAGATCCATCACTGGCTGTGTCAGCGGCTGATTCGGCGTAAGGCACTGATCGGTGGCGGTCAGCGCGAATCCGCGATCCGCGTCGTAAGCCACAGCGCGGCTGCCAAATACACTTCCGCCTTCGCCGAAGATCGCGCGCTGGAACTGACCTGAATTACGCGCAAACGTCGTATCGCGGAACGCGAGCTCTGGCAAACGCGTCACGATTGAATACGTACCGCATCCAAGCGGCTGCTTGTACGGCACGAGCACTGTCGTATCGACACCATTGGCATCGAAGCGTACGATTTCCAGTGTGTCCGCGCGGCCAGCTGACTGACCGACAGCGTGCTCAAAGAAGAAGTGCGAGGTATGGAAGTCGGTCTTTCCAGCGACTGTTACGCCGCGAGTCAGATTCTCCCAACGAATAGTGCCGTTTAGCGTGTTGAATGGCGCGGTCTGTCCAGGCGTCGGCGTCGTCGTGTATGCGAGAACGGTTTCTGTGCAGACGCCGCCTGCCTGTATGCATGTCGTCGCCAGGAATTCAGGGCGATCGCTAAAGTCGTATCGCGTTTTCTGCTGGAACGGCAAACCGCTTGGTCCTGCCGTCACGGTTGTGACGCTATACACGATTATGTTCGGCAGCGCATACCGGAAAACCTCTTGACCGCTACCACTCGCTCCGGCATCCAAATCGATGTAGCTAATGTCTGTACCGCCGGAGTTCGCTATGAGTAGCGTGTCACCGGCCGTACCATTTCTGTCGCGTGGCCACGGTGCAATACCCCACGGACGCGAGCCAACGATAACCGGACTCTTGAACGACGAGTCCGACAAGTTGAAGACCTCGACGCGGTTCTTCGTAATGTTGGTCAGATACAGGCGATCCTTACCCGCGTGATAGTACGCGTCCGCGACCTCGCCACCGAGCGGCAGTCCACGGGTGACACCAGCCACCACTACGACGGTATCGATACGGTCGGCACCGCTCGCCAACTTCGCGTAAGCCTTTACTCCGTTCGAATTACGAGCGAAGACCTGGATATACGCTGTCGTCGGGAAGTTCGTGTAGGGCAGTCGCATAGAGAACGTATGCGGCTGGAACGTGAGTTGTCCGTTCGAGACGAAAGTTGCGGAATCATCGATGGGACCACCAAGCGTGGAGCGTACCTCGTACCCCAGCTGCCCTATGCCGCTTGGATCATCAGCTTCAACGTGCACAGTATCAGTCACTTCAACACGTTTGCCGTGGCCGCACGCATTGTCGAACTGCTGACTTGAGGTGCAGTACGCGTTAACCACAGGCACCGAATTAATCTGCGCTGCCGTTTGAACCGTGATGGTGATGCTTGGTCCAACCGTCCGCTGATCGAGAGAATCTCTCAGGAATGGTGTGATGGTCAAAGTTCCTGGCGCAGCATTGGCCGGAATTGCGACTGTATCCTGCCAGGTCAGTGAGTCTGCGAGGGGACTCGAATAAATCATCGAATCGGCACGGACGACTGGACCCGTGGTGCTTAGACCGAGTGACCGAACCTTGGTTGCAGCCTTACCCATCACAGTGACAAGAATGGATTTGCCGACAACCGCGGAGCTACCAGAAAATGGGCTAAGCACGCGGACTATCGGTGGCGGCAGATTTCCCGTCGCCATGATCAGCGTGTCAACACCCGAAGTGTTGCCCGCCCCATCAATCGCCTGCGCGGTTATGGTCACCGGTGTACCGGGTGGAACGGTGCGGTTTGCGAACAGAGTGAACGGCAGCTGAACATCAGTCACCGCCGACGTGAACACCGTGTCGAAAGTATACCCAACCGCGCCGACAGCGTGAACGTGAATGGTCTTCAAACCGAGGTTGTCTTTCGCCTCGGTGGTGAAGCCAATGACCGTGTCAGCCAGACCGGAGCGGGGAGTGAGTGTCAGAGTTGGCGGTATCCGGTCTCTCAGCGGATCGATCGAAGTGTTGTCGTTGCAAGCAACGATTATCAGAGAGACCGACGCCGCGACCGCGGCTACTACAAGACCGCGGCGCAGAACGCCGAAAGGAGCTTTATACATGCGAGTCACCTTTAACGGGTGGCTGGTGGCTGCGACGACGAGCCTGGCAGCGGCGCGCCATCATCGACGATGTGGGGCGTGACTAGGATCAGAAGGTCACGCTTTTCGTCCTGGGTTCGTGTCTCGCCGAACAGTCTGCCAATGAGCGGCAGATCGACGAGCAGCGGGATACCGGACTTGGACTGCGTGGTCTGAGTTACAGTTAAGCCGCCTATGACAGCGGTCTCGCCGTCGCCGACGAGGAGCTGGGTGTCGCCCGCCTGCTTGCCGAAGATGTAGCCGGCGTCGGACGACGCGAGCTGGGCATCCGAGTTCTCGGCGTGCAGCAGCAACAGGATCTGACGGTTGTTGGTGATGTGTGGAGTCACCGTCAGGATGATACCGACCTGCTTCATCTGCACCGTCGCGCGCGGCTGCGCGTTCGGGTTGGCACCACCGGAAATGTTTGCCGTGTTGGCGTCGAGAACGCGGATCGGGATTTCCTGGCCGACCTGAATTGAAGCCTGTCTGTTGTCGAGCGTCACGATGCTCGGCTCGGCCTGAAGGTCGGCGAGACGAACTTCCTGTAGCGCGTCGAGGAAGCTGGTGAGCTGGAACTTGCCGAGTGCCGTCGAGAACACCACGCTGAGCGCGGGATTGACTACGCGGGCGTTGGCGTTGGCGATCGCGGAGATCGCGTTGCCGCCGAGCAGAATTCTGTCGCCCTGGAACGGCGTGCCGCCGCCAAGTGCGTCGGGTACTCCGTCGCCGTTGGTGTCGATTGGCTTGAGCGTCGACGGATCGGGACGCTTGATAAGCTGGCTGAAGAACTGGTCGGTGCCCGTGCCAAGATCGTACGAGAGACCAATGTCTTCAATGTTGGTTCTGTTGACGAAGATGATCTTCGCCTTGATGCCGACCTGCGGCGTGCGCACATCGAGGTTGCGCACATACTGCAGGACATCGGCGAGACGCGAAGCCGTCTCCGTGATTATCAGAGTGTTGGTAACGCTGTCAGCCGCGACGAGACCGCGCGCAACGCAGCTCGGACGGCCAAAGCTCACGACGTTCGGGCTCGAAGGAGCGCCACCGGCCCCGGTCCCCTGCGGGCAATCTTTCTGAAGCAGTGCCTGAATCGTCGGCACCAGCGCTGTTGCGCGGGCGTAGTTGATCGAGACCAGCTGCGTCTGCAGCGGCTCCGACGCCTGACGATTGAGAATATTCGCGTAGCTGTCGACGGTGATGATCCCGGACATCGCGTCTTCCGACGCGGCCAGACCCTGACCGTTCAGAATTGCGCGCAGTGCAACGTCCCACGGCTGGTTTCTGACTTCGGCGGTGACGGTTCCGGTGACGTCTTTCCCGACGACGATCGTGCGTCCCGAGAAGGCGGCGAACGAAGCGATCACGTCACGAATGTCGGTGTCCTGGAAGGTGACGGTGATCGGCGGCTGCTGCGACTGCTGGATCTGCGAGAAGAGCGCGATCGGTCTGTCGTTGGTCGACGCTCTGCGCGCGGGCATCGGCTCGGGCTCGACAGCGACCGGAGCTGGCTGATCCTGCACATCCGACTGATCGGCGGTCTGCGTGGTCTGCGCTACCGTCTGGACTGGCGTCGCCTGGGCCGTGGTGGTGCGAGCGGGCTGAGTTGCAGCTGAATACTGTGTCCGTGCAGGGGCTGGCGTCGGAACAACCTGACGCGCGGCCTGCTGGGTAGTCGCCGGCGCGGCCGCGTAGCTGCGACGTGACGTGGTCGCCCACGAGCTGTAGTCGGCGGTCTTGCCACCGGTCACCGCAATGCGAACCTCGTTCGCGTTGCGCTTCACTTCGTATGGATGCTTCGCGTCCAGCTCGATGACGACGCGGACGATGTTGGGACGATATTGCGAGTACCGAACGTTGGTGATGCCGCCACGCGCGATCCTGTCGTAGGTGCGGTGGGACATGTCGAGCGTCGCTCCCTTGAGATCTACGACCACTCGAGCCGGCGCGTCGAGCGTGAAATCCTGCACATCGACGGCAGCGTTGACCCCGATCACCACTTCAGCCTTCCCGGATGACGGGACTACGCTAAGTGAGTGAACGGTTGCAGCCGACGAGGGCAGAAACAGGAGCGCCGCCGCTGGCAGCGCTTTCAACAAACTCATTGACGTTGCCTCATTTTGGTCGAATCGGGCGGCGCTATCGGCAGGAGCTCCTGGCGACTGTAACCGAACTCTTCGATGGTGAAAATCACTGCCTTCGGTTGAATGGCCGCGACGCGCATTCTGCCAATCGTCTGGCCTACTCTGACCCTGTACTGGTCGTATTTAGACGTGACATCGCGCAAAACGGCAACAGAGTTTTGCCCCCGCGGATCGTATGCTACGCCGACCAGTTTGAGGTCCTGCAACAGCGGTTTGAGATCAGATGTCGTCAACAATGAGACAAATGGATCGCGCCGCCCTGAGCCTTCGTACGCGAAGACTTCACGGTTGATCAACGCCTTTGGCGCGGTGTCAACCGCCGGCTTCGCTGCCGGAGCAGTCGCGCTATTCAACGGCTTCAGCGGCGATGGCGGGGTGGCCTCTGCCTTTGAATTCGCAGCAGGATTGGCAACCTTCGTCGCCGCAGGTTTCGCGGTCGTCGGTGCCGGTGTAGCCGGCTGCGCAGTCGGACGTGCCACGACTGGCTTGGTGGGGTTGGAGCCCGGACGCGACAACTGCGCGTGTGCCTGCGCCGATGCCGCGCTCGACAGCGCGCCAATCAGCAGCAGTCCAAGAGTTACTTGCTTCATTATTGTTTCACCGCTGAGGGCGGTGCATAAGGCGTTGACCGAGCAACGTAGGTTTGCACCTGGAACTCGGTGTCGACCAGCGATTCTCCCTTCTTTGGTTTCGCCTTCGTCTTGTCGGCGACCGGATGGAGCTTGATCGACATCGTTACCGGCGCGATGATGCGGTTCAGCGAGCCGACGTTGCTGAGGAACTGGCCGACCGGGTGATAGCCGCCGATCACCGCCAGCTTGTAGCGATAGGTGTCGAACTGCTCGCCCGGCAGGACCGGCATTGGTTCAACCGTCGCCAGGTCGAGTCCGACGCGACGAGCCGCGGTCGAGATGTCTTCGAGTAGCGCCGGCACTTCATTGCTCCTTGGAACGAGCTGGCGCATCACCTTCAGACTCTGATCGTATTCAGCGGTCTGGGCCTTGAGCTTCTGCAGACTGCCCTGCGCGATGTCAGCCTTCGCCTGCTGATTCTTCTTGTCGAGAGAATCAACGTGCGCCTGCATCACCGCCATCTCCGCGGATTTCGGCTTGTACAGGAAATACCAGTAAGCGCCGAGCAGCAGAACGGCCGCGACGCCGATACCAACCAGCGTCTGCTCACGCTTCGTCATGTTTGCGCCAATAGCCATTACCGCACCGCCGAGACTACGAGTGGAACTGTCTTGATCACGAACGGGGGCGGAGATTGGGTCTCTGCCTCCAGCAGGAACTCGGTGACTTCCTTGCCTTCCGCCTGCACCAGATCAGAGCGAGTGAGCTGCACGTTCTGGATGAACGGCGACGCCTCGAGCGACTTCATGAAGCGAGTGAGCGCCTGAATGTCGACGGTGTGGCCAACGATCTTGAACTTGATTGTCCGCGCATCGGCGAGCAGCGAGTCAGCACGCGCTTTCTTGATGCGATCTTTCTCGAGCTGTCTCTGACGCGGCGACTTGGCACCCTGTCCAGCGGTGTCAGCGTTAGCCGCGGCTCCTTTCTTCACCACTGTGTCGGCCATCGCCACGCTCTTCGGCGGGCTCGTCTGGGAGACCTCGGTCAGCCAGGTGTACTGCGGGAGCGCATTGCTGATCTCGTACATCAGATGCGACCACAGGTACCGCGAATCATCGATCGACTTGATGATCGAGATCTGCTGATAGAGTGAATCGCGCGTCGCTTCCGCTCTTGCCTTGGCGTTGAGAAGAGCGCTGTACTGCGCTGAGTCCTTGACCGCCTGATTCTCGCGCGCTTCCAGCATCGCGCCCCTCGCGGTCTGACTGATGAACAGCAGCACGATCAGCGCGCCGGAGGCTGCTGCAGCCCCCACCGCGCCGAGCATGTACTTGTCGGTGATCTTGTCGGAGAGACCGGCGAACCACTGTGCCGGATGAATCTCCATCTTGAAGCCGGAGCCAGTGGTGGCTTTGCCGCGCTTCTTTTTCTTGGCGTCGCCGGGGAGCAGGTTGATTTCAATCATTGTCTGTGCGTCTCCCCGATCAATTCTTTCTGAGCGCCAGGCCGATCGACAGCATCAGCAGCGGCGCTACTTCGTCGGTCACCAGCGATTCCATAGCGCCATCGCGCACGGACATCGTTGCCAGGGGATTGGCGAGCTCGACGGGTTTGCGCAGGCGCTGACCCAGCGCCTCGGTAAGCCCCGGAGTCCGCGATCCACCGCCGCAGGTGTACACGGCTTTCATTTGACCGTCGCCCTTGAGCGACGTCGACAGGAACGCGATCGCGCGCTCGAGTCCGGTGGCGATTTCTTCAGTGCGCGCGGCGATGACCGAATCCAGCTGCGGCGAACGATCGTAGCCCCGGATGAGGGCTTCGGCGTCGGGAGCGGACAGACCGTGCTCGCGCTGCAAATCTTCACGAAGACGACGGGTTCCCACCGGCAGATCGCGGGTGAGAATCGGAACTCCGTCGTCGAGAATGTTGATGTTGGTTACTTCATGGCCAATGTTGACCAGGCCAACCGCACCGCTCATCGCGGCGGGATAGTTCACTTCAAAGGCGTTGTGCAGCGCAAAGGCGTCCACGTCCATTTGCATTGGCGTGATGCCCGCCTCGGAGAGAATCCGCAGCTTCGCCTCGACCAGATCGCGCTTGGCTGCGACAAGGAGCACGCTCATCTCGTCGCGACTGTCGCCGTTCTCGTCCAGGATCTGGAAATCGAGCTCGACGGAGTCGACGTCAGGCACGTGCTGCTCGGCTTCCCAGCGCATTAGCTCGCGCGCCTGTGCTTCCTTCACGCGCTCGGTCTTGATTCGCTTGATGATTACGTCGCGGCCACCGACGGCGGCGACAACGGCCTTGGTGTTTGCGTCAACGGACTCGATGGCCTGGCGGATGATCTCCGAGACCACATGCGGATCCATCACTTCGCCTTCGACGATCGCGTCGTCTGGGAGCGGAGTGATCGCAACCTTGACCAGTTCTGGTGTGGACTTCGAGTGATCGACGACGGCGACCTTGACCAGGCCAGATCCGATGTCGAGCCCTACGGTAGTCTTCTTCCGGCCAAATAACCCCATCGCGGCCCTTTCTATGAAAAAAGAAGCGGGTTTTACTCGGGCGCGCGCCGCCTTGCTACGTGCTAGAGGCGTGACAACCTAAGAACCCTGTTTGCTTGCATTTCCATGGAGACCAACCGAGTGGCACTGCTGCCTCCTGAGGTCCGTCACCATCGTTCGAACTAAGACACGATTCAATTGGCGCGAAAGTAACGATGGGCTCCCGAAGGGTCACAAAAACTCCGACCACCAAAGTTCGGAGATTGGATCGATTACAGTCGAATGATCGGCGGACGTTTTGACGCTCACCATCACTCCGATGCGCCGGGTTGCCTGACTGTGAGACGATGATGTGCGCGCCTCCGCCACGATCGAGTAGAGCGTCGAGTCCAGTCGTGTCACGATGAGCGACACCGGCATCGACGCGCCGGAAATTGTGGATAACTCCTCTCCCGCGACGCCGATTGGTTGCGTTGCGTGGCCGCTCCAGCCTGCAATTGCGTCAGCGAGCGCTGATTCGGCCGCGATCAATGCCTCTTCGCGAGCTGCCGAGGTAGCGGCGATGTGGCCTTCTTCCATCGTGGCGAGGAAGACGCCGGCGACAAGGACGGCAATCATCAGCACGACAAGGAGCGCTGCGGCGAGAACGAACCCTTTCCTGACCATTACAACCGATTTCGAATAGCAACTGAGACGCGGGCCGAGTCCGCTGGCGTCCAGCGCCGACCTTCGAATGACACGGTTTGCCTGCTGGAAGCGCGCGCGACGATGTCGACCCTGGCAAGCGACAACGGAGATCCGCGCAGTCGCGCACCGCTTCGATCGAAGTACTCGAACGCGAGACCCGATTGATCGGGGTTGCGGCTATACGAGCGATATGGACCACTTAGTGGTTGGATGGTGCCACAGAAGGATCCAACTGCATTGCAGCGACGATAACCGAGATACCACTCGCCGTCCGCCGCGCGATAGAGACTGTATCGTCCGCGTCTGACAAATCTGACCGGAGCGCCGGCGTGCACCTCGCCGCGCAAAGGAGCGTCGAGAGCGAGAAAGAACGCTTTACTGGTGACGACGTCGGATTCTCGCGCGAAACCGGTCGCCGGCGGACAGGTCGTCCCGACAGAACGCGCGCTGAATGCGATGATCCGATGCCGCTGCCATCTCGACGAAGGAAGGCCAGAGTCCACGTAGAAAAGCGCGAGGTCGCCCGTGTCGGGTTGCGTCGCAAAGGAGGTCAGCGCCCCCGGTGGCAGGCCGACCTGCCCTGCACCGAGACTTTGGCAAACGACCGAGCTGCCGATTGTGGCGAAGAACTCGATCGCCGAATCAGCGAGCAGCCGCGCGGTATCGCCGACTGTCATGCCGCGAATGTCCGTGGCCAGCACGTCGATCGCATCGCGAACGCTCTGCCTCGTCGTAATCAGCTCGCTGGCGCCGCGATAGAATCGCTGCTGGCGCATCAACAGTAAGCCAATCGTGCTACCGACTATCCCGACGAGTGCGAGAACTACCGTCAGCTCGATCAGACTGAATCCGCGCCCGCGACCAGGGCTGCGACGAATCAGCACCGGAGCTTCCCCGTTGGACACTGCGAGAGGAGCAGCTCGACCCGGTTCGCTTCTTCCCGCGCGGCAGTCTCGCGTCTGGAATCCGCGCTCAGCTCACGAGCGATAACCGCACTGGTGGTGGCGAGCGCCAGGCCGCCAACGCAGAAAACGAAGACCGCGACTACGACTTCAACGAGTGTGTATCCACGAGGCACGCGCCCACTCTAGTCGAATTCGTAACCAGGGGGATCATCCGGAAACCGCGCGTGCCATCAACGCCTTCCCGCCTCCCGCCTTCCCGCCTCCCGCGTTCCCGCCTCCCCGCCTCCCGCTACTTCGTCTCGGTCGCCAGCCCGTAACGTGAAAGCTTTCGATACAGTGTCGACGGATCGATGCCGAGTACTTCCGCGGTGCGCGGCTTGTTACCGCCCTCGTTCTCCAGCACCCACATGATGTAGGCACGCTCGATCGTATCGAGCGTGGGGTTCGTCTGTACCGCTTCGCTCACCAGCGGGTCCGACTTCGGTTCGACCACCCGCTCCGGCAGCGCCGACAGCGGTATGTTGTCGCCCTTGGCCAGAATCACGGCGCGCTCCAGTGCGTTCTCGAGCTCACGCACATTGCCCGGCCACGAATAGCGCTGCATCGCGTCCAATGCCTCTGGCGCCAGAGCCCTAACTGGTTCGCTGCGCGCTTCCGCGGCACGCCGGAGAAAGGTTTCAGACAGCAGCGAGATGTCGCCCGGTCGATTGCGCAACGGCGGCAGCACGATCGAGATCACGTTCAGTCGATAATACAGATCGCTGCGGAAATTCCCGCGCTTGATCTCGTCTTCCAGATCGCGGTTCGTCGCGGCAATCACGCGCGCGTTGACCGGCTTCGCTTCTGTCGCGCCGACCGGAATTATCTCACGCTGCTGCAGTACACGCAGCAGCTTCACCTGCGTCGCCGCTGTCGTCTCGCCGATCTCGTCGAGGAAGAAGGTTCCTTCACCCGCGGCAGAGAACAGTCCTTCTTTGTCACGCGACGCTCCAGTGAAAGAGCCTTTGACGTGACCGAACAGCTCGCTCTCCAGCAGACTCTCCGGCAGCGCGCCGCAGTTGATCGACAGAAACGGCTTGTTTCCCCTCGGCGACAGGTCGTGGATATATCGCGCAACGACTTCCTTACCCGTCCCCGATTCGCCCTGTAAGAGCACCGTTGAATCGGTTGCCGCCACTGACTCCGCGACGTTCAGTGCGTCGAGCCACGACTTGCTGTTGCCGACCGGTCGCGCGCCCTTCTCTCTCTTCCTCGCATCCGAGCGCAGCACCCGGGTCTCGCGCTTGAGATTGCGATGCTCCGCCGCCCTCCGCAGAATCGTCACCAGCTCTTCGTTCTTGAACGGCTTCTGGATGTAATAGAAAGCGCCGTTGTTCACCGCGCCGATCGCCGACTGCAGGCTCGCCTGCGCCGTCATCAGGATCACGACCGCATCGGGATCGTGCGCGCGCACTGACGAAAGAATGTCCAGTCCGGTGACGTCGGGCATTCTGACGTCAGTGATGATCAAATCGGGCTTCAGCGCCGCAATCTGCTCGAGACCTTTCTTCCCACCGAGCGCCGTGTAGGGAATGAAGCCTTCGCTCTTCAGAAGAATGCGAACGGCATCGAGTATTCCCTGCTCGTCATCGATGACGAGTACCGACGGAGCCGTAGTGGCGGCGGTGCTCACGCAGGCCTCTTGAGCGCCGATTTCGGTGTGCGACGGCGGGACACTGCTTCGTCACCAAGCCTGGGCAAAATCACGGTGAACTTCGTTCCGGTTCCTTTGCCGCTGCTGTCGACGAGAATGAAGCCGTGATGCGCTTCGACGGCGCGATGCACGATCGACAGACCAAGTCCGCTGCCGCCGCTCTTTGTCGTCACGAATGGCTCGAACAATCTTTCCTTGATCGAGTCCGCGATGCCACGACCGTTGTCGCTCACCTGAATCATCAGTGCGCCGCGCGTGAAGTGCGCCGCCTGCGCCGGCAGATGCTGATGCGATATCTCGGAAGCCTCAATCACCACTTCGTCGCCCGGCGAAGACGCCTGCACGGCATTCAATAAGAGGTTGAAGATGGCGCGGTGTAGCAAATCGTCATCGCCAACGACGACCAGTGACTTTGAAGGAAACACCTCACGAATGCGCACGTTCTCCGGCTTGCTCGGATGACGCGCAACCAGATCCGCGGCGTGATGCGCGATCTCGACGAGATCGGCCTTTCGCACACTGGTGACGCCAGTACGCGCGAAATCGAGGAACTCCGATAGCAGCCGCGACAACCTGTCCGACTCGCGCTGCACCAGCTTCGTCAGCGTTCTCGTGTCGTCGTCCGACCCCGGCACCTTCGCCAGGAGCTCGGCGGCGCTCCTGATCGACGCCAGCGGATTCTTGATCTCGTGCGCGAGCGACGCACTGAGCTCTGCCACCGCCTCCAGTCGCTCGGCGCGGGTGTGCAAGCGCTCGACGTCGGCTTCACGAAGACGGAACGCTGCCAGCTCCGCCGCCATCTCCTCACGATTGGCGTGAGCCTCGCGCAGCCGCGCGCCGATGTAACCGCAGCCAAGCGCGACTGCTCCAAAGATTCCCAATTGGACCAGCACCGGCGCCTCGAACACGGTCGATCGGTCGGCGATGGTAATCGCGAAATAGAAGGCGTCGCCAAGCAGCGCAATGAGCACCACGCCTGCGGGCGGCAGCAACAACGCACTGATCGCGATCACGAGGATGTAGAGCGGCGCCAGCTGAGACGGGTTGCCGGCCTGAGTGACGTGGACGATCGCCGTTACGAGCAGCAGATCGAAGATCGTCTGCAAGTAGTAGAAGGTGTCGCCAAGGCCATTGGGCCGGCGCGCTGCGTACAGCATCGAGCCACCAGTGAAAAAGAGGCTCGCAATGAACGCTAACGTCGTGAGTAGTGTCGCTGTACTGTCGGCACGTCGCCAAACGACAATAGCGGCAATGAAAATGGCGGAAGCAAGGCAAAGCCGGCCAAGGTAGAGGACTCGAAGAACCCTCTCCCGTCCCCCGCCGTCTGGGGCGGGGAGCGTTAGTGCAGGCCGAGGGGCCGCTGGGCTGACCGGTACTGCCGGAAGCAAGTATTCCAAGCTGCGTGGGTTAGAGACTGACGTCAATAAGACGCTCCGGCGGGGTCCTAAGTCTCTACTACTATATAGATTACATGAATATGGTCCTGGGACTAGTTGTCGCGCAGGCCGCGGACCCTCCAAGTATGACCGTGGCGACGAGCAGCATGCTGGCGGTACTGGGACTCGTCGCCATCAATGGGTTTTTCGTGGCCGCCGAGTTTTCGTTGGTGGCTGCCCGCCGCAGCAAACTCGACGAGATGATCGCCAAGGGCGACCGTGGTGCAAAGGTCGTCCAGACAGCCCTCAAGGAGATCGATCGCTACATTGCTGCCACTCAGCTCGGCATCACGATCGCATCACTGGCGCTGGGCTGGGTCGGCGAGCCCGTACTCGCGCACATCTTCGACCAGGCGTTCCGATTCATCGGTTTGAATCCGTCGGCTACCGCGACCCACGTCGCCGCGGTTCCGGTCGCGTTCTTCCTCCTGACATTCTTCCATATCGTGCTCGGCGAACTGGCGCCGAAATCGATCGCGCTGGCCAGTCCGGAACGCACCGCCAAGGCAGTCGCGCCGCCGCTGCTGGTGTTTTCACGGTTCATGTCGCCGCTGATCTGGCTGTTCAACGGCACCGCCAACGGGCTGCTGCGGATTCTCGGTATCGAGCCGGCGAGCGAGCAGGAAGGCGGCCATAGCCCGGAAGAGATTCGCTTCCTCGTCATGCAAGCGCACGCGCACGGCACCCTCGACGAATCCGATCGCGCGATGCTGGCGGGCGTTCTCGATTTCCACGAGAAGAAAGCGCGGGACGTGATGCGGCCGCGTACCGACATCGTCGCGCTCGAGATCGAGGCGAGCGAGGAAGAAGTCTGGGAAGTTTTGCGGCGGGAGCGATACTCCCGGTATCCGGTCTACCGCGAATCACTCGACGACGTCGTCGGTGTTTTCCTGGCCAAGGATTTGTGGCTGCACTCAGGAGACGCGCCGTTCAGTCTCGCCGACTTCGTCCGCGAGCCGATGTACGTCCCCGACAGCAGGCCAGCGGAGCGCGTGCTCGACGACTTGCGACGCACGCGGGCGCATATGGCGGTCGTTCTCGATGAGTACGGCGGCACCGCCGGCATCGTGACGATGGAAGATCTCGTCGAGGAAGTCGTGGGCGACATTGCCGACGAGTACGATTTCGCGTCGCGCGAATCGATCGTCACCGACGGGGTGCTCGAGCTCGCTGGCTCGATGTCGTTGATCGATGTCCGCTCAGACTACCGCATTCCGATTCCTGAAGGCGACTGGACCACCCTCGGCGGCTTCGCCTTCGCCAAGCTCGGACGCCTGCCGCGGATGGGCGATCGCATCCAGATCCCCGGCGGCGAGATGGAAGTCGTAGCGATGGATGGTCGCCGTATCGCCGCGCTCAGAATACATCGCGCCGGCGTCAGGCAGGCGCCGGTCGCGCAGCCGGCCTAGAGCTTTCTTCTAAAGACGCCGCAGGCGTCGACCGCAGTCGAGTCACGCATGCGGCGCGCGCGCTCGATGTTGCACGGCAGCAGCGATGCCCGCGCCACCCAGTTGCGGCGGCGACGCGCACCGAGATCGGACACGAACCGATCCACGATCGGCGCTCTGCTGGGGTCGAACGCAGAAAGCGCGGCGGCAGACTTGATTGCGAGATCGCTTTCGCGCGAGCGCACGTACAGCAACGGAAGGTGCGCCGCAACAGCGAGATCCGCGCTTGGAATTGGCCGATCGATTGGCTCGCCCCGATCCCAGACCGCCTCGGTGTACTTCGCCTCGAGATAGCCCGAGTAGAGTTTGGCGGCGGAGCCGCTTCGGCCAGAGAACTCGAGACGTTTCCCAATTGCGAGGTAGATGTCCGGCGATCCGACGTAACCGTGGCGCAGGGAGCTTTGCAGCATCACCAGGGCGGAGTCCGGTTTCCCTCCGCCGAGATAGGCCTTGGCGAGATCGTAGCGCGGCTCACCGAGGAGCGGATCGGTCTTCACTGCGTCGTTGAGCACTACGATCGCACGCTCGTAATCGCGGTCGTTCAGGTAGACATTTGCCAGTGCCAGGCGCTGCTCGGCGCGGCGTGGACTCAGATCGACCGCCTTGTGCAGCGCGTCGATTGCCTGCTGACGATAGACCGGTGAATCGTAGAAGTCAGAGGCGAACATCAACAGTCCGGCCTGGTGGGTGTAGAGCCGGTCGTTCAAGGGATCGCGGTGAATCTCTTTTCTGAATGCATCGAGCGATTCCTGGATCGCGCGATCGACTGCCGCGCGTTCCGGCGCATTGCGCGCGATTTGCCGCAGCGCTGGACTCAACGAGGTCAGATACTGCGCCATGATTATCGGCGTATGCGCAGTTTGATGCGCACGTGATGCCGCGAGGATGTCGTATTCCGCCAGCGTCGCCGCGACGTTGCCCGAGGGAGAATCGACCCTCGCCAGCGCTCGATCTGCTCGCAGCGGAACGTAGCCTTCCCAGAGCAGCGCTGCGACGAGGACAGACATCACTGCGGCGGCCAGCACTGGCTTGCTCACCGGGAGTCGCGTCTCGCTGGTGGTAGGCTCCAGGACTATCGACCCGACAGTTCCCCGCGACGCGATCAGCGCCGCGAACATGATCCACAGCATCGTCGAGTTCAGATCGAAGAACCAGAACGCCAGAAAGGTAGCGTAGGCGACCTGGAGTCCGCAGAGAACTGCAAGTGATGGAGCGGTAAGTCGCCCAGCTCGATAAGCGCGCGACAACGTCACCGCGATTGCGATCCAGATCGCGGCGAATGCGAAAATACCGATCAACCCACCGGTGGAGAGTGTCTCGAGATACTGGTTGTGGGTGCGATCGAAGATGTCAGTCGTGACGTGATAGATGCCCGGATCGAAATGTGCGCTCCAAACGAGGTTGTGAGCTTCAGGACCGTAGCCGAGCAGCGGACGATCTTTGAAGCCGGCGATGGCGGCGCGCCATTGCATGGTGCGCGATTCATCGCCGACGGCAGGATTGGTCGCAGCAAGTCGCTGGAACACTTCTGGGACGTCCCGCGAGAATGTGGTTCCCGGGAACGTTCTGACGACGACGGCGCTGCCGATGACGAGGGTGCTAACGAGCGCAGCCGCGAGCGGTACGGCGATGCGGATTCTGCGATGCGAGCTGAGTGCGGCGAAGATCACAGCGCCAAGTAGTGTCGCCAGCACCAGCCCTATGAGCGTACTGCGATTCTCGGCGAATATTAGCCCTAGCAGGTTGATGACGCCGGCGGCCAGATACAGACGGCGCCAGCGAGCACTTTTTGACGAGAGATATGCCGCCGCCGCGATTCCCATCAGCAGGTACGCGGCGAGCAGACCAGGATTGCCGACTGTCGCGCTGCTCGCTCTGACGAATCCGGTTGGCGGCGGTGACGCCGCCAGCTGCACGTGTTCGACGATGGCGCTAACGCTAACGATGAGGCTGACGAACAACGCCCCATTCAGAATCCAGGGCCAGTCTTCG
>DASTGU010000188.1:0-7473 GCA_035718845.1 Gemmatimonadaceae bacterium | reverse complement strand
CGTCACCGCATCGGCACCCGGATCTACAGCGTCAGCGCCCGCGACCAGCATCGCGCGCTGAAGAAAGTGATCGAGCGGCGTCAATCCGACTTCTCCACCGTCATCGACGACAGTTTCAGCAGCGCCGTCGATCAACGCACTGATGTTCTCGATTCGGTCCCGCGCTGATTCCGGGCCCTCCGCCTGCAGATACTCGACGTACCTTATCTCGGCGACGAGGTCCTGAATCAACACGTCGACGCTGGTGTCCTTTGTGCGCTCGCGCAAAGTGGTGATCAGTTTGGTGAAGTCTGCCAGTGCTTTGCGGGCGGCTGGACGCACCAGGTCCTGAGTTTCCGGATCGGCGATGGTCTCCATCAACGAGACTTTCGCGGCGCGCGCGCGCGCGACCAGCATGTCGAGGGTCGTGTCGCCGATCCCACGTTTCGGTACCGAGATGGCGCGACGGAATGCCTCCTCGTCTGCCGGATTGGCAATCAGCTTCAGATACGCCATTAAATCCCGGATCTCGCGACGATCGTAGAATCGCACCGAGCCAACGAGACGGTATGGCATCACTTCACGTCGCAGTGCGTCCTCGAAGGCGCGGCTTTGCGCATTGGTTCGATAAAGCACGGCGAAGTCGGCGAGTCCACGAGCTTCCTGGTTCTGCCGAGTCTTGATCTCCTCGAGCACGAAATCAGCTTCGTCCCGCTCATCCAGCGCCGCGACGAGGGTTACTGCCTCACCCGCTGGTCGCGTCGGACGCAGGGTCTTGCCCTTGCGACCCTGATTCGGTGTAATCGCAGCATTCGCCACTCGGAGAATGTCGGGCGTCGAGCGATAGTTCTCCTCGAGCCGCACTACCCGCGCGGCAGGAAACTCCTTCTCGAAGTCGAGAATGTTTCGAATGTCAGCGCCGCGCCAGCCATAAATCGATTGATCGTCGTCGCCGACGACGACGACATTGCCGTGATTGCTGCCGAGGAGCTTGATGAACTGGAACTGCGCGCGGTTGGTGTCCTGGTACTCGTCGACGAGGATGAACTGGAACCGGTCGCGATAGCGCGCGAGCACTCTCTCGTCTTTCCTGAAGATCTCGACTGGCAGCACCAACAGGTCGTCGAAGCTCACGGCGTTGGCGGTTCGCAACGCTGTCTCGAGCTTGTTGTACACTTTCGAAGCCGAGCGTGACACGGGATCCATCGCCAGTTTCTCGTATTCCTGTGGCGAAACGAGCGCGTTCTTGGCGTCGGAGATGAGCGACGAGATCACCTTCGGGCTCCACTGCTTCGGCGAGATTCCTTCCTGGTCCATCAGTCGCTTGATCAGACTGAGGCTGTCGTCCTCGTCGTAGATCGTGAAGCTCGAGGTGCGTCCAACGAGCGGCGCACTGGTGCGCAGTATGCGCGCGCCGATGGCATGGAAGGTCCCACTCCACATTCCCTTCGGCTCTTCACCTAGCAGCCGGCCGATGCGCTCGCGCATCTCACCGGCCGCCTTGTTGGTGAAGGTGACGGCGAGAATTCGCGAAGGATCGACGCCGTGGTGCTCGATGAGCCGCGCGATGCGGGTGGTGAGAACCCGCGTCTTGCCCGAGCCCGCCCCGGCAAGCACGAGCATTGGACCTTCGAAATGAAGAACAGCCTCGCGCTGTGCTGGATTGAGACCAGCGAGCGGCTCGGCGGCAGTAGCGGTTGCGATGTTGGCTGCTTCGGACATCTAGACAAAATATCGCCCGAGGGGATTGGGCTGAATCCCGAACTGCAAAAGAAAAAGTACCAGCTGGCGGCTGGCGGCCTTCGGCCTGCGGCTGCGAGCGTTACTTCGGATTGCGAGACAAGCTCGAAGCCGCGGGCTGAAAGCCGCTAGCAGCAAGCTGGTAGTTTTTCGTTAGTAGTTAGCCCAGAACGATATCGAAGGTTGCCCCACGATCGGACGGAACAAGGAGCAGTTCGCCGTGATGACTGTCGCGCACGATGCGACGGGCGAGCGAGAGGCCGATTCCCCAGCCTTTCTCTTTGGTGGAGAAGCCGGGGTCGAAGATCTGGTGGCGGATCTCCCGGGGGATGCCGGGGCCATCGTCGGACACGCGCACCCGAACTCTTCCCTCCGGCAGTGGCTCGGCCGAGATCTCGACCCTGCCATCGCGGCCGGCCAGCGCGTCGATCGCGTTCTTGGTGAGAGACTCCAACGCCCACTCGAGCAGCACCGGATCTCCCTGCACCGTAAGATCTCCCTGGTGCGACGCGGATACGGTGACGCGCTGAGCGAGAGTCGGTACGCGCGCCCGGAAGTAGGTCGCGACGCGATCGACGAGATCACCGAGATCGACCAACTCCTGGTGGGGCGGGCGGCCGATTCGCTCGAACCTGTGCGCCACCCGCTTGAGCCGCTCGAGGTCCGCCTCCATGTGATCCAGCGCCGCCGCGGTCGCGGGCTCCGGATCGGTTTCGCGAAGGAGCTCGATCCAGCCGCTGATGCTGGAGAGTGGCGTGCCCAGTTGATGCGCTGACTCGCGCGCCATTCCCGCCCAGATCTGCTCGCGGTCAGCGCGACCGCGCGTCCGCAAAGCATACGCGCCCGCGACCAGAACGAGCCCGATCATGATCGACTGCAGCACGGGAATGAGAATCAGTCCGCGCACGAGCGGCGTATTGCCGAAGTGCACGGTGCCGATCCCAGGCTCGACGATCGCCACGTTCTGCCGATCGAGCTCGGCGATGTAGTTCCGCATCTCTCGCGAGCGCAGCGGTGCCGTGAACGGAATGTTGGCGGTGTCAGTCGGCACACCGTTCGGATCGGCCAGAATCATCGGCACGCCGGATTCTCTGATGTGACGCGACAGATCGAGCAGCGCGGCGTTGGCAGCGTCCGGATTTGGATCGCTCAAACCGTTATAGACGCGCGCGTACATCAGGCCGACGCGCGACGCCTCCTGACGGAGCTCGTGCACGACGGTACGCGTGTAGATCACGTACCACACCAGCAACGCGAGTACGCCGATCGAGATGAGAGTTACCGGTGCCAGCCGGCGCATGCTCAGCTCAGGCGCTCAGCGCCAAGATATTTTGCGAGCGCAGCGGGAACGCGCACGCTTCCATCCTCCTGTTGATGATGCTCCAGGATAGAGGCAATTACGCGGGGAAAGGCAAGACCTGACCCGTTCAGAGTGTGCACGAAGCGCGGCTTGCCGCCCTCGGCGGGCTTAAACCGGATTTTGGCACGGCGTGCCTGAAAGTCGGTGAAGTTGCTGCACGAGGACACTTCGAGCCATTTGCCAACGCCCGGTGCGAAGGTTTCGAGATCGTAGGTGTGCGCACTGGCGAAGCCAGTGTCGCCTGACGCCAGTCGCACTACCCGATACGGCAGCTCGAGCAGCTGCAAAATCTTTTCGGCGTGTCCGGTCAGCAGCTCCAACTGGTCGTTCGAGGTTTCCGGTGCGACGAAGCGCACCAACTCCACCTTGTCGAACTCGTGGACGCGAAGGAGACCGCGGGTGTCCTTCCCCGCCGCGCCCGCCTCACGCCTGAAGCAGGGGGAATAGCCGGTGATCGCCTTCGGCAGATCCGATTCGGCGAGAATCTCTTCGCGGAAAAGATTGGTGAGCGGCACCTCGGCAGTTGGAATGAGATAGCCTTCGTCGCCGAGAAGCGTGTACATGTCGTCGGCGAACTTTGGCAGCTGACCAGTGCCGGTCATGCTTTCTCGATTGACGACGACCGGCACCCACTCTTCCTCGTAGCCGTGCTCACGGGTGTGAACATCGAGCATGAAGTTCATCAGCGCGCGAACGAGACGGGCGCCCGCCGCGCGAAAGACGATGAATCCAGAACCGCTGATCTTGGCCCCGCGCTCGAAGTCGATTAGCCCCAGCTTTACGCCAATCTCCCAATGCGGGAGGAGCCCGGCTTCTTCACGCGGCGTCCCCCACGACCTGACGATCGCGTTCTTCTCCTCGCCGCCGGCGGGAACCTGATCGAGCGTGACATTGGGGATCTCGAGCAGGATCGACGATAACTCTTTCTCGGTCTCCCCGAGCTCGTCGTCGAGACGCGCGATCTCTTCCCCCAGCGCGCGTGACTGTTGTTGCAGATCGTCAGCGGCTTGTCCCGCCCGTTTCCGCTGACCGACTTGCTGGGTTACCGCGTTGCGGGCGGCCTTGCGCTCTTCGACGGCCTGAATGGTGTCACGGCGAACTTTGTCGAGCGCGACGGCACGATCGATCGCCGCTCCATAGGTGTCGAGTGCCCCGCGCCGCTGCATGCCGGCGCGCAGTGCGTCGACATTCTCGCGCACCATCCGCAGATCGTGCACGGATCAGAAAGTTGGGACGCCTTCGGCGAACGACCGGAACCCGCAGTTTGAATCGAGTCCCATTCGGAAATAGATGCTGCGTGATGCGAGGTTTACGCTGTCAACCGAGATCTTGGCGTAAATGTTCGGATTGATAGCGAACTGACACAAGTCGGCCGCCGCGTTGTGGGCGGATTGAACGACTATAGTCTGGCCGATTGGAGCGACCAGAGCAGAATCGCCTTCATAGCCAGTCTTAGGCGCTTCGGTCACCAGGTCGAAGGGCTGCGCAATCCTCTGCAGGTTGACGGGACGCGCTGACCCCGACGCCACGACCAACTTGACCGGATAGATCACGGCGTCGCCGTCGGCGTTGATGTCGAAGGCGACGTCGAACAGCGCAAAGCCGTCAACGTGTACGGGTTGCCGCGACAGGAAGGCGACGCCGCTCGGATAATTCGGCGGCGTTCCCGACAGAGCGAAGACCGAGAGCGTGTCGACCGAGTTCAGCAACGACGCTTTGAGTGCCGTTGGATCGCCGCAAGCACTGAGTAGGGCGGCGGTGAGACCAGCCGCAATAACCGCAAGACGCGCTTTCATGCGTTGAATTTGACAGAAGAGAAGGAGGCGGGGTTGCTTTCGATAATACCCCGTAACTTATGACAGTTCAAGCGATTGCCAGCTTGACTTCACCAGTGGCGAATCCTAGCTTCGCACTTTCTTCACCACCGATGCCTAACATTCGGGATTTCACGAGCGCGCTACGTCAGCGTCCGGGAGTCGATGCTGTTTTAGTGCTGGGACGCGACGGACTGCTGATCGAAGGCTTTGCAGCTCCCGGTCTCAACAACGAAGACCTGGCAGCGCGTGTGCCCGCGCTCGTCGCCGAAGCCGAGACGCTGGGCAAGGCGACGGTTCAGGGCGCCCTCAATACCGCCATACTCGAGCACCAGAAGGGATACGCAATCGTCGCCGCGCTTGCTGACGACACTCTGCTATTGATTCTGTTGCGCCCATCGGCCGATCTCGGTGGACTGTTATTTGATGTGCGTCGGTATCGTGGCAATATCGCATCCCTGATCTGACGTGACGGAAAACCATACATCGCATATTCTCGTCGCCGACGACGAGCCCCATATCGGCCGAATCATCAAGATGAAGCTCGAGCAGGGTCCGTTTCGAGTGAGCATCGCCTACGATGGCGAGGAAGCCCTCGCATTCATCAACAACGGCGACCCGGTCGATCTCGTTCTGCTCGATCTGATGATGCCCAAGCTGAGCGGTCTGGACGTGCTGCGTCAGGTTCGCGAGCAGGAGCGCTTCAAGAATCTGCCGTGCATCATCCTCACTGCCGGCGGTGACGCGAAGCACGAGCGCGACGCGCTGGCGCTTGGCGCGACGCAGTTCCTGACGAAGCCCTTTAGCCCGAAGAAATTGTACGCGCTGGTCGCGCGTCTCACTGGCGCGCCGGACGAAGCCGGAATCAGCGGCGAGTGAGCCGCTGGACAGTCGTTCTCGCGGGCGGCGTCGGCTCGCGGTTCTGGCCGCTGAGCACGCCGGAGCGCCCGAAACAACTACTGCCGCTGGCGACGAAAAAGCCGCTGCTGCAGGACGCGTTCGATCGCCTGTCACCGATGGTCGATCCGACCCACATGCTGGTGCTCACCAACGCCGACCTCGTCAAACCAATCCGAAAGCTCTTGCCGACGCTGCCCCGCGAGAACATCGTCGCCGAGCCGAGGCCGGCGGGAACTGCCGCAGCATTGACGTGGGCCGCGCGGCTGATCGAGAGACGCGACGACGCCAACGCGACAATGATCTCAGTCCACGCCGACTGGGCGATCGGTGACGACCAGCGCTTTCGCGATGTGCTCGAGGATGGCGAGAACTACGCGCGGAAGACCCACATGCTGGTGACGGTAGGCGTTGTACCCACCCGCGCGGACACCGGCTTTGGCTACATCCAGCCTACGGATGCGAAGAAGGAAATTTCCCAGGTCAAACGGTTCGTCGAAAAACCCGACCGGCAAACCGCGGAGAAGCTGCGCGCAGATGGCTATCTCTGGAATTCGGGTATCTTCATCTGGACCGTCGGAGATTTTCTGGCGCAGGTGAAGCAACACGCGGTCGAGCTCAAAAAGGCTATGGCCGTCGACGAGGATGCAGACGCCCATGACTTTTTCTCCAGCGTCACCAAACCGGTTTCGGTCGACAATGCAGTACTGGAGCGCAGCAAGAATGTTGCGGTGGTGCGCGGAGACTTTGGCTGGGACGACATCGGCACCTGGAGTGCGCTAGCGCGGGTGCGCGACAAGGATGAATTCGGTAACGTCACGACTGGAGATGTCCACCTGGTCGATTGCGAGGAGAACGTCGTGCACGCTGATGAGGGACGAGTGGTGATGTACGGCGTCGAGAACCTCGTCGTCGTGGTGCATAAAGGGCTGACCATGGTCACCACCACCGAGAAAGCCGCCGATCTCAAGCGACTGGTTGAATCATTGCCCGCCGACGCCGCGAAAGCATGAGCGTACTGTTCTTCTACGACGACGCCCGCGCTCGGCAATTCGAGCCGTTTGCGCTGACGCGCCCTGCCTCGGAGCTCCGCGCCGGCGTCTCGCTGATTCGTCACCGGTGGGAGCGCGCAACTTCTCTCCGTAGTGCCGGCTTCATTGGCGGCGACCACCTCGCACATTTCGAGGAAGGCGACGCGCCACCGGCCGTCGCACCCAAGGGCGAAATTCCCGCCGGCTCGATCCTCGTCAATTCTCGGTGCGTCATCCCGCTGGATCTCAAGATCGATCACTTCGATCTATTGATGTGTGATGGGATCGCGTGCGCGGTGCGATTGGCGCGCGCAATGCCCGTCTCTCAGTTGGCAGACGGCAAAGTCGACATCGGCTCGATCCAGACGAGCCTCGGCGGGAGGAAGGTCGCTGGACGCTGGATCAACGAAGTCTGGGACCTGGTCGCGACTCTCGATCAGCAACTGATCGAAGACATTCCGCTGCGTGGCAAGTCGATGGAGGCCGCGGCGAAGGTAAGTGCAACCGTGATCGGCGAGCATCCAGTATTCGTCGAGGAAGGCGCCGAGATCCAGCCGTACGTGGTGCTCGATGCCCGCAATGGTCCGATCATGATCAGGAAAGGGGCGACGGTAGCCGCTTTCACCAATCTCATTGGCCCGATGTACATCGG
>DASTGU010000187.1:0-8091 GCA_035718845.1 Gemmatimonadaceae bacterium | reverse complement strand
CGTCCCGTCTCGCGAGATCGCTACACCGACGGGACGCCCCATCGCTTCGCCGCTTGGTGTGAGGAAACCGGTCAGTACGTCGATTGGAAAACCCGATGGGCGCCCGTCTGCAAATGGTACGAATACCACCCTGTAACCGCTGAAAGGTTTTCTGTTCCACGATCCGTGCTGACCGATGAACATGCCGTCGCGAAAACGCGCGGGCATTGCGGAGGCGCCTGACCAGGTCAGACCGAGCGACGCAGTATGCGAGCCGAGGGCGTAGTCGGGCACGACCGCTCGACTCACCAGATCCAAACGCTGTGGCTCGATGCGATGATCGACGTGTCTGCCGTAGTAGCTGTAGGGCCAACCGTAGAAACCACCATCTTTCACAGCGGTGATGTAGTCGGGGACGAGATCAGCGCCGAGCTCGTCACGCTCGTTCACCGCCACCCATAACATCCTGGTGTCAGGTTGCCACGCGAGTCCGACAGGATTCCGTAATCCTGTGGCGAAAACGCGATGCCGCCCGGTCGCACGATCGATTTCCCAGATTGCCGCGCGTCCATTCTCGTGCGCCAGGCCGTTTTCAGCCGCATTGCTGTTCGAGCCGACGGATGCGTACAGCTTCGTACCATCTGGACTGGCGATGACGTTCTTCGTCCAGTGATGATTGATCCGACCGCCAGGCAAATCGACGAGCTTAACCCCCGGTGACGAAATCTTCGTCTCGCCGCGTGTGTACTGGTAGCGAACGATGCCGTCAGTGTTAGCTACGTACAAATCGCTTCCAACGAGCGCCACGCCGAATGGCGAATGCAGACCGGTCAGGAAATCCGTTCGAATGTCGGCGATTCCATCGCCATTGCTGTCCCGGAGCAGGATCAGTCGATTTTCATTTGGCGCCCCGCCACCGGCGCGTGTTTGAAACAATCGAAAGAAAAATCCTTTGATGCCTTTGGCGTCGTCCGGCCGCTTCGGAGCATTGGTCTCCGAAACGAGCACATCTCCATTCGGGAGTACATAAAGCCAGCGTGGATGGTGGAGGCCGGTAGCGAAGGGACGAACCCTGAGGTCGCTCGCCGGCATTGGCGTTTCATTCCCGCTCCAGCCTTTCGCGGGGAAGACCTTCATCACTGGAATCAGAGACGGCTTCGGCGGAGGGATCACTGGGTGCGGTCCGGTCTCCGCCAGCACCGGGACCCGCGCCGGCACTCCACATCCGCCAAGCGATACTCCCATCACCGCAATGCCCGCGATCGCCGTCGCGCGTGCACGAAACCCTGTCATCACTAGTCAGCCACCGGAGAATGCCCTGGGTGGAGGCGCGCAAGATTCACGCGCTCCGGTTGGCGTGATAAGTTGAAGTACGATGGCGACGCGTGAACGACAGCGTACGGGCGGCGAATGGCGGGTGAAGGTCGGCGCGGAAGAGACGTCCGCGCTCTACGACCCAGCCGCAAATAATGGCGGTGCGCTGTTCGTCTTCGCGCACGGCGCCGGCGGAAACATGAACGACCGCAGCGTCGTCGCCACGGCTCGTGCGCTCAACCAGCGCGGCATCGCGACGGTGCGATTCAATTTCCTCTACAAGGAAAAGAAATCCGGCCGGCCGGATCCGATGCCCAAGCTTAAGGACACTTTCTCAGCCGTGGTTGATCGAGTCAGGAAAGAAATTGCGCCCCCGACTCTGATCATTGGCGGCCGATCGATGGGAGGCCGAGCGGCGTCGATGCTGGCCGCCGATGGCTTTGACGCAGCGGGATTGTTGCTACTCGCCTATCCGCTTCATCCGCCTGGCAAACCTGATCAGCTGCGCGACGCCCATTTGCCATCGATCACGATGCCCGTGATCTGCTTCAACGGCACCCGCGATCCTTTTTGCACGCCGTCGCTAATGGAAAAAGTGCTCGAGCGAGTGAAGACGAGCTGGGAGATGCACTGGGTAGAAGGCGCCGACCACAGCTTCCATGTTTTGAAGTCGTCAGGCAAAACCGACACACAGGTGTTGGACGAGATGGCGGATACGATAGAGAGCTGGATAGATCGACGTACGGAGGATGCAAAGGATGGCAGATAAGCTCGTGATCAAGCGCAGCTACAACGCGCCAATCGATGTGGCGTGGGACGCGTGGGCTGATCCGTCCAAAGCAAAAGCGTGGTGGGGACCGCGCGGCTTCACCGCGCCCGTCGTCGAGCTCGACGAACGGCCTGGTGGAAAATGGCGGGCAAAGATGGTCGGGCCGGACGGCGCCGAGCTGTGGCAGCACGGAGTGTATCGCGAGATCGTGCCCAAAAAGCGAATCGTTTACACCTTCATCTGGGACCAGGAGCCCGATCACGAAATGCTCGTCACCGTCGACTTCGTTGGCTCAGGCAACAAGACGGACATCACCTTTCAGCAAACAGGCTTCAAATCCGACGGCGAGCGCGAGGGCCACAAAGGCGGCTGGGGTGAGAGCTTCGATCGACTCGGCGAGTTTCTCGAGCAACGAAGCGGCGGCGGCAAAAAGCAGCAGTCTTCGAAGTCGGAGGGAGCGGCCAATGCTCGGCGATAGCACCGCGGTCGCGACGATCGCCGTCAAAGACATCGCCCGCGCCCGACATTTCTACGAAGACGTGCTCGGCCTGAAGCGCCTGGATTCGACTCAATCCGAGGTGCTCAACTACAAGGCCGGCAAATCGAAAATCCTCGTCTACAAATCGATGTTCGCCGGTACCAACAAGGCGACCGCCGCAACCTGGGAGCTCGCCGACGTCGAATCAGTCGCGCGCAGGCTCAAAGAGAACGGGGTCAACTTCGAGCACTACAGCCTTCCCGGCATGACCCTCAAAGGAGATGTCCACGTGGCGGGCAGTCTCAAGGCGGCGTGGTTCAAGGATCCGGATGGAAATATCCTGGCGCTCGTCGGGGGATAGGAACGACTAACTGAAAAAGACCAGCTGGCGGCTGGCTGCTCTCAGCCGGCGGCTCCGAGCTTGTCCGAAATCGCAGTAAGGCTCGAAGCCGCTGGCCGAAAGCCGCCAGCCGCCAGCTGGTAGTTTTCATTTGCAGTTAAATCGCTGAAGTAGTGTCGATTTCACCCCAACCCATTCGTCGCCCTATAGAACCCAACTAACCCGGAGTCCAGGATGCGATTTCTAGTCATGGTCAAGGCGACGCCGCAGAGCGAAGCGGGCGCGATGCCCACCAAAGAGCTGCTCGAAGCGATGGGCAAGTACAACGAACAACTCGTCAATGCGGGCGTGATGCTGGCGGGGGAAGGCCTGCACCCGAGCTCGAAGGGTGCGCGGGTCAGATTCAGCGGCAGCAAGCGCACCGTTGTCGACGGTCCGTTCACCGAGACCAAGGAGCTCGTCGCGGGATTCTGGCTGTTCCAGTGCAAGTCGCTCGCCGAGTGCATCGAGTGGGTGAAGCGGTGCCCCAATCCGATGCCCAACGAAGATTCCGATATCGAGATCCGCCCGATTTTCGAAGCCGAAGACTTCGGCCCCGAGTTCACCCAGGAGCTGCGCGATTACGAAGCGCGACTCGGCGAAAAGATGGCCCAAAACGCCGCAACTCGGCGCTAATTACCACACGTGTCCGACGTCAACAGCGCGATCGATGCCGTCTGGCGTATTGAGTCAGCGAAAGTCATCGCCAGCCTCGCCCGCATCACTGGCGACGTCGGACTCGCCGAAGATCTCGCCCAGGACGCGCTCCTCGCTGCGCTCGAGCGTTGGCCGGAGACTGGGATTCCCGACAACCCGGGCGCGTGGCTCATGGCGACCGCGAAACACCGCGCCATCGACATGCATCGCCGCAGCAAACTGCTCGAGCGCAAGCACGAGCAGATGGTGCCCGAGCTCGAAGAGCGTCAGGAGCTGAGCGTGTCCGATCTCGATTCTGCTCTGGACGACGACTTCGGTGACGATCTCCTGCGATTGATGTTCACGGCGTGTCATCCGGTTCTTTCGACTGACGCGCGTGTCGCCCTCACACTGCGTTTGCTTGGCGGGCTCACCACCGACGAGATCGCGCGAGCGTTTCTGGTGCCCGAGCCGACTGTCGCGCAAAGGATCGTCCGCGCAAAGCGCACGCTGTCAGAGGCGCGCGTCCCGTTCGAAGTTCCGCGCGGCGCCGATCGCGACGAAAGACTCTCGTCGGTGCTCGGCGTGATCTACCTCGTGTTCAACGAGGGCTACTCAGCGACCGCAGGCGACGACTGGACCCGGCCGGCGCTCTGCGAAGATGCGCTGCGACTCGGTCGCATTCTCGCCGAGCTAGCGCCGGAGGAGCCTGAAGTGCACGGACTGGTGGCGCTGATGGAGATCCAGGCGTCGCGACTTCGCGCGCGCACCGGCCCCAAGGGCGAACCGATCCTTCTGCTCGATCAGGATCGTTCCCGCTGGGATCAGCTGCTGATTCGGCGCGGTCTGGCCGCTCTCGACCGCGCGGAAAGACTGGGTGAAGAGCGCGGGCCGTATGTGCTGCAGGCGGCGATCGCAGCTTGTCACGCTCGCGCACGCAAGTCGGATGACACCGATTGGGAGCGGATCGTCGCCTTATACGATGCGTTATCCGAGCTCGCGCCGTCGCCGATTGTCGAGCTCAATCGCGCGGTGGCGGTGTCGTTTGCGTACGGGCCCGCTACAGCGCTGGAGCTGGTGGATGCGCTGCGCAGCGAGCCTAGTCTGAAGAACTATCATCTGCTGCCAAGTGTGCGCGCCGATCTGCTGATGAAGCTGAAACGCTTTGGCGAGGCGAAGCCGGAGTTCGAGCGCGCTGCAGCGATGACCAGGAATTCACGAGAGCGCGCGCTGTTGCTGGAACGTGTGCGCGCCTGCGAAGTTGAAATTCAACCGGAGACTAACCGTGTCAGTAACAACTGATTTAGCGGCACTCTCGAGGGCATAGCGACAATGTCAATCTTCGAGGCATCACGGTCGCCGTGGACGGACCGCTTCCTCAGCATTCTGCGGATCGTCGCCGGTCTCGCGTTCTTCACCGGCGGTACGACGAAACTGTTCGGATTTCCGCCGTTCCCGCAGTTCGTTCCGCCATTTCCGATGCCGCCGATGTGGGAGTTCCACTTGGCAGCGTGGCTGGAGACGTATCTTGGCGCAGCGTTCACACTGGGATTACTGACTCGTCCAATCTCGTTCGTGCTCGCCGGTGAGATGGCCGTTGCATATTTCCAGTTCAGTTATCCAATGTCCTTCTGGCCAACGAGGAATTGGGGCGTGAGTGCGCTGCTGTATTGTTTCCTCTTTCTCTATTTCATCTTCGCGGGCGCTGGTCCGTGGAGCATCGACGCGCTGATCGCTCGTCGTCGAGAGCGTATTGACTGACGTCACCGCGCCGGCACCTGCAGCACCGGTAGCGGCAGAAGCGCGGCCTCGACCTGGTCGGCGGCAATTCGACCGGTCGATAGTCGAAGGACCGCTGATGCCGGCGGTGTGGAAACTGGCGTGGCCCACGATGCTCACCAACGTCGTCGGCGGATTGCAGGCGATGGTCGATCAGGTGTTGGTTGGCAATCTGATTGGACCCAAGGCGAACGCGGCGATTGGCGATAGCAACCAGATCTTCCTGATCGTGGTGATCTTTATCGCCTCGCTGTTCACGGGAATGAGCGTGCTCGTCGCGCGTTTCGTTGGGCAGGGCGATCACGACAAAGCAGATCGCACCGTCTATCAGGCTTTCATTACTTCGATCGTTCTGGCGCTGTTCATACTCGGCCCGATCGGGTACTTCGCGTCGCCCGCGTTGTTGGACTTCGTAAATGCCGCGCCAGACGTGAAGGCGGAAGCACTGCCGTTTCTCCGTATCAGTTTTCTGTTCAGCAGCGGCATGCTGGTTTTCTTCATGCTCGGTGGCGCGCTGCGCTCCGCTGGTGATGCACGCACGCCGATGATGCTGGGAATTTCGCTGACGGTGTTAAACGTCGTTTTGAACGTGATGCTGATTCGCGGTTTCGGTCCCATTCCGGCGTTCGGCACCAAGGGATCGGCGATGGGAACGTCGATCGCGTCCGGCATAGTTGCGATCTACTCGCTGTACAAACTGTGGCACGGCGGCTGGGTGGTCTCGTTCCCGCGCGGCAAGGGATGGGGTCCCGACTGGGAGATCATTCGCGCGCTGTTCCGATTCGGATTGCCGACCGGATTTCAGGGCATCGCAATGAATGTCGGTGGAGTGTTCATGCTCGCGTTCATCGGGTCCGTGGCGCAGGGAAGGGCAGCGCAGGCGGCGTTCGCGGTCTGCTACAGCCAGCTCTTCTCCCTGGTGACGTGGACGTCAGTCGGATTGATGGGCGCTGCTGCCGCCGTCGCCGGTCAGAACCTCGGCGCGGGCAAACCTGATCGCGCTGCAGAATCGGTGCACGTCGCCGCGCGAATTGGGATATCCAGCGCCGCCGCGGTCGGATTGATGTTCATGTTCATCCCGCACCAGCTGCTGGCGCTGTTCGGGATGCGCGATGCCGTTGACGTGCACATCGGCGTGCAGCTGCTGCGCGTGCTGAGTGTCTCGGGTTTCTTCATCGCCGTCGCGCTCACCTATACCGGTGGACTTCAGGGAACCGGCGATACCAAGAGCCCGCTCTACATCTCGATCATCTCACAGATCATCGTCCCGCTCAGCATCTGCTTCGTCGTACAGCGGGTCAGCGTACTCGACCCCATCGACATTTGGATCGCGATTCTCGTTGGGCACCTTACGCGGTGCGCGCTGAGCGTGATGCGATTCAATCAGGGGAAGTGGCGGACGATTGCGGTGGATATCAGACGGGGGTGAATTGCGTACTACGGACCAACGGCATTGCTAATCGCGGACTGATTGAGAACTCCGACCGCGACTAAAGAGCATGGGAACGCGCGTCAGCGATCCTCGATTCTCAATCAGTCCGCGATTAGCAATGCTATGTTAATCCGCAGTACTCAGTCCCGGTCTACGGCTTCGTAACCGTGAGCCCAGTAACCGTGCCTTCAGTGTTGTGCGCGAACCGAATCCCGTAAACGCCATCAGTGGATTTCAGTTTCCCCGCCCCGACGAGGTCGGACTTCTTGTACGTCCCAACGACCTGCCCATTGATCGAGCATGTCACGTTGTCGCCCTTCACCGACATCGCGATGTCCTGAGTGACCGGCGCGCCCTGGCCGCTCGCCTTGTGCACTGCGGCATTTGATTCTCCGCCGCGACCGTTCACCTGGAACGGCGCCGGCCCGAAGCCGCGCACGATGAAGTTCCCGTTGCCGTATGCCGCGCAGTACAGATAGCTCTGGTTCGGCGTGCCCATGTCGTTGCCGCCGATGAACAGCCCGTACGGATGTGGGTGATCATTCAGGTTCATGTAGTGCGGCTCGGTGAAGGTCGCCTTCACCGTGTAGTCACCGCTGGCGGTGTTCGAGGGATTCCAATAAGCGACCGCAGGTCCGGTGGTCACGTGGTAGCCGCTTCCTTCCTGCGCCAGCTTGGCGTTGCTGAGCACCTGTCCGCGACGGGCTTCGCCCGGATCGATCTGACCGCTCCAGCCGGCGACTGAGATCCCGCCACCGGCCACCTGACGCGTTGACTCGTTCATCTGCATCTGACCCTGCGATGAAGTCGAGCTCGACGTCGAGCTGGCGGTTCCTCCGTTCTGAGCATTGCCGTTGCAGGCGAGAACAGCGATCGCCGCGACTGGCAGCATTGAGTAATACACGCGCTTCATATCAATCCTCATGACTCGAGTTAGGGTCGGAAAAATTACGCGCTGTACGGCAGCCCGCCACTATTTGTCACGTGTCGCCGAGACATAGTAGGGCAGCATCAGAAACGGACGGTCACCAAGCTGGGCCGTGGCGACGACGTATCCGGTGAGAAGGTCGTTCTCCCGCTGCAATTTGACCCCAAGCTTGTGCGTAGCTCCCGCGACATCCTTCCTCGGAAGCTCGCCCGGCAAGTTGGCTTCGAGGATGTGATTGGAGATGGATCCGTCGGCGGGTTGCAGCGGCGCGTCAGCCAAAGATGCGCGCATTCCCGTCGAGTCGAAAACGAATCTGACCGCGACCGCGCCGCCCGGCGTACGAATGACGCCGCTCCATGTTCCCCTCCACGTTGTGTCCTGCGCTATCGGTACGTCG
>DASTGU010000186.1:0-20077 GCA_035718845.1 Gemmatimonadaceae bacterium | reverse complement strand
GACGCTGTATTCCGCCCCAGCCGGTTCCGGCGCTGAGCTCCACGCGCTGATTCGCGAGCTATACCCGGTGTGCAGAAGTATCACCGGTGACGGTTTCCGCCAGTCGCTCAACCGGCTGTCTCGCCTAACTCCCATCGCGATGACCGAAGTCCCGTCGGGCACGCGTGTATTCGACTGGACCGTTCCGAAAGAATGGAACATTCGCGACGCGTGGATCTCCGATGAATCGGGCAACCGCGTCGTCGACTTCAGGAATTCGAATCTTCACGTCGTGAACTACAGCGTGCCGGTGAGAGCGCGCATGTCCCTGTCGGAGCTTCGTCCGCACCTGCACTCACTGCCGAATCGCCCGCACGCGATTCCTTATCGCACATCGTATTACGCCGAAGACTGGGGCTTCTGCCTCGCTCACGACCAGCTCGAGAAGTTGCAGGATGGTGAATACGAGGTCTGCATCGATTCCACGCTCGCGCCGGGGTCACTCACGTATGGCGAGTGCATACTGCCCGGGACACTGAGCGACGAAATCCTCATCAGCGTCCACTGCTGCCACCCGTCCCTTGCGAACGACAACCTGTCGGGAATGGCGGTGGGAGCACACCTGGCGCGCCAGTTGGCCGGAATCTCACGGAAACACACTTTCCGTTTTCTTTTCATTCCCGGAACCATCGGTTCGATCACGTGGCTGGCGCAACACGAGCGAGATGCGCACCGCATATCGCACGGCCTGGTGTTGTCCTGCCTCGGTGACCGCGGTCATTCGACCTACAAGAAGAGCCGTCGTCAGACGGCGCTCGTCGATCGAGCCGCAGCGCATGTACTGCAGCTTGCCGGTGAACACGCGATCGTGGATTTCACGCCGTACGGCTACGATGAGCGACAATACTGCTCGCCTGGCTTCAATCTTCGCGTTGGCTGTTTGACGCGAACTCCGAACGGCAAGTATCCGGAATACCATACATCCGACGACAACCTCGATTTCGTCGACGCCTACTCACTCGAAGATTCGCTGAACAAGGCGCTCGCCATCGTCGAAGTGCTCGAACACGATTGCGTCTATCTGAATCTGAGTCCCAAGTGCGAGCCGCAGTTGGGACGCCGCGGATTGTACAGGAACACGGGCGGCTCGAGCCCTGCCGGCTTCGAGATGGCGCTGCTATGGGTTTTGAACATGTCGGACGGCGCGAATTCCCTGCTCGACATCGCCGAGCGCGCGATGATGCCGTTCGCCACTATCCGAGCTGCCGCGGATGCTTTGCAAGACGCAGAACTGTTGCGAGTCGTCGATCGCGGCTCGACGAACCGGTCCCGCGTCGACTCGATGTACGCTCGCGCGGACTTCTCGCGATCCACGACGGCCGGCACCGGAGGCCACGCGTGAAGCCATCGGCCAATGGTCATAAGGCAAAGGGCAACGGGAAGCTGACGCGCAACGGCAAGCTGGCGGGCAACGGAAAACGCAGCTTGCCCGGTCTGGGGTTGCCCGAGGTCGGCGCCCCGCTGAAGGTGCTTTGTGTTGGCGCGCATTCCGACGACATCGAAATCGGATGTGGTGGCACTTTGTCGCAGCTCGCGGCGAGAAAACCACAGCCAGAGTTTCGCTGGGTTGTCTTGAGCGCATCGGGCGACCGCGCCGAAGAGGCCGAGCGTGGCGCGCGCAAGTTCCTCGGCCCCGCCGCGAGCGGAGCAGTGCGGCTGCATCGATTCCGCGACGGCTACTTTCCCGCGCAGTTCGACGCGATCAAGGACGCCTTCGAGCAGCTGGCGCGAGAGTTCCGACCGGATGTGGTGTTCACGCATACCAGGAACGATCGCCATCAGGACCATCGGGTCGTATCCGATCTCACCTGGAATACGTTCAGGAATCACCTGATCCTCGAGTACGAGATCCCCAAATGGGATGGTGATCTCGGACAACCGAACATCTATGTGCCGCTGACGGGCGCCGTCGCGAAGCGTAAGAGCCGCACACTCCTCGACGTATTCGGTACTCAGCGCAGCAAGGATTGGTTTAGCGAGGAAACCTTCCTCGGGCTTCTCCGTTTGCGCGGGATCGAATGTCGCGCCGAGGATGGATACGCCGAGGCCTTTCACGCACGCAAGGTGCTGTTTCCTCTCTAAAACGATCGAGGCGTCTCCCACGCCGGAAGACGCCTCGATCACTGCTGGTTTTCCTGGCCGCGCGACGCGTTATGGAATCCGTCCGGTCGCGACTCGCAGGTTGTCAACCCACATGTACTGGTCGGCCGGCGATCCATCGCCGATGTACGGTGCAATGATGAACTGGGTGAACTGCAGCGTGGGCCGGTAGCTGGTGCGGAACACTATGTCATGACGATCGATAATTAGCGTTCCGTTGAACCAGTATTGCATCACGCCGTCGGCCTGCGTAACACCATTCGCAATCGTGTTAAGCTGGAAATAGGCCTCGACGAAGTTCCAATCGTTCTTGTAGCCCGGCCCAGGATTGGGCTGGAACGTAACGGGTCCGGTGAGCTGCTTGTCGTTGTACCAGTTCGACCCGGCGTCGTAGCATTCGGAGAAAATATTCGTCTCGATCACGCCGTTGCAGCCGCCTGTCGAGCGGTTCTCCGTCGTGCCGATCAGATTGTTCGGCAGCGCGCCCATGCTGGTGTTGATCGACTTGTTGTCCTGCATTGCGAAGCGCGGACGTCCGCCATTCTGGTAGTTGTGCTCGATGTAGACGTCGAGGAAGTTGTTCGATGGACCATCGTAGTCACCATCAAGCGTGCTCAGGATATAGAACTCGTGTGGGTGATAGGCCTGGCCTGAACCCACCCAGTTAGTGCTGTACTTCACGTAAAAGCTCACGTAGACAGAGCTGGTTGCCGTGAACTTGTGGCGCTGCGACCCACCGCTGGTTGGTGTGCTCGCGCCCACGGTGAAGTGATACTGCGCCGAGGCAGTGCTTCCGCTTATATGCTCGGTTGTGGATAGCTGCGCGGTTGTATTGTCATACCATCCACGCGAGCTGATGTTGGCGTTCTCGAAGTCTTCCTCGAAGAGCAGCGTTCCGCCACCTGGTGGTGGCGCAGGGTTTACGGTTACGGTCGCTGATCCCGACTTCGCCGAACACGTGGCCGTGATCGTTGCTGTGCCGGCGGCGACTCCAGACACAACGCCGCTCCCGTTCACAGTCCCAACTGCCGAATTACTCGTCGACCACGTAATGGTCTGACCAGTCATCACGTTCCCGTTTTGATCTTTGATAGTCGCCGTCAACGTCACCGTGGATCCGACGTTTACCGAAGGCGTAGCAGGCGACACTGTGACGGTCGTCACCACCGGTGTAGGAGGCGGCGCTGCATTTACAGTCACGCTCGACGTGCCCGACTTGCCCGCGCACGTGGCCGTGATGGTTGCGGACCCGGCCGCTACACCACTGACTACGCCGCTGGCGTTTACCGTTGCAACCGATGTGCTGTTCGATGACCAGGTCACTGTCTGACCGGTCATGACGTTTCCATTTTGGTCTTTGACCGTTGCGGTAAGCGTCACCGTCGCTCCGACGTTGATTGAAGGAGTCGCTGGCGCGACAGTCACCGTCGTGACGGCAGGAGTAGGCGGTGGTGCTGCGGTCACCGTTACAGTAGCTGTCCCGGACACGCCGGAGCACGTCGCGGTGATCGTGGTCGTGCCGGCCGCCACACCGCTGACAACACCGGCGCCGTTAACCGTCGCGATCGAGTTGCTGCTCGACGACCAGGTCACGGTCTGGCCGGTCATCACGTTTCCATTGGCATCCTTTACTGTCGCGACAAGTGTCGTCGTCGAGCCGGCGCCGACTGACGGCGTCGATGGCGAAACGCTGACCGAGCTTACTGTCTGGGGTGGAGGACCGGATGAAGGAGTTGATGCTGACGCAACATTCGACTGGTTTCCGAAGACGGCGTCGCTGTTCAGTGTCCCACGAAACGCTACCACCTGGAAGTTGTATGCTGTTGACGGGGTCAGCCCAAAAACGCTGCACGTGAGATGAGCGCCGACCTGCGTGCCGGCGACAGGAGTTGTGCAGGTGCCATTGTCGACTGAGCTGGCAGAACCCCACTGCATCGGTCCCGAGCTGTAACGAATATCGTAGCTCGCCGGGTTACCGGTTCCGTCGTCAACCTGTGTGAACGCGAGCGTAGCTGATGTGCTCGCGATCGAGGCTACGCTCAGGTCGGATATTGAGCCTGGCTGCGAAGTAGTGTCGGTGGGTTTGTCGCCAGAGCAAACGACAATGAACGGCACCAGTGCCAGCGATAAGATCACGGCTGCAATTCGCTTGAGCGGATTTGACGAGGACCGCATTGATGACTCCTTTCAAATTACGAGCGGAGGCGCGCACGAAAACAAAAAACCGCCGCGGCTCCGACAATGGTCGGATTCGCTGGCGGCTCGGCTGGCATCGCGAAAATCGCTTAGCCCCGTGGCTCTGCGTCACCGTCTTTCAACGGCTTTGCTCTGAGCAGCGTGCCTGCAATCTGCGACGCGTAAACGTGTGCCTTCGCAGATGTTCTTCTATTACACTGAGGACGCTCTAAAGTAACCCATAGTCACCCGATTGCGCGCATCTCGCCTACGAGGACTAACCGCCGGTGGCACGCTTTCTAAGACTAGCGAGTTTTCGCACTCGGTCGCGCAGCAGGATTGCAACCTCGAGCGTGGCCGGCAACGGATCTGACCAGCGAAATACGGGCTGATACGGACCGACCCATGATAAGGCCCAGCCGACAATACCGAGCTTTCCGGCCGCGCGCTCGGCTTGCACCGCTTGGAGATCGTAATACGGATAAACGCAGCGTCTGCCAACGGCGTACGTCGTTCGCTCCGGCACCGGCTGACCGAGTGCATCGCGAACGACAAGGTCGCACACGTTGACTCCGCATCTCGCTGCAAAATCGACGTACCACCACGGCCGCGCGTTCACTTCAATGAGATTGAACTGGCCGTCGCGAGCGTCTTTCTTGAACTCGGCGCTGAAGATTCCTCGATATCGAAGATCTGAAAGGAGCGTCCGCATCGTGTCAACCGCGCTTCCAGCTTGCGCGAGAGGAACGCTGACCTGGAGGGTGCTGTTGCCGAAATCCGGAGGACTCATTCTCAAACGGCGTCGCGCAAACAGCGCTCTTACTTCCCCGTTTCGATCGACAAAGCCGTCGATGAAATAGTGATTGGTCGGCGGTCCCGGGATGTACTCCTGCAGCATCATCCGGAAACCGCCGGTCATGCACTGCTGGAGGACGCGTAAGGCATCAGCCTTCCCCTGGGTGCGGAAGGCTTTGACGCCAAATCGCGCGAAGAATTGCTGCGAGTCGGCAGGCTTTATGAACGAGCTCTCGAGAACGCGATCCGGGACCGCATCGAGATCCTCGTTCGATTCGAGAATCTGTGTGGCGGGATGCGGAAGCTCGAGTCGTTCGAGCACGGCACGAAACTTCGACTTGTCGACAAGCGTCTCGACTGCAGCCAGCGGTGGGATACTGGTCGGGTATCTCTTTCGCACCTCTGACGAAAGCACCGAAATAGCGCGTGCCCAGTTGTCCGAGCACGGGATGAGGATGGTGGGTGCGGGCAACGATGAGACGCGCTCCGCAAAATCCTGCGGCGTGACGCCAGCCAAAGACTGAGGTGCCGATTTGTAGAATCGCGATCGGCGCGTCACTCGATCGACATCGGGAAGCGCCATCACATCGAGTCCGAATCCGGAGAGGGCGCGTAGTACGCCAAGCAACGTGACGCCCGACCCCAGTGCCAGTACGCGGGTGCGCTCCACGCCGACCGGCAACTATGCCTCCGTCATTCGGGATCCAGAAGACCGAGCGTGAATTCCAATGCGAACTGATACGGAGAAAGGAACCAGTTCGTGATGGTAACGCGCTTCAGCCGCAGCGGGTCATCGCCGCGACGCACTGTGCCGCCGTAAGCGGAAAGGCAGCATTTCAGGCCAAGCTGGTTGACGACTTCCTGATTCTCCGCCGACATGTTTTTCTTGCCGCCGAATGGGTAAGCAAACAGGCCTGAGTGTTCACCGAGTTCGGCATCGAGACGCTCGCTCCCGCCGCCGATTTCACGACGCGCAACATCCGGCGGCACTTCTCCGAGATTCGGATGGGTCTGGGTGTGCGAGCCAATGTCGTGGCCCGCCTTCTTCAGGCCGCGCACTTGATCCCAGTTCATCCACACAGTCTGGATACCTTTCTCAGCATCCCACCACGCGACGTGGTCAGTGCCCATCCAGCCCGTCGTGACGAAGAAGCAGGCACGCTGGCCGTGACGCTCAAGGATCGGAGCGGCCATGGTCGCGTTGCCGCGGTAACCGTCATCGAACGTGATAGCGAGCTTGTTGCGAAGCGGCTTCCCGTCCTTCAGATCGTCGAGCAACTGGGAAAGCGTAACCACTTCGTAGAATCGACCGAAGAACCGGACGAAATCTTCGAACTTCGCGTTGGTGACGGTAAGCGGATCGTTCGGGTACGCGTCGTTGACGCGGTGGAACAGTACGATCACGGCCTCCTCACGGCGCCAACGCCGATAGAGGCCTGATCGGAAAAGAACCCAGCCCGCAGCCGCCTTGATGCGACGGGCGGCCCAACTAAGCAGCCTGTCGAGCATCGGCCGCCATACTAACCAGGCTAAATGTTTTTTGGAAGTCGGAAGAAGTCCTGATGTTCACGTTCTGGCTGTAGTCACACTACCACAGGAATGGGGCAGTACTGCGACAAGGAGGGGGGTGCAGCACGGCACAATGACGTTGCCACACTGCTAAAAGTTTGCGTTGACAGGAGTTACGCGGGGGCTCCGTGAGCCGCTGAAAGGAATGGAAGATGCCTTCACGGCTCCGCCGCACGGCAGCCCTGTGCAAGCGTTTAACCGGATTGCGATGTTCCCGCGCACTGCAATCCGTCGTGTCGTCCTGCGGGCACTTCGGCCACTGACGTTAGTGATCTCCACTGCATACCGACGTCTTCGCGACGATCTCGTCACCGCTCCCAAGGTTTGGGTCATAACCGGAGTGGCTGGGTTCATTGGATCCAGTCTGCTCAAGGAATTGCTCGGGCTCGGCCAGCACGTGATCGGGATAGACAATTTTTCCACCGGTCATCGCGCGAATCTGGACGAGGTTGTCGACGGTGCAATGCAAGAATCGGCGTCGTTCAGAATGATCGAGGGCGATATCCGCGATCTCGATACCTGTCGCGCCGCGTGTCAAGGAGCCGACTACGTTCTCCATCATGCAGCGCTTGGCTCCGTCCCATGGTCAGTCGATGATCCGTTGAGAACGAACGCAGTCAATGTCGACGGCTTCATCAACATGCTGATCGCAGCCAAGGACGCCGGAGTGAGACGGTTCGTTTATGCTTCATCGAGCGCCGTCTATGGAGACACTCCGGCGTATCCTCAAATCGAGCACACCGTCGGAAGGCCACTTTCGCCATACGCCGCCAGCAAGGCGGCTAACGAGACCTACGCTCTCGCATTTCAAATGAGCTATGGCCTGGAGACGATCGGACTTCGCTACTTCAATGTATTTGGTCCACGGCAGGATCCCGCCGGCGCGTATGCAGCTGTGATTCCGAAGTGGACCGCCACGTTGTTGCGTGGCGAGCGATGCCGGATCTTCGGCGACGGCGAAACTACCCGTGATTTCTGCTTTGTCGGCAACGTCGTACAGGCCAATCTCCTTGCCGCGAGCGTCAACGATAAGGGAGCCACCTGTCAGACCTATAACATCGCTTGTGGCGAGTCAGTCTCACTCAATCAGCTGTTTGCGCTAATCCGAGATAACCTCGCCGTACACCGCCCCGATCTCGCAGCTGCGACACCGCTATACGCCGGCGCACGTTTGGGCGACATTAGATATTCTCGCGCCACCATAGACAAGGCACGCGAGCTATTGTCCTTCGCGCCGAGCCACAGCGTCGGAAGCGGTTTAAAGGAGACCTTCGATTGGTATGTTGCTCGCCAGCGCGATGCCGAGGCCCTCGCCACTTCACGTCGTGATGAACGCGCGGTGATGACCTCGCATCGACATAGCTGGAATCACGCGATGATCGCGACGCCATGACATCGATCAACTCGCCACAACGCACGGCGCTTGTCGGCTTCAGCGACGAGTGGATGCGGCGTTCGATGGAAACTGTATTCCAGGAAAAGGGATACAAGGTCGTTCGGACCGGTTCTGGTAAGGAAGCGCTAGGTCTCGCGCGCCGCGGTGGTTTCGATGTGCTGATGCTCGACGAACGCATTGAACAGCTCAGCGGCGTGGATGTCTGCATTGCGCTGCGCGACGATCCGCTCTTCGATCACGCGACACCAATCGTGATCGTGTCGTCGGCGCATTCGTCGCTGCCGAGTCGCACCGCCGCGTACGCAGCGGGTGCGTGGGAATACTGCCATCAACCCGTCGACGTCGATGGGCTCTTTCTCAAACTTTCTACGTTTCTGCGCGCTCGTCGCGAGCTCGCCGAGCACCAGGCAAAATCGCTGATGGATCCTTCGAGCGGACTGTATACCGAATTCGGTCTCCAGCAGCTCGCGGAACAACTCGAAGCACGCGCAGTGCGCAACCACGAAGCATTTGCATGTCTCGCATTTTCGCCGGAGCCGCAGTCGAGAGGACCCGGCGATCGCAGCAATGAAACCGTATCGACCACCTTCCGCGATTTCGCGAACCTCGTGCGCGAGCAGGCGCGGCGGTCAGATGTAATTGCGACCAGAGGCGAGACGCAGCTCGCAGTCCTCGCGCCAGACACTGACGCCGCCGGTGCGAAGCTCCTCGTCGCGCGGCTGCAGCGCGAACTTCAGGCATCACGCAGAGGAGCGGCCGCCAACGTGCAGCTTCGCGCGGGCTATTGCGCGGTCTCCGACCTCGCTGCGGCCAAAGTTGATGTGAACGAGCTCGTTCATCGGGCTGAAAGCGCGCTGGCCCACGTGGGAAGCGTCGGGACACCCGAATCGGTGATGAGCTTCGACGACCTGCCGGTGTAGGAGAAGCACACCGGGAGCGACCCCAAGCAAGCGCCGAAATCATGAAACACTACTGTTTCACCCTGTGAAACAGCAGACAAAGCGCCCCACGAACCATCCGATCAAGCACACTCTTGACCACATGAGGACTTCCCCGTAAGATGGGCGTCCGCGAGCGGTCGTCGTGTGACGGAGATCGAATGGCGCAGATGGACCCCGCTTTAACGAACCCAGCCTCCTCAATGACTGATTTTTCGGACTATCGGTCCTCGCCGAGTCCGATCCAATCCGCCTCGAGCCGAGTATCCGATACTGCCCATTCGACTCCGCTCGGCGGCGCATACACGTCGTCGGCGGACAGGCTGGTCACGGCACTGAAAATCGCGGCCGACAAAACCGCGACTTCTATTGCACACGGTACCAAGCAGACAAGGCTCGAAGTTCGCGAGCGCTTGAACGAAGTCATCGCCTGGGTCGTGGCCACTCTGCAAACGAGTGAGGACAATGACGTACCGCCGGTAATCGCGCGCGAGTACGTCTCGACGCTCAAAGTGAATTTCCTGTCCGAGCTCGACGGAGCTTCAGGACTCGAGGCTCGCGAAGTCGTGCGTACGCTGATTAAGCTCGACGCGGCCGAGGAAGCGTGGAAACGAACCGATCGTGGCAAGTTCATCGCGCGTTTGACTGGAGCAGATTGCGCCGACGCAGTAGTCGCCATCGCCCACGACATTCGCTCACCACTCGGATCTATCCTGCTGCTCGTTGACGCACTACGTCGTGCCGAGCGCACGTCACCGAACCCAGTTCGTGAACGTCAGCTGGGCCTGATTTACGGTGCAGCATTCGGTTTGAGTACCACCGTTTCCAATCTCATTGCCGCGGCGCGAGGTGATGGTTTGGTGCAAGGTACTCCGGCGCCATTCTCCGTCAGCGAGATGATGCACTCCGTTAGCGATATCGTGCAGCCGATGTGCGAAGAGAAAGGCATCCCGTTGGGAATGGAATTCCCCGACCATGACGCGCGCATCGGCCATGCATCGGCAATCCAGCAGTCGCTGCTCAACCTGACGTCCAACGCGTTGCGTTATACCGACGCCGGCTCCGTCGCGATGGGCTGCTCCGAAATCACGGGAGATCGCGCGGAGTTTTGGGTGGAGGACACCGGTCCCGGTATACCGGACGATGTGCTCGAGCGACTGTGCTATGGCTTCCCCCCGGAGGGCGTCAAGCTGCGCTTCTCGAGCGCCGGCCTCGGACTCGCGATCGTTCGCACCCTGGTCGAGGCGATGGGTAGCTCACTGCAGGTGGACAGCGGGAACGAGGGCACCCGCTTCTCGTTCATCCTCTCGCTTCCCATACTGCAGTAACTGCAGTCAAATCAACAACTTAACACCAGGACGCCTTTGGCTTCGGCCTCTCTTTGAGGTCGCCAAATGGGTATCCCGCCCCTGCCCTCGGTCGTCAGCCTATAGATCCACGAGCACGGCCAAAATCTTTGGACGGGTTCCTCCGAAAACCGGCAAAACCACCGAAAGGTGGTGACTGCAAAGCCGCGACGCTAACGCGCTGAAAGCGCTATGCGAGTCGGGCTACCGAAGAGGAGGTTGGATGCAGTTGCTGACTGAACGTCCTCCGCTGGCATTGGTCGCGTGTGGCGACGACTGGATGAGCAGGGCGCTGGAAAACGTCTTCCAGCAACGCGGGTACGTCGTTGCCCATACTCGCTCCGGCGCGCAGGCACTCGAACTCGCGCGTCTCGCCAATCATGACCTGCTCGTTTTGGATGAGTCACTCACCGACATCGGAGCCCTCGAACTTTGTACCGCCATTCGAGACGGCTCTCAGTTCGACCACTCCATTCCGGTGATCATCAGCTCGTCGACGCCGAGCGATCCACGCTCACGCATGATGGCTTACAATGCTGGCGCGTGGGAGTATTGCAGTCATCCCGTCGACCTCGATCCGGTTTTCACCAAGCTCGAGACGTTCCTCCGCGCTCGCGGCGAGCTCATTCTGTCGCGAACCCAGGACTTCGTGAACTCGAACACCGGTTTGTACACGCACTTCGGTCTGCGACAGCTCGCCGGCAAATTGAGCGCTCGCGCGCAACGGAATCACGAGGCTTTTGCCTGCGTCGCGTTCGCACCGCAAGTCCTCGATCGCGAGGTTGGATCGAGCATGTTGTGGAAAGAAAGTCCGACCGGATTTGCCGACGTTGCTCATGTCTTTCGTGAGCAGAGTCGACAGTCCGACGTCGTCGGTCACGTCGGAGACTCGCGGCTCGCAATCCTGGCTCCCGATACTGACGCAGACGGTGCCCGCCTTTTGGTCGCGAGACTGCAACGCGAGCTCGATCGCGCATCGAACAGCAAGGCAATTTCAGGACATATTCGCCTGCGGGCGGGGTTCTCGGCGGTTCCTGATCTCGCGGAGTCAAAAGTCAATGTCGCCGAGCTAGTGCATCGCGCCGAGAGTGCACTTGACCACGCGCCAATTCAGGGTGAGACCGACGCCATTGTCAGCTTCGACGACCTACCGATCTACTGAAGGCTCGAAGTCAGCTGCGCCTGAAAAGTCTTCTCAGGAAACCGAGAATGCGGGGACCCGCCGTTCGGCGTGCGACTCCGCGCGCTATCGCGGTAGCGGCGACGCGCCGCATTTGGAACGCGTCGTTCACACTCACCGCGGCGACCGTGATGCCGGGGTCGTTGATCGCGCTCCTCATGACCTCGCCAATGTCGTCTTCTGAGCCAACACTTTCGTAGCGCAAGCCAAGCGAGCTCGCCAGCAAGCGGAAGTCTGGGTTGTTGAGCATCACCCCGTGACTCATGCCGTAGTTCGCGAGCTGCTGCAGGCGGATCTGTCCGAAAGCGCCGTCGACGAAGATAATAACGACGAGGGAGATGTTTTCCCGTACGGCCGATAGCAGCTCGAGGCCTGTCATCGCAAACCCGCCGTCGCCAAGCAAGGCGACTACCGGACGATGCGGCAGCGCGAGCCGCGCACCAATCGCAGTCGGAATGGCGAATCCCATGCTTTGCAAATCGGTCGGCATTAGCAGCCCATGTGGCGCATGGGCCCGGTAGTACCGTCGAGCGAGCACCTGATGCAGTCCCGAGTCAAGCACCAGAATGGCGTTGTCCGGCAAAACGCTGCGGAGCGCCTTGAAAAATCCATCTGCAGTTCGCGCGGGTGTGCCGGCAATTGTTGGCTCAACCGTGTCTGACCCTTGCGGTCCCAGTCGACGCCTCCAGTCCTCCAGCTCCGTCGCCGTCCAATCGGATTGTCCTGTACAAGAACGAAGCAATTCCCGCAGAACCGTGCCCGAGTCCGCGACGACGCCAATCGATGTTGGATAGTTCGCCTCGATCACCTCCGGACCGGCATCGAAGTGAATCAAACGATCCGCAGGTAATCGAAGCTCAAAGGCGTCCGTGTCGCTGTGACTGAGCTTGCAACCGATTGCGAGAATGACATCGGCAGAATCCAATAGCTTATTCACTTCAGCTAGTCGCCCCGCGAATGGACGGAAACCGAGATTCAATGGGTGATCTTCGGAAATCACTCCCCGAGCTGAGGGAGTCGTTATCACCGGCGCATTAACACGCTCAATCAGCTGTCGAAGCAGCGGCGCGTGATGGATCGTCCCACGGCCCACGAAAAAAATCGGCCGACGAGAGCGCGCGACGCGAGCACACGCGGCCGCAAACGCTGGAGAATGTTCGTGTCGCGGCTCAGAACGCTGCTCCAATTCGGGGAGCGTGCGTTGTAACTGCAGCGACATCGACGAAATCTGAACCAGGACCGGCCCGGGATCGCCCGACCTTGCGCAATCCAAGGCTTCCTGAATCGGATCCGCGAGGTCAGAGAGCCCTTCCGCGTCGATTACGGACTTGTAAAGCGGACGCGCAATTTCGGCTTGCGGAAGCTCCTGCTGTCTGAACCGGTGAGGTATCGGATCCGGCGGAGGGCTGCCAACGATATGAACGAGGGGAACAGAGTCGAGTCGCGCTTCAGCGATTCCGGTGAGCGCCCACGTAAAACCGGGACCTGAAATGGTCACGAGCACGCCCGGCTGCCCCGTGACACGCGCCCATCCGCCGGCCATGAACGCGGCGCTGAGCTCGTTGGTGGCTATCACGGTGCGTAGATTGCTCTGCCGGAGCGCTTCGAAGAGTTCGATCGTTTGGGTGCCCGGCAAACCAAAAACACAGCGCACGCCGCCACGCTGTAGCCCTTCGACGATGCGTGACGCGCCGGATCTGAGCTTCACTTCCTTTTCGAGTTAGGCGCAAGAACGCAAAGCGGCCGCCAGCACTCGTCGTGTCGCATCATCAGGAACTCTGGATGGTTTGCCGCGAAACCTCGCGGAAGGCAGGGCCGCTTGTGCGGCAACGATAGAAATGGAGCGTACAGGGATCGAACCTGCGACCTCCTGGTTGCAAACCAGGCGCTCTCCCAGCTGAGCTAACGCCCCTCGGCTCGAAATATAAAAGGCTTTCGCCGCGTACTACCAGCGCAATTTAGCGCAACGCCCGCGCGAATTATTCGTGCGCGGGCAGCGGCTCCATCGTGTGGGGATTGACCGGCACTTGCACTTCGTCTCGATATGGCGACGTCATCAGCAGCACTCGCATTCGCGGGAACGCGTTCGCGAACGCCAGATAGCAGAAACCCCAGAGCCCGAGCATGCCGAGGGTGACACCAATCTCCCAGATCCCGAAGGGAATGTCGCGCAGCTCACCGTAGATCGACGGATAAACTTCGAGGTAGCGAGTCATCCACAGGCCGACCACCGTGCACAGCGCGAAGAAAGCCATCGTCGGCAGGAAAACCTTCGCTGCGCGGGAGAGCAGCCCGAAGAATGGCAGCACGAACATCAGCCCGATGCAGATCAGCGTCGGGATTCTCCAGCCTTCGATCAAACGCAGTCTCGCCCAGTGGGTCTCTTCACCCATGTTGCCGTACCAGATCACCAGATACTGGCCGAACGTGATGTAGCCCCAGAACGCGGTGAACGCGAAACAGAGCTTGCCGAGATCGTGAAAATGCTTGTCCTGAATCAAATCATAGCGGGCGAGATATCTGCGCCACGCCATCACGATCAGGGTCCAGCTCGCGAGCGCAGCGACCCACGCGCCCATGAAGAACCACCAGCCGTACATCGTGCTCTGGAAGTGTGGATCGAGCGCCATCGACAAGTCCCACGACAATACGATCCAGCCGAAGCCGAACACGAACGCCAGCGCGACCGCGAGATAGCCCTGCGTCGAGTGTGTGGTGTGCAGCTCGCGACGCTCGTCGCCGAAATTGCGGCGCATCCGATCACGGATTCCGCGCGCCCAGCTCGCACCGCCTTCCGGCAGAATGCCGACGTCGAGTCGGAGGCAGAGGTAGATGTACCACAAACTGAGAATGGTGAGCGCCAGGAAAATCAGGATCACTCGCGGATAGAAGAAGCCAGGCGCCAGATAGACGGCCTTCTCGTGAATCCCCGGCGTGCGCACGGTCCACCACAGCACGTGATGCCGGCCGAACAGCAGAATGATCAACAGCAGTACAAACGCAACCGGCAGAAATGCGACGTAGCCTTCGAGGAAGCGAATGATCGGTCGCGACCAGCGGGCAGTCGTGATGCGCTGCACCGCGACGAACATGACACCGGCCGACGAGATGCTGGCGAAGTAGAGCCAGTTCGTAAACAGCGACTGCCACGCGCGATCGGGATTGATGAACAGGCCGATGATGAACACCAGCGTGCCGAGTCCCGCGAGCACCAGACACAGCGTGGTGAGGAACGGCGTCGTCGGCCGGTCGATGCCGACGAGAACTTCGTCTCGCGACGGAGCGTGTGCGTCGTGCGTCATCGAGTTGTCCTCACCCGCGCGGTGTCTCGCGTTCGCGCTGAGTCTGATTTCGCGCGCGTGGTATCCGTCGTGGTCGGAGTCGTCGGTTGCAGTCCCTGCTGCACTGCCGCCGGCGCCGACGTCTCAGCCTGGGCGCCCGGCAACAGCGTGCGTGGCGGTGAGAACGGCGCTGGACGCTGCGGCCCCAACACTGTCGCACCCGGCACCTTGTCGCCCGTCACACCTGGCGCGGCGAGCGGTCCGACTTCCACAGTTTTTCCGTTCACGCCCTGCAACGCGCGCAGATAGTTGACGACATCCCAGCGATCCATTTCTTCGATTCGATTATAAGGCGGCATCAAGCCGCGGCCATTGCGGATCATGCCGAAGATGTAGCCATCGGTGCGCGCCTTGGTCATGTCGGTCGTGAGATTGATTCCCGGCATACCAAACTTCGTGACCGGTCCATCTCCCTGCGCCCGCTCACCATGACACGGCAGACAGTTGATCGTGAAATACTTTCTTCCGTTCGCCAGCGACGCATCGCTGGCCGGCGTTGGATTGCGCAGGTTGGACATCGAGTCGATCGTCGCCGGGAACGCCCCATAAGAGACCTGGAATCCCGCAACCGCGGTCCCCGTCGTCGGAACCGAGAATTGCGGCTGTCCGCGCGACGGAGTGAGCGAGTCCTTCACCGGCTCCCATGTCCAAAGCGACGGCTGGCGCTTGAAATCGGTGAACCACTCGCAAGCGGTCAGCGTCAGCGGCGCCACCAGCAGCAGCACGCGACCGCGCGTGGCGAAATATCTCACAACGCGATCAGCGCTCACGCCGCACCTCACTGGCACCATGCTGCTTCAACAACTCCTCGGCTGTGCGCGCCTGTTCCGGCGGACATTCCACCCAGATTCCATAATCGCCGTGACTGAAGCGTGGATCATATCCCACCATCATCGTCAGCCGCGGGATTCGCGAGTTGATGAATAGACCTGCAACGGTCGACAGACCGCCAATCAAAACCATCACCTCGAATCCGAAAACGGTATACGGAACCCACGATGCGATCGGCTTGCCGCCGACAACCAGTGGCCAGTAGTCTGAAACCCAGATCGCAATCCAGTAGCCGAAAGTACAGCCGAGCAGTCCGCCGATCAGAGTGAAGCGGCGCACCGGACTCGGCGGCGCGGCAATCGCCTCCTCCAGCTCGTGACGCGGAGTCGGCGTGAACACGCGAATGGCGCCGATGTTCTTCTGCTTGAGCGCTTCGATCGCACCTACGGTGGAATCGAGATCCCGGAATGCCGCCAGAACGCCGCGCATCAGGCGAACTCTCCCGGCGTGTCGGGCTCGAACTCGAAATGACGTCCGGCCGCATCCACGCCGTGCTCGTGCGCCTTGCCCAACCGCGGCGGCACGATCTCCTTCACTTCAGCAATCGCGATTACCGGCAGCTGCTTGATGAACAGCAGGAACCACATCGAGAACCAGCCGAAGCTTCCGATGAGAATCGAGTAGTCAACCCAGGTCGGGCGATAGCTGGTCCATTGCCACGGCTCGAACTCGTGCGACAGTGATGGCACCACGATCACGAAGCGCTCGAACCACATACCGATGTTGATCGTGAACGAGATGATGAACAGCCACGCCGCGTTCCGCCGCAGTTTCTGCACGAACAGCGACAGCGGCAGCACCATGTTGCAGGTGTAGAGAATCGCCGACGCCCACCACCACTGACCCCAGATGCGGTTGGCGAAGAAGTTCTGCTCGAACTCGTTGCCGCTGTACCACGCCACAAACCACTCGTTCATGTAAGCGCAGCCGACGACGAGCGACGTGAACAACGCCAGCTTGGCGGCAGCGTCGAGGTGATTGATGGTGACGTAGTGCTTGACGCCGAACCACTTTCGGAGCGGGATGATGATGGTGAACACCATACCCATGCCCGAGAAGATTGCGCCGGCAACGAAATAAGGCGGGAAGATCGTGGTGTGCCATCCAGGCGTGAGCGCCATGGCAAAGTCGAAGGACACCACCGAGTGCACTGACAGCACCAGCGGCGTCGACAGCGCGGCGAGGAAGAGATACGCTCTCGCAAAATGCCGCCACTCATTGTCGGTATTCCGCCAGCCAAGCGAAAGCATCGTGAACACGCGCTTCCGAATCGGGCTGACTTTCTCGCGATCTCTCAGCACCGCGACGTCCGGAATCAATCCGATGTAGAGGAAGGTGCTCGAGATCGTGAAATAGGTGAGGATCGCGAAGACGTCCCACACCAGCGGGCTCTTGAACTGCGGCCAGATGTAGCGCCAGTTCGGATACGGAATCAGCCAGAAGAATTTCCATGGCCGACCCAGGTGCAGAATCGGGAACAGCGCCGCGGTCATGACCGCGAACACCGTCATCGCTTCCGCGCAACGATAGATCGTGGTGCGGAATCCCGCTCTGAACAGATAGAGAATCGCGGAGATCAGTGTGCCCGCGTGGCCGATACCGATCCAGAAGACGAAGGTGATGATGTAGACGCCCCACATCACCGGCGGGTTGTAACCGGCGACACCGAGGCCGCTGTAGATCTGGTACATCCATGCACTGATGCCGAGCAGCAGCGCGAGAATCGCTACGCCAAGTCCGATGAACCACGGCAGGCTCGGACGGAGGGTGCCGATGATCTCGCGATCGACCTGCTCGTAATCGCGTACCGCCGGCAGCTGCACCGCGGCAGATGCGATGTTCGGACGCCGCGGCTCGTCTGGGAGTGGTCGAGTTACTGTCGCCATTTACGCGACGCCTCCGGGCGCCGGATGGGTAACCTTCTTCAGATAAACGACGGCGGTATACGTATTCAGCTCCTCGAACACGTGATAAGCACGCGCGTCTTTCGCGAGCTGCGTGATCGTCCAGTTTTCATCAGCGGCGTCACCAAACACGATCGCTCGGGATGGGCACGATGCCGCACAGGCAGTTGTGAATTCGTCGGGCTTGAGCTCACGCTTCTCCAATGTCGCGCGGTTCTCTGCTTCGCGAATTCTCTGCACGCAGAAAGAACATTTCTCCATCACGCCCTTGCCGCGCACCGTGACATCCGGATTGAGCTGCCAGTTGAGCGGCTCCGGGAACGCGTACTGCGGTCGCGCAGGCTCGCCGTAACCGAACCAGTTGAAGTAGCGAACCTTGTACGGGCAGTTGTTCGAGCAGTAGCGCGTGCCGACGCAGCGGTTGTAGACCTGCACATTCAAGCCATCGGGCGCGTGATAGGTCGCGTAGACCGGGCAAACAGGCTCACACGGAGCGTTCCCGCAATGTTGACACATCATCGGCACGAAGCGCGTGTCGAAATTCGCGCTGCCGTCTTCGCCGCCCTCGAAGTAGCGCTCGATGCGAATCCACGCCATCTCGCGGCTGCGCAGAATGTTGGCGCCGAATCCTCGCCGATCAGGCAGCACGACCGGCACCTGCCATTCCGCGCCGACAGTAGGAATGTTGTTTTCCGCGTAGCACGCACTCACGCACGCAGCACAACCGGTGCAGCGCGAGAGATCGACCGTCATCGCCCAACGGCGCTTACCCATGTGCGCCCAGTGATTCCGGTCGTACATGCCCTTCTGATTCGATTCCTGCGTTCCTTGCTCGCCCTGGGCGTCGTTTGCGACAGGAGCGCGCAGTCCAGGGAGGAAATTGTGCGGCGCATCACCCGCCATTTCCTCGCCGTGAGCCTCGCCGCCCGTCGGACGCTCGCCACGCGGTGTCTCGGCATCGCCCTGGGTCGCAACCTCGGTTGCATTCGAGGCGCCGGTATCGTGACCCGGCCGACCCGCACGCAGATCAGCAATCGCGATTGCTTGTCCAACGCCGCGACCATGCTGGCGTGACGAGCCTTCAGTCGTAACGATGAACGCAGAACCGGCGGCCTTGCTCACCTGCGCTTTCGTCACCGCGAACCCCTGACCACCGGCGCGATTCTCCGCCAGCGGCAGAATCTCGAGCGGGTTCTGACCTGCCTTCGCGTATCTGCCCGCGTGTTGTTGCCCGCGGCCAGTCGCGATCGCGATGGTGTCGCGTTGCATGCCGATGTACTGGAGGACAGGCAGTGTCATCGTGCCCGCCGCCGTCTGCACGGAAACCATGTCGCCGTTCACCAGACCCATTCGCGCGGCAGTTTGCGGATTCATTTCCGCGACGGTCTGCCAGCAAATCTTCGTGACGGGATCCGGAATCTCCTGCAGCCACGGTTTGTTCGCACCGCGTCCGTCGCCGATGAACGGGTGCGGATAGAGCACGAGATACATGTTGCCGCTGGATTGCTCTAGAGCCGTCCCCGGTCGTACCGCAGGAACCGGTCGCGTCGCCGTTGCCGGCGCGCCGAGAGTGCCGGCCGCAATTCCTTTTGGTAGCGCCGCGGCCAAAGCCGTGGCACCGCCTGGGAAGCGGCTGATCAACCACGTGCGATAGTCTGGCGTCGGATACTTCGCTGCATTCGCCGGATCTTTCTTCGCCACTGCGATCAACACATCGGATGTCGCGCGGGTGTCGAAAACCGGATCCATCGTCGGCTGCTGCAACGAGATCGTGCCGCGCACCGGTTCCGCATCTCCCCACTGCTCCAGCGAGTGATGATCCGGCAGAATGAGATCGGCAAGCTCTGTCGTCTCGTCGGGATAACTCGAGAAGCTCACCTTGAACGGAACCTTGGCCATCGCTGCTGCAAACCCAAGTGCTTTCGGGGTCGTAAACGCGGGATTCGCCCCGCGCACCATCAACATCGAGACACCACCAGCGTTCATGCGCTCGGCGAGCGCGCGAATGTCCGCGGCGGACGCCATGCGCTCGAAGCCGAGATAGCCTTCGTTCGCCTTGATAGTCGTGCCGACGTTTCCGCGCGACTGATTCAACGCGTTTGCGGCGAGCGCGACGTCGAACGCGTCCGCTCCGCTGCCGCCGCCGAGCACGAGGCTCGGCGTGGTCGACGTGAACTCGCGCGCAAAGGTGTTGAGGATGTCAGCGCTGACACCAGTTGCCTGCGACGCTTGCTGAGGCGACAGCTGGCCCGCCAGCATTCTGACGATCGCCATCTCGCTGCCCGGCTTGCAATCGATCCACTGGTCGGCGTTCAAGCCCGTGAGCGACCGCCGCGGACCTACATAAATAACGCGCGGGGCGTTGTTGTGATCGGCGCGGGCATCAGCGAAATCAAGCTGCTGCGGCACCATCGCGCCCCAGTTGTCGAGGAAATCGGCGCCGATCGAAACAACCAGCCGCGC
>DASTGU010000185.1:0-15054 GCA_035718845.1 Gemmatimonadaceae bacterium | reverse complement strand
CTGGTTGGGATCTACGCCGATCCGCCGGAGCTGGCGCCACTCTGGTTCAGGCAGGGAATCAAATCGGCAGTCGAAAAGCACGAGCGTCCGTCGAGCTGGGGGACCCACGATGTCTGAGGTCACCTATCTCGAGGCAATTCGGGAGGCGCTGTTCGAGGAGATGGAGCGCGACGAAAACGTGTTCTGCCTCGGCGAAGACATTGGTGCCTACGGCGGCGCGTTCAAAGTCACCGAAGGATTGATGGCGAAGTTCGGCGAGCAGCGCGTCATCGACACTCCGATTTCGGAGGCGGCGATCATTGGCGCTGCAGCCGGAGCCGCGCACATGGGAATGCGGCCGGTGGCAGAGATGCAGTTCATCGACTTCATCTCGACCGGCTACGATATGCTGACCAACTACGTCGCGACGGCGCGCTACCGCGCGATGTTACCCTGTCCGATGGTGGTGCGCGGACCGAGCGGCGGCTATGTGCGCGGCGGCCCGTTCCATTCGCAAAATCCGGAAGCGGCGTTCCTGCACACCCCCGGACTAAAAATGGTTTATCCGGCGACGGCGAGCGACGCCAAAGGATTGCTCAAATCGGCAATCCGCGACGAGGACTGCGTGCTTTTCTTCGAGCACAAGTATCTCTACCGTCGCATCAAGGAAGAGCTGCCGAGGGGCGATCACGTCGTTCCGATCGGAAAGGCGCGCGTGGCAAGAGAAGGGAACGACATCTCGATCATCACCTACGCGGCGACGGTGTGGAAGGCGCTGGAAGCGGCGGAGCAGGTGGAGAAGGAAGACGGGCTGTCAGTCGAGGTGATTGACCTCAGGTCGCTGCTGCCGATGGACGACGAAGCGATCCTCGCTACGGTCAGGAAAACCAATCGGGTGTTGATCGTGCACGAGGACACTCGCACCGGAGGCATCGCCGGCGAGATTACCGCGCGTATCAACGAGAGCGCCTTTGAGTGGCTCGACGCGCCGATTCTGCGCGTGACGGCGGCCGATGTGCCATTGCCATATTCACCGCCGCTCGAGGATTACGTGTTGCCGCAGACATCCGACATCGTGCTCGCGCTGCGGAAGCTGGCCGAGTATTGATGACGGCGCCGCCGCCGCCGCCGTTTACGCGCTCCGAGCTGGCAGCGCGCAATGTTGGAGTGGGATGTCTTACCGCGATCGTCGGTTTTTTCAGCGGTGGAATGATCGCCGTTTTCGTCGGGAAATTCGTTGGCGGTGTACAGGGTTGTCAGCCGCCCGAAGGGCTTCCGGCATGCAATTGGTGGATATATGCTGGTATCGGCGCCGTGATTGGAGCCTTGTCGCTACCTTTCCTTGCATTGCGACGGCTCAATCGGGCGGTCGAACTGGACAACTCGAAGAGGTGAAGCGGTGGCGCGTGTAGACATCATCATGCCGCAGATGGGCGAGTCGATCGCTGAGGGCACACTTTCCAAGTGGTTGAAGAAAGTGGGCGACGAAGTGAAGCGCGACGAGCCGATCTTCGAGATCTCGACCGACAAAGTCGACGCCGAGATTCCGGCACCTGCGGCCGGAGTGATCGCCGAGATCCTGGTCAAGGAAGGCGAGACGGTCGCGGTACAGACGGTGGTTGCGCGGCTGGAGACGGAGAAAGGCGCCGCGATTGCGAAGGCGGATCAACCCGCGCCGGCTGCGCCCGCGGCCGCTCCTTCTCCTTCTGCAAAAGCGCCGTTGCCACCGGCCCCCCAGCGGGAAGCTAGCCCGACTCCGGCGTCGTCACGGCAGCAACCAGCTGCACCCGCCATCGCGGCGTCGCACGCCGGCAACGGCAATTCGTTCGAGGATCGTCTGCGTACCAAGTCTTCGCCACTGGTTCGCAAAATCGCGGCTGAGCACGGCGTCAACATCGCCTCGCTTCAAGGCTCGGGCGTCGCGGGCAGGGTTACCAAACGCGACATACTCGGCTTCATCGAATCAGGCGCCAAGGCTCCAGGCGGCGCTCCGACCCGACCCGGATTTGCCGCGCCGACACACGCGCTGCCGCTGCCAGACGCCTGGCCGGGTGATGTGGTCGAGCCGATGACCAAAATGCGCGCGCTCATCAGCGAGCACATGGTGGCGTCGCGCCGTACTTCTGCGCACGTCGCGTCCTTCTTCGAGATCGATTTCACCCGCGTCGCACGCATCCGTGCGAAGAAGAGGGCAGAGTTCGAGGCGGCGACCGGTCAGAAGCTGACCTACATGCCGTTCATCATCAAAGCCGTCACCGAAGGCTTGAAGGCGTTTCCGGTGATGAACTCGTCGGTTGCCGGTACGAACATCATCTATCGCAAGCAGATCAACATCGGTGTTGCTGTCGCACTCGACTGGGGCCTGATCGTTCCGGTCATCAAGCGCGCCGACGATCTGTCCATCTCGGGCATCACCAGAGCGCTCAACGATCTCGCGGCGCGTGCGCGCGCCAAGAAGCTCTCGCCGGAAGAAGTTCAGGAAGGAACATTCACCATCACCAACCCCGGCGTGTTTGGTTCGCTGATGGGAACCCCGATCATCAATCAGCCCCAGGTCGCCATCCTCGACGTCGGCGCAATCGAGAAGCGGCCGAAGGTTCTTACCGGCGCGGATGGTGAAGACGTGATCGCGATTCGCACCTGTGCGTATTTCTCGATTTCGTTCGATCATCGTGTAATCGATGGTGCCGTCGCCGATCAGTTCATGGCGTTTCTCAAGAAGACAATCGAATCATTCCCCGAGACGGGACTCTAGAATGCCCAAGGCTTTGACGATCCAGCGGTCGACGGTTCCATCCGCCGAGCGTGCCAACTATACAAAACGTCTGAAGGCGCTGCGGTCTCATTACACGGCGGCCAACTGTCGGTTCTGGGTGTTCGAGGAATCATCGCTGCCCGGGGCGTTCATTGAATTCACCGAGGCCGACGACGAGCAGACGCTCACCGTCGCTCATGCCAACGCGCCGTTCAAGACCCTGGACCCGTCGCGCGTCTATCAGGAGGTCGACCTCTAATGCCCGCGCGCCCACTCGAGGTCAACGGTCAAAAGTGGAATGTGTATCCGTCGGGTTACATCACGGTTTACACCCAGGACGAATACGGATTGATGTTTACGCGTGGTGAGGGAAAGGAGCGCGAGACAAGAGTGACTCGCTACTCACCGCAGGGAAGTCGCTCGCGCGAGCAGGCGTTCGCCGAGCTATCGGACGCGCAGCTTAAGGAACTTTTCGAGCAGTCGCAGCCAAGCTTCACATCGCCTGAGGCCGGTTACGAGCAGTGAGTGGAGATGCGGGCCGTCCGACGTTCGTCGACCTGCATACACACTCAACCGCCTCCGACGGGACGCTCCCGCCCGAACGGGTAGTCGAAGCCGCCAAGCGTTGTAATCTCGCCGCGATCGCGCTCACCGATCACGACAGCATTGCCGGCGTCGCTGCCGCGCGCGCCGCGGGTGATCGCCTTGGAATTCGCATTGTGCCGGGTTGTGAGCTGAGTGCATTTCAGGATGACCATGAAGTCCATCTCCTCGCGCTCCATCTCACACGGATTGAAACCCTCGAGCGCCGGTTGGCTGAGCTCCGCACGCTGCGATATGACCGCGCGCAGAAGATCGTCGAAAAACTCAACGCGCTCGGAATCGTCATCACCTTCGAAGAAGTTCTCAAGCAGGCTAACGGCGGTGCAGTCGGTCGGCCGCACGTCGCGCGTGCGCTGATTGCGCGGGGTGCCGTGGCGGACTTCAAGGACGCGTTCGTGCGCTACCTCGGAGGTGCTGGAGCCGCCTTTGTGCCGAAAGCGAGACTCTCCGTCGAAGATGCGATCGAAATCGCGCACGAGGCCGGTGGGTTGGCAGTGTGGGCGCATCCAGCCGAAGGTGGTCGCCGCGAGCGTCTCGAGCCGTTGGTGAACGCCGGCCTGGACGGCGTGGAAGTCAAACATCCAAGTCACTCGGCGGAGGATGTGAAACGGCTGCAAGCGCTGGCGGAATTTTTCGGGCTGGTGGTGAGTGGCGGCTCGGACTGGCACGGTGCGTCCGATGGACAGCGCAGGCTCGGCAACATGAATGTGCCAGTCACCTGGCTGGACATGCAGGACCGGAGGCTCGAATCTTCACCGTCTGCATCGGCACGGCCTTGAGGAGCCCTCTTGGATCTTGATGGCAAGGTAGTTCTCGTCACCGGAGCGGGCACGCGGGTTGGACGCGCGATCGCTGTCGCACTCGGCAAGGCCGGGATGCGGGTTGGCGTGCACTACTACGGATCCGAGAAGGGCGCTCGCCAAACCGTGGACGAGATCGTTGCCGCAGGCAGCGACGCGCGGACGCTGCCCGGCGATCTCACCGATCCTGCGACCGGTCCGCGCGTCGTCGAGCACATCTCCAAAGTGTTCGGCTCGCTCGACGTGCTCGTCAATTCCGCCGCGGTGATGCTGAGGACGCCGATTGGCGAAGTGCTGGTGGAAGACTGGGACGCGATGTTCGCGCTCAATCTCCGGGCGCCGTTCTTCCTGTCGCAGTCTGCCGCGCGCGCAATGAAGGAGCGCGGTGGGGTGATCATCAACATCGCCGATCTCGCTGCCTTCGAATCGTGGCGGAATTACGTTCCGCACTCGATCACCAAAGCCGGCATCGTGCAAATGACGCGCGGTCTGGCGCACGCCCTGGCGCCGAAGATCCGCGTCAACGCCATCGCACCTGGCGCGGTGTTGCTGCCCGAAGGTTACGGCCCCGAGGAGCGCGACAAGCTTGTATCGACGACCCCCCTCGGAAGAATCGGCTCGCCGGAGGACGTCGCGCAGGCCGTCATTTACCTCATAACCGCTGACTACGTGACCGGCGAGACAATCATCGTCGATGGCGGCCGTCACGTGCGCGTCTGAGCGAATAAGCCCCTCGACGCGACAGTTATATTTCGAGCAGCGACTCTGTTGTATCGAAATGCATTTTGAGGTGAGTTAATTGGCAACAGTGCGTGACTACGACGTCGTAATTGTCGGAGCCGGTCCCGCGGGGATGACGGCGGCCCTGTATACCGGGCGCGCCATGCTGAAGACCGCGGTAATCGAACGCGGCTTCCCCGGCGGAGAGCTGCTCAATACCGAGTTTCTCGACGACGTGCCTGGTTTTCCCAGGATTCTCGGCGTCGATCTCGCCGAGAAGTTTGCATCGCACGCCAGACAGTTCGGCGCCGAATTCTTCGAGACAACCACCGTCACCTCCGTCGCCAAGATGGAGGACGGGTATTTCAAGACGCAGACGGACGGCGGCGAGACTTATCGGTCACCGGCGGTGATCGTCACTGCCGGCGGCACGCCGATCAAGCTCGGTATTCCGGGCGAGCTCGAGTACGCCGGACGCGGCGTGTCGTACTGCGCGATTTGCGACGCGGCGTTCTTCCGTGAGCAAGTCGTTGCCGTCGTCGGTGGTGGAGACGCCGCCTGCGAGGAAGCCGATTTCCTGACGCGATACGCGAGCAAGGTCTATTTGATTCATCGGCGCAACGAGTTTCGCGCGTCGAAGATCCTTCAGAAGCACGTCTTCGAGAATCCGAAGATCGAAGTCATCTTCGATACGGTGGCGGAGAAGGTTGACGGAGATCCCGACACCGGGATGACGGGGCTGCACCTGCGCAACGTGCTGACGGGCGACAAGCGGTTGCTCGCGGCGAACGGACTGTTCGTCTTCATCGGATTCCGTCCCAACACGGGCGTCATCGCAGGCCACGTCGACCACGATCCGCTTGGCTACGTGCTGACCGACAACGCGATGATGACGTCGATTCCCGGGCTTTTCGCCGCGGGAGACCTGCGGTCGCAGCTGACGCGACAGGTGACGACGGCAGCAGGTGATGCAACCACGGCGGCGATCGCAGCGGACAAGTACATCACCCGCTTCAAGGAGATGCAGCGGGAGGGTTCTGGCGAAGCAACTCGTGAAGCGTTGCAAAGCTCGCACGTGAGCGCTGGAGGCTACACTTGATTCGCGCCGCGGGCGTCCTCCTCTGCGCCTGCGTTGCAGTATCCAGTGCGCAAACGCAGGGCGATTCGCACTATGCACGAATCATCGGCGTCGTCGCCGACAGTGTGAGCGGCGCGCCGCTGCAGGGCGCCGATGTTCAGGCCAGTGGCGTCGCAACCATGGTGAAGACTGATTCGCTCGGACGGTTCACCATCGACAGCCTCGTGCCGGGGACTTATCAGGTCGCCGTTTATCACCCGATACTGGAGAGTCTCGACATCACCCTGGCCACCCAGCCGTTCACCATCGGTCGCGACAGCGCGGGGGTGGTCTCGCTGGCGGTGCCGTCGATCCTGACCTTGGTGCGGCGCTACTGCGCCAATGCGCAGAGCAGTCAGACGCCGTCAGTCATTGCCGGCAGAGTGCTGGATCCGGATACGGAGCAACCGATCGAGAATGCCCACGTCTCGCTGGCGTGGGAAGAAGTCTTCGTCAGCAAGACAACCGGTATCGTGCACACGCCGCACGAGTCGAAAGCAGAGACAAACTCCTCCGGATTCTTCAAGCTGTGTGGGCTGCCCAACGATTTGAGCGGCACGATGCTCGTCACGCGAGGCGGTGTTACGAGCCCGGAATTACCCGTGAACGTGAATGGCGCATTGCTCGACTTCCAAAATGTGCTGCTCCCGGCGAAGTCAGCTGCGAAGGGCGACGGAGTCGTCACGGGTCGCGTGCTCTCCCCAGCCGGGAAGCCGGTCTCGAACGCACGTGTGGACATTCCGATGGCGGCGGTCTCGACGGTCACGCGCGATGACGGCGGATTCCGATTCATCGGTGTGCCGAGCGGGACGCTGATGGTTGTGGCGCGCAGCATCAGCTATTCAAGCGCTGCACAGCAAATCGACGTTACTCCCCGCGAGCCGATCGACGTCACACTGACGCTTGGTGAAAAGACGGTAACGCTCGATACCGTCGTCGTCACCGCGCGCCGCAACATCGCGCTCGAGAAGAACGGGTTTGCGGCCCGTAAACGCGCCGGCGGCGGTCACTTCTTCACGAGCGAAGACGTCGACCGCCGTCACCCGAGCCAGATCACCGACATGTTGAGGAATCTGCCCAGCATTGTAGTGAGAAACGTGACGGGCGGTACGGTAGTTGTCGGACGGACGGCATCTCCCTTCGCTCGCCCCTGCACTCGCGTCTGGGTGGATGGTTTCGAATGGGCGAGTGTGGCGCCGGGTGATCTCGACAGTTTCGTGAATCCCAACGATGTCATCGGAATGGAGGTCTATCAGGGCGACGAAGTGCCGAGTCGCTTTCGCGGGCTGAACGGCAATTGCCTGACGCTGGTGATCTGGACCGAATTCCGCGGCAAAGCGACGAAGCAGTGAACGTTCGCACCATTACTGTCGGCGCGTTTCAGGAGAACTCTTACCTCGTCGTCGACGAGGACTCGCGGCACGCCGTCATCGTCGATCCTGGCGGCGAGCCGCAGCGGTTGATCGACGAGATCGAGCGCTCGAAGACGACCCTCGACGCGATCTGGATCACCCACGCTCACGTCGATCACGTCGGCGCGATCGCGTCGGTGAAGGAACGCTGGAACGTGCCGATCTACCTTCATCCGGCCGATCGCAGGTTGTACGAAGCGGCGGGACGCCAGGCGGAAGTGTACGGTTTGCCATTCGAGGAACCGCCCGCACCCGATCAGGAGTTCACCGACGGCCAAAAGCTCAAGCTGGGCAGCGCAGAGATGCGGGTGATGCACGCGCCTGGTCATTCGCCGGGACACGTGGTGATCCATGGCAACGGCATCGCTCTCGTTGGTGATTGTCTTTTCGCGGGCTCGATCGGTCGCACCGATCTCCCGATGTCAAATCCGCAGCAGTTGTCCGATTCGCTAAAGAAGATCGCCTCGCTTCCTCCAGAGACCGTCGTCTATCCCGGCCATGGACCGGAGACCACGATAGGCGAAGAAAGAGCCTCAAACCCGTTTCTCAACGGCACGGCGCGCATCGTCGGCCGATAACAGCCATCATTAAGCAATGAGCAACACACGCACTGAGAAGGATCCACTCGGCACGCTCGACGTTCCCAGCGATGCGCTCTACGGAGTGCAGACGCTGCGCGCCGTACAGAATTTTCCGATCAGCGGTCTCGGACCGCTGCCCGCCTTCGTCGACGCGACGGTGCGCATCAAGCGTGCGGCCGCGCTGACGCACAAGGAAACTGGCCGCCTCGATGCGAAGCTCGCGGACGCGATTGTAAAAGCCGCCGACGAGGTACTGGCCGGAAAGCATCGCGATCAGTTCGTAGTCGACGTCTATCAGGCTGGCGCCGGCACTTCGCACAACATGAACGTCAACGAGGTGCTCGCCAACCGCGCCAACGAAATCCTCGGCGGTGCGCGCGGATCGTATTCGCCGGTGCATCCGAACGACCACGTCAACATGGCGCAGTCGACCAACGACGTGATCCCGACGGCGATCCGGCTGGCGTGTCTCACCGAGCTGCCATCGCTGCAGCAATCGTTCGACGCGTTGGCAAAAGAGTTCGAGCGCAAAGGCGACCAATTCGACGACGTCGTGAAGTCGGGCCGCACCCACCTGCAGGATGCGATGCCGATCCGCCTCGGTCAGGAGCTAAGGGCTTACGCCGGGTCGTTGAGGCGGGGAGTCAAACGCGTCGTCGAAGCCGCGGATTATTTGCGTGACCTCGGGATTGGCGGTAGCGCTGTCGGCACCGGTGTGAACGTCGAGCCCGAGTATCCGCAGCTGATGGTGAAGCATCTGCGCGAATCGGCGAAGGTCGAGCTGCGTGAGGGTAAGGATCGCGTGCAGCTGATGCAGAGCATGGGCGATGTCGCGGGGTTCAGCGCACAACTCAGAGTGCTTGCCCTCGATCTGAGCAAGATCGCCAGCGATCTGCGACTGATGGCCAGCGGACCGCGCACGGGGCTCGATGAGATTCGGTTGCCGGCCGTGCAGCCAGGCTCCTCGATCATGCCGGGCAAGGTGAACCCATCGATTCCCGAGATGGTGAACCAGGTCTGTTTCCAGGTGATTGGCAACGACGCATGCGTCAGTGTGGCCGCCGAGCATGGTCAGCTCGAGCTCAACGTGATGATGCCAGTGATTGCCTACAACGTGCTTTTCCCGATGATGATTCTGCGCAACTCCGCGCGTGTGCTGGCGGAAAAGACGGTGAAGGGAATGGAGGCAAACGAGGAGCAGGCGAAGTACTGGCTCGAGCGGTCAGCCGCGCTCGCGACTGCTCTCGCGCCGCAGATCGGCTACGCCCGCGCCGCCGAGCTGAGCAAGCAGTCGGTGAAGGAGAACATTCTCATTCGCGATCTTGTGAAGCGCGAAAAGGTTCTGCCCGACGCCGAGATCGACGAAGTGCTCGATCTGCGGAAAATGACGGAGATTGGGGTGCCCGGCGGCAAACATGGTGGGGTATCAGCGGGCTGAGGACTGCGGACTTTGGAACTGAGGACTGGCCGTGCGGCTGCCCTCTAATTCGCATTCTGAAGTAACGGGTTGCGAGTGGCCGGTAGCACGGTTCCCTGTTGTCCGTTAACTACGGTGCGAAACCGTTCGAAGTAGCGTCTGGGCAAAAGCAAAAAACAAAGGCAACGGGAATAAGCCGTTGCCTTTTCTTTACTCCGGGCAGAAGGGTTAAATGCGCAGTTTACGGGGAACAGGCAACCGTGCTACCGGCCACCCGCAACCAGTTACTTCAGAATGCCAGTTGTAGGGCGGCCGCACGGCCAGTCCGCCAGTTGTAGGGCGGCCGCACGGCCAGTCCGCCAGTTGTAGGGCGGCCGCACGGCCAGTCCGCCAGTTGTAGGGCGGCCGCACGGCCAGTCCGCAGTTCTCAGCACTCAGTTGATCCCTTGTCGGATTAAGGAGGCTTGCCTATCCTGAGAGGATGAGGATCACAACGTGGGCAGAGTATGGCGTCATTTGCGCGCTTAACCTCGCCAAGCGCACTGATTTGGGGCCGGTCAACGGTCGCGAGATAGCGCGACAGGAACGGCTACCGGCTGACTACGTCGAGCAGATCCTGCTGAGGCTACGGCGGGCGGGAGTTATCGCCAGCACCAGAGGCGCGCGGGGGGGATACGTGCTCGCGAAGCCGGCGTCTGAGATCTCGATCCGCGACGTCATCCACGCTTCGGAGCTGGAGACTTTCGATCTCCACTGCGTCAGCCATCCAGTCGAAGAGGAACGCTGCTCGGCGGCCCACAGCTGCAGCATTCGTCCGGTATGGGTGATGCTTCAGCAGAAGATCGATGATGTGCTGCAGGGAGTGAGTCTAGCGGATCTGCTCCACGACGAGCCGACGGTCAGAGAGCGCGTTGGATTACCTACGACGCGCGCGGGCTCGGAGAAGGCGGAGCTGCCGATTCTCGAAACGGTCTGAGCAAAGGAAGGAAAACAAAAACGGCGCGTCAAATGACGCGCCGTTTTCTTTTATGTGCCGAAGGGGGGACTCGAACCCCCACGGGCTTGCACCCACTGCGCCCTGAACGCAGCGCGTCTACCAGTTCCACCACTTCGGCGCGCTCGTCAAGGAACATAGAAACCGCGAACAGCGAAGTCAAACCTGCGCGAGCTAATTCACGCGACGCGATTATGTTGATTCTCGGAAAGTTGCCAACCACTTGAAAACGCAGTCAATGGCAGAGAAAGTCGAGAAAGATGAGAAGGAGTCGATCGCGCGGAACAAACGTGCGCGCCACGACTACCACATCCTCGACACGTGGGAGGCGGGCGTGGTCCTGACCGGCAGCGAGGTCAAATCGCTGCGTAACGGCAAGGCCAACATCGCTGATTCATACGCGATCGTTAAAGATGGAGAAGTCTTTCTGCTGAACCTGCACATAGCGCCGTACGAACAGGCGAGCTACTTCAATCACGAGCCGACTCGCACGCGGAAGCTGCTACTGCACCGCAAAGAGATTCGGAAGATGATCGGCGCAGTCGAGCGTCAGGGTCTGACGCTGATTCCGCTCGAGCTGTACTTCAAGCGCGGCAAAGCGAAGGTTGCGCTGGCGCTCGGCAAGGGAAAGAAACTTTATGACAAGCGCGCCGATGAGAAGCGGCGTGACGATGAGCGCGACATGCAGCGCGCGGTGCGTACGCGATGATCGCTTTACTATTTGCGCTGCAGGTCGCGGTTGCCGCGCCAATCCCCACGTTCATCGTGGTGCGCGATGGCGCGTCGACCAGCTCCGTGCCGGTCACCATCAGCGGCGGTGAGCCCAGCGTGCGTGCCGATGCTCTGGTGAGAGCGCTCAAAGGCACATTGATCACGGGTACGAACCTTCACTACACCCTCGCACTGCCGCGTGCGCGAATGGACCTGATCGATGGAATTCCATTCGCGAAGGTCGATACCCTGACCGTGCCGCTGACGCGCGCGCCCCAGGTTCGGGGTGGCAACCTGTATCTGCCATTTCAGTTCGTGAGCGAGGTGATTCCGCGTTATGCAGGCGGCTACTTCTACGATGCGGCGCAGGCGGAGCTCAGAACTTTCACGGTAGCGAGTGGGACAGTCAGACCGCCTGCACCCAATTCGACGACAGTGAGCGCGGCAACAACGAAGCCGGCACCGGTTCCAACGGCAGCTCCTTCGACCTCGAGCTCGACGCCGCCACGCGTGATCGCCGCGAGCAAGCCGCGCGTGCGCAAGCTGGTGGTGATCGATGCTGGTCACGGCGGCCCTGACCGCGGGATGACTGGTCCCATTGGCAACAACCCGCCGTGGTTCGTCGAGAAGGACGTCACGCTCTCCGTCGCGAAGAAGCTGGAAGCGGTGATGCGCGCGCGCGGTTACGACGTCCTGATGACGCGAACCACTGATACGCTGATCGCGCTATATGACCGCGGCAGAATCGCGAACGCCAATCACGGCGACGTCTTTGTCTCGATTCACTGCAATGCGCCCGGGTACAACAACGCTGCCGGTGCGCGCGAGCGTGGATTCGAGACATATTTCCTCGCTGAAGCAAAGACCGAGGACGAGCGCCGAGTGCAGGACATGGAAAACGAATCGGTGAAGTTCGAGACGGGTGCGAATGCGGCGAAGGGAGATCCGCTCAGCTTCATCATCACCGACATGGCGCAGAACGAACACCTTCGTGAGTCGAGCGACCTCGCGCAGACGATTCAGGATGGCTTGATCGAGGTACACCCGGGCCCGAATCGCGGTGTCCAGCAGGCGAATTTTGCAGTTCTGCGTGGCTCGTACATGCCCGCAGTGCTGATCGAGATCGGCTTCGGCAGCAATCAGTCCGAGGCGACCTATCTGAGCGACCAGGCGAACCAGCGGGCGCTGGCCAGGAGTATCGGCGACTCCATCATCGCCTACCTCGGCCACTACGAGTCCCGAGTAGTCGGAGGCCAGCGCTAGCGGTGACCGATTCCGCGCTCGCAGTCACGGTCGCGGGGATTCAGTTTCAAAATCCGGTTTTGCTTGCCGCTGGCACCGCCGCCTACGGACGTGAGCTGTCGCGCGTCATCGATCTCGACGAGCTGGGTGGCCTGGTCACGAAGGCGGTGAGTCTCGAGCCGCGACACGGCGCGCCGGCGCCGCGAGTGGCGGAATTCGATGGCGGGATGATCAACGCGGTGGGACTCGCCAATCCTGGAGTTGTCGAAGTGCGCGAGCAGCATCTGCCGTGGCTCGCTCAAAACCTGCGACGCGCGAAGGTGCTGGTGAACGTCGTCGGCAATCAGATCGAAGATTTCGGCGGCGTGGTGTCGGGACTCGACGATTCCGCTGGAATCTCCGGCTACGAGCTCAATGTGAGCTGTCCAAATGTGAAGGCGGGCGGGATGGAATTCGGTGCCGACGATACGTCGTTGACTGCCGTAGTGAGGCGCGCGCGAGCGGCGACGCGTAAGCCGATCTTCGTCAAGCTGTCACCGACACTGCCCAACATCGCCCGCACTGCGAAAGTTGCCGCTGACGCAGGTGCCGACGCCATCACGGTCGTTAACACCCTGCCGGGGCTGGCGATCGATGTCGAGACCCGAAAGCCCGCGCTCGGCTTCGGCACTGGTGGTGTGAGCGGGCCAGGATTGCTCCCGGTTGGCGTGCTGGCGACTTACAAAGTCGCGCGCGCGGTAGAGATTCCGGTCGTAGGGGTTGGTGGGATCAGCAAAGCAACCGATGTCGTGCAGTACGTGATCGCCGGCGCATCTTTGGTGGCCATGGGAACTGCAGCGATGCAGGAGCCGCGACTGGCGAATAAGGTCGTTCGCGACCTCGAGAAATGGTGCGCACAGCACGACATCAATTCGCTCGCCGAGCTAAGGGGGACGCTGCAATGGAATTCGTGAGATAATGCCAGCGTCACGACCAACCGGCACCCGGACGAAGGTGGCGACGCGCGAAGCACCGGCTACAACGCGGAAGCCGATTCCGATTGTCGCGCTCGATTTCCCGCGCGCCGATCTGGCACTGGCGATGGTCGATCGACTCGGCGACGCCTGCAAATTTTACAAGGTGGGCGGGGAGCTTTTCACGGCGACCGGACCTCAGATCGTGCAGACCTTGCGGGCGCTGGGCAAGGACGTGTTCCTCGACCTCAAGCTTCACGATATCCCCAATACCGTGCGGGGCGCGGCCCGGAGTGCGGCGACGATCGGGGCGAAGCTGCTGACCGTGCATGCGACCGGTGGGCGGGAAATGATCGCGGCGGCTGTGGAAGGAGCAGGGGACAAGTGCGGGGTGCTGGGGGTTACGATCCTCACTTCGCTCGATGCGGCCATGCTGCGGGAGGCCTGGGGTCGGAAGTCTCTGGAGGTTTACGGGGAAGTTCTTAGGCTGGCGGGCGAGTGCGCCTCGGTCGGCGCACATGGGGTGGTGTGCAGCGGTCAGGAAGCGCAGAAGATCAGCGCCAAATACGGCGAGAAACTCAAGCTGCTGGTGCCGGGTATACGTCCGGCAGGCGGCAAAACCGACGACCAGAAGCGAACGGTTACTGCAGCTGAGGCGGCTCGTGCGGGCGCACACTACATAGTGCTCGGTCGGATGATCACGGAGGCAAAGGATCCGGCGTCGGAGCTTAGGTCGGTAATGAAGACTATTTGATTCGGCGTATAGTGCACAGACCGTAGCTGGGACCTTCAAAACAGAAGCTCCGAGCCTCAAGCTTAGTGAGCAGCTACGCTCCGAGCTTTGCTATCACCCTTAACCGCAGCGTTGAGCTCAGAGCTAGCTCCGTGCTCGGTGCTGTGCACGGACAGAGTAGAGCCGCTCGCTGCCGAGCTGCTCACCAAGCTTGAGGCTCGGAGCTTCTGTTTCGTGGACGCTTGTCGTGGCAATCGAGACCCTACGCCGAGACCTAAAGCGGTACCCGGTCGCGGGTTGCATTACCCGCCCGGGCTATGTAATTTGCGAGGCTAACCTCGGAAATTTTCGGAGGGCTACGGCCCTCTTTGGCTATCGAGCGGGAGTTGTCGTGAAAGTTCGCAGCAGCGTCAAGCCGATCTGTGAGCACTGCAAGGTCATCAAGAGACAGGGCGTGACTCGCATCATCTGCAAGCGCAATCCAAAACACAAACAGAAGCAGGGCTGATTAAATGGCGCGTATTGCTGGCGTCGATCTTCCGCGTGAGAAGAAGCTCGAGATCGGTCTGACCTACATCTTCGGAATCGGCCGCGCGACCGCGCGTGAGATTCTGGAGACGACGGGTGTCAGCGCTGATCAGAGAGTGCGTGACCTGAACGACGCCGATACCAATCGGCTTCGCCAGGCGATCGAGAAGGATTACCGCGTCGAGGGCGCACTGCGCACCGAGATCGCGATGAACATCAAGCGTTTGATGGACATTGGCAGCTATCGCGGCATTCGTCATCGTCGCGGTTTGCCGGTTCGCGGTCAGCGCACGCACACCAACGCGCGTACCAAGAAGGGTCCACGTCGGGCAATCGCGGGCAAGAAGAAAGTCACCAAATAAGTAAGGGTTAACGGGATAACGAATGGCAGTTGGCAAAAAGGTTAAGCGCGTAATCGAGGCGGAAGGCGTCGCCCACGTCAGCGCGACATTCAACAACACCACCATCACCATCACCGACAGCAAGGGCAACACGATTTCGTGGGGTTC
>DASTGU010000184.1:0-2861 GCA_035718845.1 Gemmatimonadaceae bacterium | reverse complement strand
GTGGATTCCGTCGACACGCCCTTTGACTCTGCCTCGCACGCCTCCTCCAGCCTGCGTCGAAGCTCGCTTTCGGCGTCGTCCAGCAGGTTCTGGAGCGGGTCGCGATTTGAGGTCTCAGGCGGTGACGACATGACTAGCTGGCGATAGAGTAAGGCGAGTGTTGCAAAAGTTTTACCACTGGTGAAACCACTGGTATCGCGCGCTTTCCGCCTCGGTAGCCGCGATCATGACGGCGATGTCATAGATGATTCACGCCGCGTTCATGACAAAATGAATACTTTCGACGTGCCGAAACGGAGCAGTTTCCTCGGCGCTGTCCCACCTTTTCCGGGGCCACTACTGGTGTCGCGCAGATACAACGCAGATTTGAACGGTGAGCGGTACGTCGCCAACACGAGCCCGTACCAGCGTGAGGTACACGATCTCGACAACGAGAATCGCAACTGCATCGTCGACCAGATCGTGCGTGGGCATCAGTACAAACCGTTCAACTCACTCGAGGACGCGCGCCGCGAGGAATTCGCTCAGTGTCCCTTTTGCTGCCCGATGATCGACAACTCGACGACCGACGTCGATCCGCAGACAAACGCGTTGGCTGGAATCAAACCGAGACGCGTCGCCTGAAGTGAAGCCTTTCATGCTCGGCGTGGGTCTGCTGGTTGTCGCCGCGGGACTTTCACGTAATCCGGTCGAGGCGTCGCCTCCACGTTCTGTAACGTTCATTGGGACAGCGGAAGACTGCCAAGTCGTTGGGAAAGTGCTGTTCGCCGGCCACGTCCATGTGTCCGCATTCCAGGTTAGTAAAGCGCGAGCTTTGAAGGCTCACCTGGACTCAATGGCGCTGATCAGGCTCGACGTGCCGGATGAGCACGCTGCCTTTGTGCACATGGACAGCATGTACGTGAAACTTGAGAGTATGCTCGCTGGTACGAAGGCTCTGGCGCGCGGGACCAGCGCCGTCAACGGAACTTTCACTCTGACTTTTCCGCCAGTAGATAGCGTGCTCGTTGTCGGGTATCAGCCACAGGAAGATCAGGACTTCTATTACTCGTCAAAGGTGATGACCGGGCAGGCAAGTAGAAGTTTCGTGCTGGACATGTCCCGCGGCGGCTGCGGATTTCCGCCCTCCTGATGTGAGAACCGGTGACGGGGCATCGGCTGGAACTACGATTCCAGGGGTCGGTAATAGGGTGAGTATCGACCTTCACTAAATGCGTTTGTCGCATACAGGTTCCGTCGGAGCACTGCTCGGACTCGCACTTCTGGTGTCCACGTCGTGCGTATTCATCCCAGCGCCGTTGCCATCGAATGCGCAAGCGTTCACACCGCCAGCGGTCTACAAACGCTGGTGGGCAATGACCGAGACCTGCTCCGGTCGTTCGGGCGACCTCAATGCCGTGCGTTGGTATAGCGTGCCGGGTATTCAGTTCACCTATCGCGGACAAACGATAGGCGGCTTCACAACGCGACGCACGAACCGCATCGTGCTCGCTGAGCGACTTGTTGACGACGGACCGGCGGTTCGGCATGAGATGCTGCACGCTTTACTGCGTCGTACAGGTCACCCCCGCTCGCAGTTTCTGGGGAAATGTGCGGCGCTCGTGGAGTGCGAGGACCTCTGCGTCAAAGATGCAGGACCATGGCACCCGCCCGCATCGAATAGTCTGATACTTGCGCCAGACTCACTGGAGGTTTTCTCCCACGCAGAACTTCTTCCGCGAGAATCCGACGGCGAGCGATGGCTGGAGTTGATGGTCACTGTTCGGAATCCGCGACCGAGCGCGGTCGTTGCGATAGTACCAGGCGGCAAAAATGTACTCGACACTTTTGGCTACGACATTCGCGGATCTTCAGGCGGTCACGGCGGTGACATAGTCGACACAGACTCCTCGGCGGTTTTCTTCAAGCCGTTCGAGGTTAAGCAGCGGCTGATCGAATTTCGCGTCGGATTTAGTACCCGCAGAGCTGAGGTTTTGCCGGGTACGTATCAAGTGTCAGGCTACTATGGAAAGGTGAAACTGCAGCCAGATACGGTCATCGTAGCGCCGTAATCAGCCCCCAATGACGCGCTCTTACCTCGGGTACGGCGCCAGGCCCGGCATGCTCGCCGGAATTCCGATGCTCTCCGCCGGCGGCAACCGGTGGCTGCGGTACCACTCCTGCCGCGCGAGATTGACCCTGTCACCGCGCTCGATCCATAACTGCGTCGCCAGATCGTAGCGCGCCAGAACATTGTGCAGCCAGTACGGCCTGTTCTCCCGCAGCCATGCCTTCTCGTACTCGTCGCGAATCAAAGACAGACCGTCGCGCAAATCCTGTAGCCTGCCATTCACGCCGGTGATGTCCGCCAGATCCCGTTGCGGCGCCTTGCTCGTCGTATCGCGCGCGCGGTCGTACATCGCCACCACTTCATCCGCGAACTGGAACTTCATCCCGATGAAATCCATCCGCCGCGCACCCAGCTTCATCGCCTCGATCGCATCGAGCTCTCGCGTAATACTCGGCGACGCCTGATCGAGCAAAACCAGTGTCGACTCGGCAAGAATGCGCAGATCGTGGGTGTAAGGTCTGATGCGCTGCGACATGCTGCGGCCTTCGTCACTCCACGGATCCAGCCAGAACAGGTAATTGCTTGCATCGCCTACCTTCGCATTGCTCAATAAAGCATGCGCCGCCGAGAGCTTGCGCTGTGCCTCGTCGACCTTGCCGCTCATGTCGCCGTGAAACACGCGGCCATAGCTCGACGCGAACGCGTCGATGCTGCTCTCTCCTGATTGCCATGCGGCAGCCGCGCCGAAGAGATCGCCGTACCACGTCTGATTGAACAACGCTTCACCGTCGTCGTCCCACGAAGTGTTGAT